>JAZBOH010000086.1:0-9597 GCA_036351055.1 Lysobacterales bacterium
CCAGCGTTCGATCGTGATGTCCCAGGTCTGGTTCGCAAAAGCCTGGTCGATTACCCTTTGCCCGGGATAGGCCTTGCTGACGGCCAGGGCGTGCGACTCCTCGGTCCAGGTTTTTACCTCGGCCGGGCTCCAGTCCCGGCCGGCTTCCATCCCCCCGGCGAGCACCAGTTGGTCAATCAACGGGCGCTCATCCTGCAGCCGCTCGCGCACCACGACACCGTCCCAGAATTGGTGCAGGTTCCATTCTTCTCCCTGGTACTCGATGTTGACCGTGTTGCCGCCCCGGTCGTCCCTGAAACCTGCATGCAGGGGCTGGTGCAGATCGCCGACCAGGTGGCAGACGAAGGCAAAGGCTTGCCAGCGTTTTTCGGGCGGCAGGCCGTCGTAGCTCAGCTGGTTGGAAAAATGCAGGATGCCTTCGGTCACGCAGCGGCCTTCCGGGCAATCGCGTTCGCGGTCGTATTCGCCTGTGCTGCGCGGGATATTGACGTAATGCAGCGGGCCGCTCCAGTTCCACTCGGCTTGTTCGCGAATGGCATCGGGCCAGTTGCAGGCCTCTGCAATCGCTTCGCTGATGTCGCCGGCAGCCGGCTTGCCGAGCAGGATGGCAACTTCCTGCCTGGCCTTGTCGTCCAGCATTTGGTAAGCGGCCTGGCCGATCACACGGTGACCTTCCTGGCCCCAGCCAAGCAGCCCGGGTGCGCATAGCAGCACGGTGATGCCGACAAAAAATTCTTTTGATCTCATCCGCATAGCAGGCTTATGTCAGTCATTGGCGAAACTTTGCATTATACTGGACATCATTCCAAAGCACAGAATATCCCCGGAGGGTTAATCGATGAATAGCGGTGCAAGAATGGGCAGTAAGGCACTGATGTTGACGGGAATTATCCTGGTCATTTTTGGCATCCTGTTGTTGGCTTCACCGATGGCGGCAGGTGAGTTTGTCATCATGGCCGTGGCCGCCGTGCTGATCATTACCGGGGTGGCACAATTGATCCAGTCGTTCCGTTCGCCGGGTGGTGCAGACCGGATCGTCTCTGCGCTGCTTGGCGCGGTCATCGTCGGCCTGGGCGTGATGGTCTGGCGTAACCCCGAGATCGGTTCCGGCTTCCTGATGGTGCTGCTGATGCTTTTCTTCCTGGTCAACGGGCTTTGGAAGGTCACCACCGCGTGGCGTTTCAGGTCGGCGTCCGGCTGGATCTGGTTGTTGCTCAGTGGACTGGTTTCACTGTTTTTTGTCTACCTGCTGTGGAGCCAGTGGCCGGTGGCTGGCGCCTGGGTCATCGGCGTATTTATCGGCATCGACCTGCTGCTGAGCGGCCTGTCCATGGTGGTGCTCGCTTTTACCGCACGCCGAATCCGCTCTTCCGGCTACGTCGAAACGATCAACCTGTAGGCAAAGCGCCCTAAAACCTGAAGTAGGCCGTCAGCCTGAGATGGACGTCTGTCTCGGGTCGCTGGCCCGCGTCGTTACGGTCGTAGTCGATCACGATGAAATTGGGCGCCAGGGTCAGGTCTTGCGTGAGATCGTACTCGTAAGCGCCGACGAACATCGTGGCCGGCGCGGACGGGTCGAAGGGGATGTAGGCAATGCCGTTGCCCCTTGGGCTGGGCTCGAAAAGCCGGTCGATACGCCCAATCACGCTGCTGCGTTCGTTCAGGCTGGCGACGATAAAGGCCGAAGCCAGTTCGATCGACGGATTATCCTTGCGATCTTGTTTGGAAAACTGCACACCCCAGCGCAACCGTTCATTCTGGAATCCCGCGAAGACCTGCCACGTGTTCCAGTCCTGCTGGTTTTCGCGCGATTCAGTGTCCATGTACAGGTCAAGGGTCCAGTGTTTTCCAGGTGACCAGTTGAGCGCACCCATCAGGCGGCTGTTCGGGTTGCCATCGTTACTGAAATCAAGCGGGGCACCCCACATGGCCCGGTAGGAAAGGCTGCCTGAAGCATTCAATGGACCTTGCACGGACAGGCCGGTGTCGCGGCTTGCGACACCTTGAAGGTCCATCGGGGTCCTCATCAGGTAACGGGCGCCCCAGATTTTTTCAATTAGATCGAAGGTCGGCGTCGAGGTCAGGCCTGCAAGCAACTGCTGGCGGCCCATGTTCACGCCCAGGTAAAGATCCTTGAACTGGCTGGTGAATTCGTAAGTTTCAAAGGTTCCGTCCTGGTTGGCTTCACCGCGCACCCGCGCAAACCAGCGTTCACTGAAATCGACATCCAGGGTCAGGTAAGCACGCCTCATGACCAGCCCCGTCGCACCGTCGCCTGATTCCAGGTGGTTGCTGGGAACGTAATAGATATCGCCGAATACCAGGCCGCCGAAGTCCAGGGACGGGTATACAGCTCCCTCGGCAGCAAGGGGGCCGCTCAAGGCAAGCAGGAGGTAGAGCAATGGGAAGCGGTAGGCTCTCAAGGATTCTGTCTTGTTGCGAACGAACAGCGGGATTATCAAACAGGCTGGTCTGCAAAGTAAACAGGCATAAAAAAACCCGCTTGAACGGGTCTTTTTATTCTTAGTATGCAACTGATCAGAATGCACAGTTGCAGGTGGCGAGTATTTGGGTGCCGGAAGAACACGGGGCGCCGGCTGGGCATCAGAGAGGAACGGGCCCCGTTTCTTCCACCTGGCTGCTACCACACAACCAGTCGTACGGCTTACTAGATGCAAAAAGCATGCCACAGAAGGGTTGTAAACTAATTCGAGTTAAAACATAAGTTTAGTTTTAGCCAAAACTGCGCAGAACCGTAAACTGCGCAGTTTTGGCTAATTTTTGTCACCCTATGCGACAGAAACTGTCACCAAAGTGTGACAAACTGGTGTCATCAATCGGCATAGAGGTCGATGACCTCCTCGATGGCGTCGCTGCACACCCTGCAGAATGCGTTGTGACGGGTGAACATCATGCAGTTCATTTCCGAACGGTAATAGCCCGTTGCGGCGTAGTTGGCGCCCTCGAAAGCGCCCACCACGGTGTTGCTTTGCGGATATTCTGAGAACAGCTGTTTTACGAAATCCTGCTCTTCCTGGAATAGCTGGTTCATCTCGGACTCGGGCCGGTTTTCCGCCCGCAACTGCCGGCGGCGTGCCTGGTTATCCCGCTGGAAGGCCTCGAACTCTGTTTTTGGCCACGCTGTCGGCAGCGCCGTGTCCGGGCTCACCCGTTGTTTCCATTTCAGGGTTTCAGGATCGTGCATGGCGGTGACATTGGGTTCCCAGGGTTCGCTGCGCTGTTGCGACGCTTCGTAAACGGCATCAGAGGTGTAGTACTCGTCCGCCAGCGCCGCGAAGTGGTGCCCGAACTCATGCACGAATACGTAGTTGGCCCAGCCGCTGCCCACGGCTACCGTGGCGTAGAGCCCGTAAATGCCGCCACCGCCATAAGTCTCGGAATTGGCCAGTATGAAGACGAATTCATAAGGCGCGTGCTGGATCAGGCTGCGCATACCCGGGTTATCGAAGGCCAGGATGTAGCGTTCCGCGCGGAAGGCGTCAAAGGTGGTGCCGGACGGGCTGTGGCGAAAGGTGCCATTGGACGGCCGATTGGTGCCTGACAGCGATGCCGGCGGGTTGATCGCGCGTACATTGAAGTCGCAGGCTCGGCTCTTGAACGGCTCTACCGAGAACAGGTATTCCGTCAACCGCTTTGCGTCCGCCTCAAACTTTGCCGATTCATCGTCCGTGTAGCCATCGCCCAGGATCACCACGTCGACTTTTCTTGCCGGGTCGCCGCTGACGCGGATGTCCAGCACCGGGGCAGGGGGCGGGGCATGCTCGCGCACGGTCAGTATATCGCCCGCGTCGATGTCCACGGTCCAGGCGCTCTGGAATTCCTGCTGTTCGTTGCGCTTGAGGATGCGCAACAAGACGGGCTTGTCCGGCATGGGGAAACGCACGGATTCGTGGAAGGTACGGTTCATCACCCGTGCTTCACCGGTGTGCTGCCATTCCTGGAAAATGGACGAATAGCCGCGCGAGTAGAGGACGTTTCCGCTCTCCGGGTCTTCCACCTGGAACAGGAAGTGGCCGCGGCCCAGGGTGTCGATGGCCTTGTCGGGGTTGCCGGGCCAGGGCAGGGGTTCGATCACCACCTGGTGCAGGCTATACATCTCCGATTCGGCGTCGCCACTGTGGTAGTAGTCCACGCGCAAGGTCGCCGGAGCCGGCTGTGCGGCCGCAATGGAAGCAACGGTGGCCAGCAACAGGGTGCTTGCAGTTCTCAGGATGGATTTGCTCATTTCTTTTCCTCTCCAGGCATGGAGCTGCTCATGTGCTCGTGCAGCCACTGGTTGACTTCGCGGTGCCACTGGATCGAGTTGTGGGGATTCAGCACCCAGTGGTTTTCGTCCGGGTAATACAGGAACTTGCTGGGGATGCTGCGGCGCTGCAGCGCGGTGAAGGTGGCGATACCCTGGGTTACCGGTAGGCGATAGTCGAGTTCGCCGTGGATCACCAGCATGGGCGTTTGCCAGTTCTGCACGTGGTTCACCGGGTTGAACTTCTCGTACTCCTCCGGCCTGGCGTAGTGCGGGCCGCCGTTTTCCCACTCGGGGAACCACAGCTCTTCGGTCGTGTAATACATCATGCGTGAATCGAAGGTGCCATCGTGGTTGACCAGGCAATTGAAACGGTCGGGCCAGTTCCCGGCGATCCAGTTGATCATGTAGCCGCCATAAGAAGCGCCCAGCGCACAGGCTTTTTCGCCGTCCAGGAAATCGTACTTTTCGATCGCGGCCGCCAGTCCCAACTGCAGGTCTTTGAGGGGCGCGCCACCCCAGTCACCGGAAATGCTGTCGGTAAAGGCCTGTCCGTAGCCGGTGGAGCCGTGGAAGTCGATAAAGACGGCTGCAAAACCCTGGCCGGCATAGGTCTGCGGGTTCCAGCGGTAGTGGAAGTGGTTGTCAAAGCTGCCTTGTGGCCCGCCGTGAACAAGGAAGGCGATGGGGTATTGCTTTCCTTGTTCGAAAACAGCGGGTTTCATCACGTAGCCATAAACGGTTTCGCCACCGGCGCCGGCGAACGAAAACTGTTCGAACTCAGCCATCGTGACGCCTTCCAGTTGGGGCGCGGAAAAGTGGGTGATCTGCCTTGATCCCTTTCTGTCCAGCACGAACAGTTCGCTGGGCGACTTGAGGCTGTCGGCGGCATATACGATGTGGTCTGCTGCGATCTCGAATGCGCTGACGGTGCCCTCGGCGACGATTCTCTCTGCATCGCCTGTTTTTAGGTCGAAGCGCCACAGGGTCTTGTTGCCCATGTCCTGTGCATTGGCATAGACCAGGGCGCCGTCCCTGGAAAAGGCGATCGAGGAGGGGGAGCGGTCCCAGTGGGGCGCCAGCTCACGGGTTTCGCCGTTTTCCAGGTTTCTGAGCATGATGCGGTAGCGGTCGGCTTCGAAACCCGGGCGGCTCATGGCCAGGTAAGCCAGGTATTTACCGTCCGGACTGAGCAGTGGCTGGGTGTCCCAGGCCGGGTTGGATTCGGTCAGGTTGCTGGCCTGGCCATTTCCGTTCATCGCCGCAGAATAAATATCGTAATTGGTGGAGTAAGGTTCCATCGCATCACGCAGGCGCGCGGTGAAATAGACCGTCTTACCGTCTGCAGACAGGGCGTATTCCTCCTTGCCGCCCCAGACACGCGATGGAACGTCCGCGTCCACGCTGGCCGTGAGCAGGACCGGCTCAGCGGGGGTGGCGATACCGTCTTCGAGCGGCACTGCGAACAGGCGTGAGCGCTTTTCATTCAGCCAGTGGTCCCAGTGACGCATGAATAGTTGGGCGTAGATGACTCCGCTGGTGGGCTGCTCCGCCAATTCCTCGTCCTTCGCCACAGTGCAGGCCAGGTCGTCACAGTCGATATAGGTCTGCAGGGAAACGACCAGTGTTTTGCCGTCTGCCGTTACGCGGAATGTACCCACGTCTAGCGGCAGATTGCTTACCTGGACTGCTTCGCCGCCACCCAGGTCGATGCGCCAGACCTGCGAGGCACCCGAGCGCGTGGAGAGAAAATAAATGGATTCTCCATCAGCCGACCAGGCCGGATCGTTATCGGACGCCTCGTGCCGGGTCAATTGCCGGGGCGTTCCACCCGCGACCGGCGACAGCCACAGGTCATAGCGGCCCTTGCCCGCCTCCATATCGGTTTTCCGCACCGCGTAAACCACCTGTTCACCATCAGGCGACAGGGCCGGCGCACCCACCCGGTCCAGTTTTACCAGGTGTTCAGCAGTAAAAAGCTCAGCCAGGGCCAGCTGCCAGTTGCAACCAGCAAGCAGAACCAAAAGAACGCAAGAGCGCATCAACATGCCAATATCCCCCCAATCCAGAAAAATCCAAAAACCTGAAGCACCAATTGTACGCCAGAACAAAAAGGGGCAACAAAAAGGGGCCGGATACATTTAACGCCGAAAAATGTATCCGGCCCCTTTTGTTAAAACCCTTCAAAGCCAACAGGGGTAAGGCTGAAGGAAATGGGGCCGGATACATTTAATGGTGAAAAATGTATCCGGTACCTTTTTTGGGAGCGGCTAGTCTGACCCTGTGTCCAACTCGAGAAATTCCAGCGTTTCTTCTTCCAGGTAGGAGTAGAAGGGATTCCAGCGCAACCGCAGCATGGCG
The DNA here is from genome assembly GCA_036351055.1 of Lysobacterales bacterium. Lineage (GTDB taxonomy): Bacteria > Pseudomonadota > Gammaproteobacteria > Xanthomonadales > SZUA-36 > JABDPF01. The sequence goes on from JAZBOH010000086.1 coordinate 6,626, forward strand.
GTTGGTGAAACCTTCAACACGCCTTTTTCGCCCCGCCAGGCGAGGTTGCCTAGCTGCACACCGGGGCTGGGCTCGGACGGTTCACCACCGTAGACCGGGTCGTCCGGGGCGAAGGGGAGCGCCACGTGTGAGAGCGAATAGATGCCTGCTGGCCATTCCAGGCCGATATCCCTGACAACATCAGGCTCCTTTCCGGACTTCCATGTCTGTTCGACCACGGCCCGGCTGCCCGGAGTCTTGTTGGTCACCAGTCTCAGTGTGAAGGTTCGGTCGGCTGCACCTCCCAGGGCGTCGAGCATCTTGTCCGGGCTCCAGTTCAGCAGCGGTTCGATCCCCGCCTGCGCATTGATGTCGAAGAGAACCAGTTCATGCCCGCCTGCCGGCAGGCGATTGAACAGGTTGCTCACCAGTGCAGGGGCCAGCACCGTTGAATCCACCACGGAGGAAAACGCCAGTACCGGGGGCATGGCGCCGATCTCTCCACTTTCCTGCAGTTTGCCGATTCGGCGCTGGATCTCCATGGTAAGACGGTGGGAAAGGTCACCAGCGTTAACCGCAAAAGAGCCGTATTTGAAGGGCTCGTACTCTGGCAGGATGTCGTTCCAGGCCAGTTTATCCAGGCCGAGCAACCGTCCCAAGCGTGCCTGCCAAATGGCCATCGCGGCGGCGGAGGTAATGCCTATTTCGGGTGACAGGAGTACCAGGCTGTCGATCCGGGGCAGGGCGGGGTCGTCCAGCGTGGACAGGGCGTACTCGATGGCCAGTGCTGCCCCGTTGGAATAGCCCAGGATGTGGATGGGCCGGTCGCCGTTCTGTTCTTCAAGGTGAAGTACCGCCAGGCGCACCGCGGCGGCCATATCCTGCCAGCGTATTTTGACCAGGCCGGACGGGACGGTGCCGTGGCCGGGGATACGCAGCCCCAGCGCATGTAAGCCACTTTCATGTAATCGCTCGGCGAGGCTGCGCAGGCTGTACGGCGAGTCGGAGAGGCCATGCAGCAAAAGCACCGACGCCCGCGGGGTTTCTTGCTGCATTTCGAAGCTGCGATTCCAGTTACGCGGCCAGCGTTCCGGGTCGGACAGGCTGCCACGCTTGTAGCGGTTGATGAGGTCGTTTCCGACAGGGCCCGTTTTCTCATAAACCAGCTTATCGAGCTGGCCGAACAGGCGCTCTTCCAGCGCCAGGTATTCACTGAAGTTCGAAATATCGGAATCTTCGGTAAATTCCTGGTCCAGGTCCGCCATGTGCCAGGCATCGAGATCATCCCGGTTGTCGAGGTAGAGCACAAATACAACGATCAGGGTGAGGACGACACCGATGGTGCCGTAAAAAAATAGCCGCCAGGCCTGTGTCAGGGTGAAGCGCAGTTGATGCGACATGGACCGTATCCCTTGAAATCTCCAAAACAGCGTCCGTGCGGGCGTAAGCAGCGGGCGCTCAATATGCAGTCTAAGCAAAAATGCACACCCAGGGTATGGCAATCCAGCAATGCAGTAACCTCAGCCGGTTCGCTGTCTAATTTCAAGACAGGAGGCCTGCCATGAAGCACTGCCCGATCATTTTTGCACTGCTGATATCAATCGCGATCAGCAGCAACGGCCTTGCGGCTTCGAACCCCGAACTCCTGCTCCTGTTCGATAAAAACCGGGATTCCGTCGAGCTGGAAGTGGAAAACCAGGCCGCACATGGATGTTTTCTCAATCCCTATGAGATGAAGGCCATTGCCAGGGAACAACTCGAACAGATGGGTTTCAGGATTGCTCCTTCCAGCCCGTTCGTGCTGTCACTGGTTTCCTGGGGTGTTGCAAGCGATGAGCATCACTGTGCGGTCGTGCTCGAGTCCGGATTCAGCAAGTATGCCGTCAACGTGCAGCTGAACGAGGAACGCACGATCAGCACTGAGTTGTCCCTGTGGCAAACCCTGGACATGCTGACCGGTCCCAACATGCGATTGCAGGAACGGGTCTGCGAAAAGCTCATGCAACAACTCTACGGCTTCGACCAGGCCGTTTCCGGAACGTCGCAACAATAGGCACGATTCAGTCCATTCCACGTTCGTGGCGCCGAAAATTGATGATTCTTTAACCCGGGATGCCTTAAGGTGTTGCATCCTGTTTCGTAATCGTCTGAAATAGCCGGCTGTGCGGGACTGAACCTGGACAACATTGGCAGGAAATATGTATTTGAGAAATAGATGGCTGTGTTTTTTGGTGCTGACCTTGTTGTGCCAGCCCGTCCAGGCAGCGCAGGATGGGGCAGAACCCGGCGAGTCCAATGGCTGGCGTGTCGAGGACTGGGTCATCCAGACCTCGGTCTATACCAAACACTTCGATCCGGACCCGGATCATGTCAATGACCAGAACCTGCTGGGTATCGAGGCCTACATGGAAAACGGCTGGCTGGTCGGCGGGGCCGTGTTTGACAACTCCTTTGGACAGAATTCACAGCTGGTTTACATTGGCTACAGCTGGCCCCTGTGGCGTTCAGACTATTGGTATTTCAAGCTGATGGGCGGCCTGCTGCATGGCTACAAGCCGCCTTACGAAGACAAGATCCCTTTTAACAGCCTCGGAGTAGCCCCGGCCATCATTCCGGCGCTGGGTTTCCGCTACAAATATTTTGTTGCAGAGGCCAACCTGGGTGGACTGGCCGTGGTCACCCTGACGGCCGGTATACGATTCTGAGTATCAGGCAGTCCCGCAGGAAATACCCGCTCGGGGTATCTCTGATCCATCGGCGTTAAAGCGCATCGCGAGGCACGAGGCAAGCGGGGTGGCCGTGATGAGGCTATTCGTAGGTTCTGCCCTGGTGTTTCAGCCATCCCGAAACATGACGGCCTGCAGGGTCGTGGTGCGTCCAATGAACGACGCCACCTTTGTCGTTCCACTCGTACTCTCCAAAGAACACCACCGTGTCCCCGGTTTTCAAATGGTCGATCCTTGGAGCCAGGTCGATGTTATGGCTCACCAACA
>JAZBOH010000087.1:0-2658 GCA_036351055.1 Lysobacterales bacterium
ATATGGATGCTTTCCGCTTCCAGTTGTTTCAGGTGGGACAGGTTGTAACCGTGCATGTATCCATTCCGGCAAAAGACCGGGGACAATTCTAGCCGAAAAGGAAATCGGCTTCCCTAACAAATGTTTATATCCCTGGAAGGGGGCAGTGCCAGCTCAAGTCCGTGGCGGTGGAGAGAGAATCGCAGCCAAATCGTCTACCATGGTGCAGTCGAGATAATATTGAATCAATCCTATGAAAACACACTCGGACGAATTTGAATTATGGGACCTGAGGGTCGAGGTATGCGGCGACCCGGCCGCAATGGTTTGCAGCCACACGCCGGGAAGCTTTTTCGAAGTTAAAGGCGAAAACCTGCACTTTTCAGACGAACAGTCTTTTTCCTTGTACGCCATGGCGGCCATTTTGCCCTTGTTGCCGGCCAAGCAGCGCATGACCCACGAAAACGACTGGATGACCACCGATGCGGAAATCGCCTGCCCCGACCCACATTGTGCTGCCCGCTTCCGCATAAGCCGTACCGGCAAATCCACTTTTCGACACGGTGAAACCACCGTGGTGCCCCTGGCCAGGAAGTCCGCGAAACCCGATGGCTGAACGGATGCGCACCGAACTCGCGCCCGGTTACTCCATTTCCCGCGTGATCAACGGCTGCTGGCAATTAACGCCCGATCATGGCGGCGGTCCGGGTTCGGAAACCGAAGCCATGCGCCAGCTGAGTGAACAGCTGGAGTCCGGGTTTACCACCTTTGATTGCGCGGACATCTATACCGGCGTGGAAAGCCTGCTGGGAAGGTTTCGAAGCAGCCTGGCAGATCCCCACTCCATCCAGGTCCACACCAAGCTGGTGCCGGACAAGCGCACATTGCATGAATTGACCGCAGAAGGTGTGGATTCGATCGTTAACCGGTCCTTGCAAAGGCTCGGCGTGGAGCGACTCGACCTGGTGCAACTTCACTGGTGGGATTATTCGGTCGCTGGGCTTGACCTGCTGACGGAACGCCTGGTGAGGGCACAGCAGCAGGGCAAAATCCGGCTGTTGGGCGCCACCAACTTTGACACGCCCCACGTTCGGCAGATGATCGAGGCAGGCGTGCCCCTGGTCAGCCTGCAGGCCCAGTATTCCCTGCTGGACCGGCGCCCGGACCGGTTTATGGCACAGCTGTCGCTGGACACAGGTTTGGGCCTGCTGGCGTACGGCGCACTGGCTGGAGGATTCCTCGGCTCTCGTTACCTGGGCCAGGATCCGCCCATGGCGGTCAACCGGTCCCTGGCGAAGTACCGCATGATCATCGAGGAGACAGGCGGTTGGCAGGCCTGTCAGCGGCTACTGGCCCTGCTGGCCGAAATCGGCAGTCGTCACGACGTGCCTGCTGAACTGGTGGCGGCCCGCTGGGTATTGGACCAGCCGATGGTCAGCGCCATCATCCTGGGCGTCGGCAAAAAATCCCGGGCAGCCATCAATACGCGCCTGGCGGGACTGGTGCTGGACCCGCAAGACCGGCGGCTTCTCAAGGAGTGGACCGACCGGTATCCGCCGCCGGCCGGCGACATGTATGACCTCGAGCGTGTCGAGGACGGGCCACATGCCCGGCTGATCAAGACCGACTTGCAAGGCGCCACGGCGTGAGCGTGAGCGCGGACCGGCACTGGTCTTCCCACCTGATGTTCCTGGCGGCGGCCATCGGCAGTGCCGTGGGCATTTCAAACGTCTGGAAATTTACCTACGTGGCCGGTGAAAACGGCGGCGGCGCATTCGTGATCATCTACCTCGGCGCCATCGCCCTGGTCGCTTTGCCTGCGCTGATTGCTGAGTTCCTGCTGGGGCGGCGCGGCGGCGCCAGCGTGGTCAAGAGCATGGAAAACCTGGCGGCCCGCGACGGCATCCATCCTGCATGGCGCTACTATGGCCAGATGGCCGCCCTGGGGGCTTTCATCGCGCTGAGTTTCTACGCCGTGGTGGCCGGTTGGACGCTGGATTATTTCATCCAGGCCCTGGGCAATGGCTTTGACGGTTTCAATGCGGAACAATCGAGTGCTGCACTGGGCGTTTTGATGGAAAGCCCCGGACGCATGATCGTCTCGCAGACCGTGTTCCTCGGGATTGCCGGATTGACCGTGGCCGCCGGTATTCGGGGCGGCCTCGAACGAGTGTTGCGCTGGCTCACACCAGCCTTGTTCATCATCCTCTTCCTGTTGTTGATCTATGCGGTCATAGCCGGAGACTTCGCCGCCGGTGCACGTTTCTTGTTTCTGCCCGATTTCTCCAGGCTGAGCGGTCAGACCGTACTGCTGGCGGTCGGCCAGGCGTTCTTCTCTCTCGGCATTGGCCTGGGCGTGCTGTTTACCATCGGCGCCTACATGGACCAGAAATCATCCATCGTGCGAGCCAGTATCGTTGTCGCCGTGGCCGATGGTGGTGTCGCCCTGTTGGCGGGACTGGCCATATTTCCCATCGTGTTTGCGCATGGCCTTTCACCCGCCGAGGGGCCGGGCCTGATTTTTGCCACCCTGCCCATCGCTTTTGGCCAAATGCCGGCCGGCACCTTGCTCGGACCCCTCTTTTTCCTGTTGATGGCCATCGCGGCCCTCACATCAGCCATTACCATCCTCGAGACCGTCGTGGCAACCGTACTGGACTACTGCGGCCTCTCACGCGG
>JAZBOH010000088.1:0-21703 GCA_036351055.1 Lysobacterales bacterium
GAAAAGGGGTATACGCCACCGCGACCTAGTCCAAAGGAAAGTGCTGCGAGCCAGTTTCTTTTAGTAAGAAGAACTTGGGTGGGTGCCGTCTGGGGGACCATCCCCTGCTTGCGCGAATATAGAAGCGCAGGCGAGAGCGATTGTACGGTTTGCCCGCAGGGCAAGAAGCGTCGGCAATGAAGGCGGAATGGTTTTGCCGAAGGCAAAGAAGAGCCGCCGTAGTGCCGTAACGCGTGCATGAGCAAAGCCGTTGCGCGTGCCGAGTATTTGCGTGGAGTAGGGGACGATTGACCTGGATGGTCAATCGAGCTCTGACGGTATAGGGATGTGGCGCGACGGCACTCCACGAGCCCTTCTTCGCCTGCGGCGAAACCGGACTCGCTCCGTTGCCTGCGCCCCAGAGCGGCCCCGTGCGGAGCCCCGTCGCCGTAGGCGACCAGAAAACGCAGTTGAGCGCAGCCGCCTTCCGCCGCAGGCGGGAGCAGGGAAGCGAGACACCCTAGACGCGAGGGAAGTCGCGAAGCGACCGCTGGCCATGAGCCCAGGCAGGGGATGGTTTCCCAGTTGGCGAGCCGCGGAATCGCGAACAAAGCTCGCTACTGCACGGAAGGAGTCAGCGATCGAGGTCGTCGGGGGACCAGGCGTCGATGGCCAGGGCGTGGATGTCCAGGCGCATCATTTCGTCGAGCACGCGGTAGATCATGCGGTGGCGTTCCAGCATGGACTTGTCCGCGAAGGCCTCGGAAATGATCAGCACCCGGAAATGGCTGCGGCCGTCGCCGGCGCCTGCGTGGCCCTTGTGCATGTAACTCTCGTCCTCGACGCCCAGTGTCTCCGGCGCGAAAGCCTCTTCCAGGCGTCTGATGATTTCCGCTTTGCGCACCTTGGGATTCATGACGGCAGCACCTTGATAAAGGGCGAGACTTCGACCGACTCGAAAACACCGGCCAGCACGTAGGGATCGGCCTCGGCCCATTCCCGGGCTTGCTGCAGGGAATCGAACTCGGCAACGATCAGGGAACCCTGGAAACCGGCGGGACCGGGATCGGGCGAATCGATCGCCGGCCGGGGACCGGCCAGCAGAAGACGCCCCTCGTTGAGCAAAGGCTGGATGCGCTCAAGGTGAGCGGGACGCGCCTCGAGGCGCGCCTCGAGGGCATTTTCTTTTTCCTGACAATAGATGATGTACCACATGCCGCAAGCTTACGGATTGAACCCGCGTCCGTAAAGAGACGGGTAGAGGTTTCAAGGTGTGGCCGCCTGCTTTAAAATGGCGCGAATCTGTAAAAGGCACAAACCATGTCACAAAGAATCGAGGTGCGCGGAAACGGGCCTCAACCAAGAAGAATCGCCAACATCGTGGCGGAACTGGTGCGCGGAGGCCTGATCGCTTACCCAACCGACTCCGGTTACGCGCTGGGCTGGCGCGCCGACAATAAAAAGGCGGCGGAGCGCGTCGTGCGCCTGCGCCAGATCCAGGGCCAGCACCACTTTACCTACTGCTGCCGCAGCATCTCGGATGTCAGCGTCTATGCCAAGGTGAGCAACTGGGCGCACCGCCTGGTCCGGCAATTGACGCCGGGGCCGTATACCTTCGTATTTCCTGCCACCAGCAAGGTACCCCGGAACCACCGCAACAAGCGACCCGACACCATCGGTATCCGGATACCCGACAACGAGGTGGTGCAGGCCATCCTGGAGACCATCGACGAGCCCATCCTGAGTTCCTCGCTGATCATTCCGGACATGGAAGACGAGATTTTCGATTCGGAAGACCTGTATGATGCCGTGCACCGCGACATCGACCTGTTTGTGGATGCCGGCTACTGCCCGCTGGAGCCCACCACCCTGCTCGACCTGACCGGGCACGAACCGGTCGTGCTGCGCATGGGACAGGGCGTGGTAGACTTCTAGGGCCTGCTAACGCTTACCGAGCCAGCGCCGTTGCAGTCCCGATTTTGGCCAGGCAAGGCGCAAGGAGAGAAGTTTGGTAATTCCGAATGAACGACGAGCAACGCCGAATGGCCGAATTTGGGGCGCAATCCGAAGGAACGAGGCCATTTTCCAGCGGCTCTGCGTTATACCTCGCTTATATAGCAGGCCCTGAACCCAATGGAACCCGTCACCGACCAGCAGAGTCCCGGCGAAAACCACCCGGTGCAACAGGAAGAACTGCCGTTTGCCATTGTGCAGGGCCAGGCGCTGACGCAGGTTCCCAAAGACCTCTATATTCCACCGGATGCGCTGGAGGTGTTTCTGGAGGCCTTCGAAGGCCCGCTGGACCTCCTGCTGTACCTGATCCGGCGTCAGAACCTGGACATCCTGGACATACCGATCGCGGAAATCACGAGCCAGTACATGAGCTATATCGCATTGCTCGACGAGATGCAGTTCGAATTGGCTGCCGAGTACCTGGTGATGGCAGCCATCCTGGCCGAGATCAAGTCGCGCATGCTGCTGCCGCGCCCCGCCGGTGACGACGAGGACGAAGACGACCCACGTGCCGAACTGGTGCGCCGCCTGCAGGAATACGAACGTTTCAAACAGGCCGCGGAAGACCTCGACGACCTCCCCCGCCAGGGGCGAGACTGGGTCGTGGGCAGTGCCCATATGCCCGAGCGCAAGGTGATCCAGGTGCCGCCCGAGGTAGACCTCGGCGACATGCTCGAGGCGCTGCGCGACGTACTGAGCCGCGCCGAGTTGTTCAGCAGCCACCAGGTGCAACTGGAGCCCCTGTCGGTGCGCGAACGCATGACAGCCATCATGGATCGCCTGCGTAGCAACCCCTACCTGGAATTCCATTACTTCTTTACCCCGGAAGAAGGCCGCATGGGAGTGGTCGTCACCTTCCTGGCGATCATGGAACTGACCCGTGAGCGCGTGATCGATATCATCCAGAACGAGGCAATGGGCCAAATTTACCTGAAGGCGCCCGAAGGCAGCGCCCGGGTTTACGAGTGAACGAGGACAGCTGATGGCAAGGATTGGCGACACCAGGCGCACATCGTTGAAGAACATACTGGAAGCCGTGTTACTGGCCTCCGACGAACCGCTGAACATGAACATGCTGGCTTCGGTTTTCACCGACGATGAACGCCCTTCCAGCGCCGAGATCGGTACGGCCTTGTCCGACCTCTCGGAGGACTACGCCGAGCGCGGCATGGAGCTGAAAGAGGTGGCCAGCGGCTGGCGCATCCAGGTGCGTGAAGACGTCAATCCCTGGGTCGCCCGGCTGTGGGAAGACCGGCCGCAACGCTATTCACGGGCCTTGCTGGAAACCCTGGCGCTGATTGCCTACCGCCAACCCATAACGCGCGGCGACATCGAGGAAGTACGCGGCGTTTCCGTGCGCACCAACATCATCCGTACATTGCAGGAACGCGAGTGGATCCGCGTCGTCGGCCACCGCGACGTACCGGGCAAGCCCGCCCTGTTTGGTACCACCAAGGTGTTCCTGGACTATTTCAACCTGGGCAGCCTCGACGACCTGCCGTCCCTGGCCGAAATCAAGGACATGGACAACCTGGAACCGGAGCTCGACCTGGAAGTGCTGGAGGACCCGGAAATGGAGCAGAGCCAGGAGAACGGGAATGACACAGCCGAGGCCATGCCTGCGGCTGTACACGCCGAAGAAGCAACAGACGAAAAACCGGAAAACCCGGTAGAGGAAAATCCCCAGCCGTGAGAAAAACGCAGCACAAGAAAGCCAGCCCGGTCCAGGCGGAACGCTTGCAGAAACTCATGGCTGCAGCCGGCCTGGGTTCGCGCCGCGGCCTGGAAAAGAACATCGCGGGCGGCGAGGTCCTGGTCAACGGTGTTGTCGCGGCTCTGGGTACGACCGTCAAGCCGGACGACGTGATAACTTTTAACCAGCACCGCTGGAAGGTCGTCAGCAAACCGATCCAGCACCGCACCCTGATTTACAACAAGCCGGAGGGTGAAGTCACCACGCGTTCCGACCCGGAAGGCCGCCCGACCGTGTTTGACCGGCTGCCGCGCATCAAGAACGCGCGCTGGGTGGCTGTCGGACGCCTCGATATCAATACGACCGGCCTGTTGCTGCTCACCACGGACGGGGAATTGGCCAACACCATGATGCACCCGTCCAGCGTGGTTGATCGCGAATATGCCTGCCGTGTGCGCGGCGAGGCCACACCACAACAGCTGGAGGCCCTCAAATCCGGCGTTGATCTGGAGGACGGCCCGGCCAGCTTTAGCGATATCCAGCCTGCCGGTGGCAGCGGTGAAAACCACTGGTACCATGCCACCATCATGGAAGGCCGCAATCGTGAAGTCCGCCGCCTGTGGGAATCCCAGGGCCTGGTGGTAAGCCGGTTGAAGCGTGTGCGTTATGGCGCTGCCTTCCTGCCCAAGCGCCTGCATATGGGCAAATGGTCGGAAATCGACGCACGCGACCACGCGGTCCTGCGTGAAGACGTCGGCCTGCCCGCGGCGGCTTCGGGGCTGTCCCTGCAGGGACTGCGCGGTAAAACCTCCGGCCCTGCGGCAGACAGGGGCAGAGGGGGCAAGAAGGCAAGACCACGCGGCAAGAGAAGTGGCGGGCCTTACCGTCGATGAACCCGGAACGGCTGCAGGCGCAGTGTTTTGAATTCATCGCCCGGACTGCCCCGGCGGATGCGGCACACGACCTCAGTCATATAAAGCGAGTTGTAAAGACTGCGCTATATCTAACTGATATTGAACAGGCTAATATTGATGTAACGCTGCCGGCCGCCTGCCTGCACGATTGTGTCTCGGTATCCAAGGACAGCCCCCTGAGATCACAGGCATCACGGCTCGCTGCAGACGCTGCGGTCGAGTTTCTTGCCCGCATGGACTACCCCGGGACCTTGTTGCCGGACATCGCCCATGCCATCGAAGCGCACAGCTACAGCGCTGCAATCCCCTGCAAGACCCTGGAGGCGCGGGTGGTGCAGGACGCAGACCGCATGGATGCGCTTGGCATGATCGGCATCGCCCGCTGTTTCGTGGTCGGCGGCAAGTTCAACCTGCCCCTGTTCAACCCCGAAGACCCCTTCTGTGAAAACCGGGAACCGGACGAAACGTCCTGGGTCATCGACCATTTCTACACCAAGCTGTTCAAACTGCCCGACACCATGCAAACCGAAGCCGGCCGCCATGAAGCCCGCCGCCGCGCCCGGTTAATGCGCCAGTTCCTTGAAAACCTCCGCCAGGAAATCCTCTAAAAAATTAAAGGGGCCGGATACATTTTTCACCGATAAATGTATCCGGCCCCTTTATTGACTACGCCGCAATTTACCCCATGTAAATCCGCTGAAACGCAGTGCTGGCAGGCCTTCCGGCTAAAACACCCAAACTGGAAAATGGTGTGAGACAAAAGGGGCCGGATACATTTTTCGACGTTAAATGTATCCGGCCCCTTTTTTATTCGTCTTGAAAAATGACGGTTTTCTGGCGGGTTCGGTTGACTTTGAGGCGGGTGACATCGGGGCGGGCGTAGTGGCCGGCGGGATCGAAATTCTGGCGCTCGCGGGCCACGTTGGTGATGCACAGGTCGGCATACCAGAGTCCCTCCTCGCCCACCTGCGGCTCGATCACCCACTGGCCATCGGGGCCGGCGATGCAGGAGCCGCCATTGGCCAGCCAGCCTTGCGCGGTCTCGCGGATCAAATCAGCGTGCGGCACATCCCCGGGGACCCGGTCGGCATGCATCATCCCGCTGACCGAAATCACGTAAGACCGCGCCTCGCGGGCGATAAAGCGGGTGATGTCCGCGGTATTGCGCCGGCTGCCTGGCCACACGGCCACGTGCAGGTTTTCGCCCTGCCCGTACAGTGCGGCACGCGGCAATGGCATCCAGTTCTCCCAGCAATTGAGGCCACCGACAGTAAATTCGCCCAGCCGGTGCACGCGCAATCCGTGCCCGTCACCCGGTGACCAGACCAGGCGCTCGTCGTAGGTCGGCATCAGCTTGCGGTGCGCGGATTCGATATTCCCTTGCGGAGAAATATAGACCAGGCAAGCGAACAAGCTGAAACCGCCACGCTCGGGGCTGCGCTCGATGGTGCCCACATAAACTGCAATGCCCAGTTCACCTGCACGCGCGCACAGCGCATCGAGGTGCCCGCCACCGATATCCACGGCATTGGCCGCGTAGTGGGCGAAAATGTCTTTCTGTACGTCATCGTCGAACGTTGCACCGCCGGTGAGTTCCGGCCAGAACGGGTAGCCGGGCAACAGGGCCTCACCGAATACGACCAGCTGCGCGTCCTCGGCGGCGGCCTGCTCGACATGCCCGATGATTTTTTCCAACGTGGCTTCCCGGTTCAGCCAGACGGGCGCCATCTGGGCCAATGCGACTTTCAGGGTCATGTTCTGTATCTCCCAGGGGCTTACGGTCGTTCGGGGTTGTAGATGGTGCCGTCGGAATGCACGTACCTCGCCAGCACGTCCACCGCTTCGCGGCGCAAGATTTCGCCCTGTGTGGTGATCCCGCGGTTTTCCAGCTTGTTCCGCCAGTCGACCGGCTTGCTGCCTTCGTCAAAGCCGCAGGCCTCTGCGTCTTCGCGCTGGGCGCCCCATACCAGGCTGCGCACCCCGGACCAGGGGACGGCGCCAAAACACATGGCACAGGGCTCACAGGATGTCACCAGTTGCACACCGCCCAGGGTTCCGAGATTCCAGGTCGAGGCCGCGGCCTGGGCCAGGCTCAGCGCAACCATTTCCGCATGGGCCAGGGAGATACCCGCCTGCGTCACCAGGTTGACCCCGGCGCCGAGCAAACGTCCGCCCTGCTCTTCCACCACGATGGCCCCAAAAGGGCCGCCGGTCTTGCGATCGATGTTCTCACCCGACAGGGCGACCGCCAGCGCCATGCGCTGTTGCAATGTCTCGAGCGGCTGGTCCCATTGCGCGAGGAAAGGCTGGACCCAGGACGGTAATTCCAGTTCACAGCGTGTCGCCAGTTTCATGCCAGCGCCCTCTGCCGGTTGATCTCGAACAGGCAAACCGCGGTAGCCACCGAAACGTTCAGGCTGCTGACCGAGCCCTGCATCGGGATGCGCACCAGGAAATCACACAGCTCGGCGGTCAGGCGCCGCATGCCCTTGCCCTCGCTGCCCATCACCAGCGCCAGCGGCCCGGTCAGGTCGGCCTGGTAAATGTCCTGCTCCGCGTCATCCGCCGTTCCGGCGAGCCACACGCCCTGCTCTTTCAGTTTGCGCAGTACCCGCGCCAGGTTGGTCGCCAACAGCATCGGCATGACCTCGGCTGCACCGGCAGCGGATCGCCGGGCCACCGGTGTCAGGCCGGCGGAGCCGTCTTTGGGCATGATCACCAGTCCTACGCCGGCCGCATCCGCGGTACGCAGGCAGGCGCCGAGGTTGTGTGGATCCTGTACGCCGTCCAGCACCAGCACCAGTTTCGCGCCCGGCATTTTTTCGAGCACCTGCTCCAGGTCTTTTTCAGCGTACAGGTTGCTCGCCTCGAACTCGGCCATCACGTCCTGGTGGCGCTGCCCATCGCTGTCCTGGTCCAGTGCAGCGCGCGGCCGCGATTCAACACGGATGCCCCGTTCCCGTGCACGCTTTTCCAATGCGTGCACGCGTGGGTTCTTCGAGCCGGCCGCCACGACCAGCAGCCGTACCTGCCCCGCGCTCTTTTCCAGCGCGGACTCGACAGGGGGAATACCGATCAGTAAATGCCGCTTCATTTCACCAGTTCAAAATCGATCTTGCGGTCATCGACGTTGACCGCGACGACCCGCACGCGCACCTTTTGCGCCAATTGGAACACTTTGCCGGTGCGGTCGCCGGTCAAGCGGTGCACAACGGGGTCAAAGTGGTAGTAGTCGTTGGGCAAGGAAGTGATATGCACGAGTCCACTGACCTGGTTGCGTCGCAATTCGACAAACAGGCCAAACGACGTCACACCCGTGACCTGTCCATCGAACTCGTCGCCGATATGCTGTTCCATGAAGTAAGCCTTGAGGCGGTCGTTGACGTCCCGTTCGGCTTCTTCCGCGCGTCGTGAACGGTGCGAGCACTGTTCACAGAGTCGTCCCATCTGCGCGGGACTGACCGGGTACGTGTGCGCCGGTTGGCGGCTGATCAGGTGGTAGATCGCCCGGTGAACCAGCAGGTCCGGGTAACGCCGGATCGGCGAGGTGAAGTGCGCATAGGCCGCCAGGGCCAAGCCAAAATGGCCGTTATTGCCGGCCTGGTAGGTCGCCATGCTCTGCGCACGCAACAACACCGCCATGATCAGCGGCCGGTCCTCACGCCCCTTGGTCTGTTGCACGATGGTTTCGAAATCCTTGGGGCTGGGGCTGCTGCGCCAAGGCACCTTGATGCCCAGGCCGCGCAGGAACTGCTCCAGCGATTCCAGCTTCTCCGCCGGCGGCGGTTCGTGCGAACGGTACGGCGCGGGCACCTTGTTGCGCAGCAGGAACATGGCCGCCTCGACATTGGCCGTGATCATGCACTCCTCGATGATCATGTGCGCGTCGTTGCGCTCGTAGGGCGAAATATCCGCAACCGCGCCACGTTCATCGAAGGAAAACTGCACCTCGTTGCTCTCGAAATCGATCGCGCCACGCCGAGTGCGCGCTTTGCGCAATGCCTTGTACAGGCCATAGAGGTCTTTGAGCGAAGCCGACACGTCTTTCATTCCCGGCCGTATCTCCGCGGTGCCGCTGACGATCCACTGCCAGACCTCCTCGTAGGTGAGGCGCGCGTGTGAACGCATGACCGCCGTATCGAAACGTGAACGCACGACCTTGCCCGCATCGTTGATCGAAATGTCGCAGACCAGGCAGAGCCGGTCTTCGTCCGGTTTGAGTGAGCACAGGCCGTTGGAGAGTTCTTCCGGCAGCATCGGGATGACGCGGCCAGGAAAGTAAACAGACGTCGCCCGGTGTTCGGCTTCCCGGTCCAACGGGGTTCCCGGCTTGACGTAGGACGAGACGTCCGCGATGGCCACCACCAGGCGCCAGCCGTTTTTGCGCCGCTGGGCATAAACCGCGTCGTCGAAGTCCCGCGCATCGGCGCCGTCAATGGTCACCAACGGCAACTCACGCAGGTCACGCCGGCCTTCTTTCATCGCTTCCGGCACGCTGTCGCCAAAGGCCTGCGCCTCCTCTTCGACCCCCTTCGGCCATTCGAACGGCAGGTCGAAGTTACGGATGGCGATCTCGGTTGCCATGCCCGGCGCACCGCTCTTGCCAAGGATTTCGACCACCTTGCCCACCGGTGGCTGGCGCGACCTGGGCTGCTGCACGATCTCGGCGACCACCACCTGGCCGGGCCGGGCGCCGCCGGTGTCGGGCAGGGGAATCATCACGTCCTGGTTGAGGCGCTTGTCGTCGGGCACCACCAGGGCAATGCCGCTCTCTTCGACGAAGTGCCCCACCACACGCTGGTGGGCGCGTTCCAGGATTTCGCGCACCGCGCCTTCGCGGCGTCCGCGCGCGTCGATACCGATCACCGAAGCCAGCACGCGGTCACCGTGCAAAACGGCGCGCATCTGGCGCGGAGACAGGTAAAGGTCCGATTCGCCGTCATCGGGCATCACGAATCCATAGCCGTCCGGGTGGGCCGAGATCCGCCCGGCCACCAGGTCCATTTTTTGCGGCAGCCCATAGGCGTTGCGGCGGTTCTTGACCAACTGGCCGTCACGCACCATGGCCCGCAGTCGGCGGCGCAGGATCTCCCGGCTGTCGTCGCTGACCACGTTGAGGCGCTCGACCAGCGCCCTGCGTTGCAGTGGCCTGCCCTGGTCCTCGAGCAGATCGATAATATCCTGCCGCTCCGGCGCCTTGGCGTCGATCCAGCCGTCCGGGTAGTCCTGTGAAGAATCGTTTTTCATTTGTATGGCCAACCTGGCTCGCATCAACTTGTGAAGGCCCATTGTAACGTCAACTGGCTGTCCGAATTGGGTTGACTTCACCGTGGTAAAACACTACAGTACGCTCCGATTTGCAGGTTCCCCCCTTTTCCTGTGAGTCACCCAAGGCGGGGGTTCCCCCTTTTCCTCCGCCTTTTTTAGCCCAGGTGGCGGAATTGGTAGACGCGCTGGCTTCAGGTGCCAGTGAGCAATTAGCTCGTGGAGGTTCAAGTCCTCTCCTGGGCACCAGTTTCCAAGAATAAGTACAAACAAGAATAAGTACGATCTGTGATGACGCGGTTCCGGTTTCCCGGCTCCGCGTCATTTTTTTTGCCCGGGTTTAATCCTGCCCGGCTACCTCGGGCAATACTTCGCCCACCGAACCCGAAGGCGGCAGAACGCCCATGATCGCGCTCAGGGTCGGCGCCAGGTCACGCGGCGCGACGCGGCGGTAAACGGTCTTTCGTTCAATGCCCGGCCCGGCGAATATCAGCGGCACGTAGACATCCGGTGCATACAGCGTGCCATGGGTCGCTGCATCGCCGTCCGGCGAGTGGCCAAAATACCAGAACGGCTCAGGAACCGCGTAGACGTTGCCGGAACGCGTGGGGTGGAATGCATTCAGCACCGCGCGGGCCAGGGGGCTCGGCGGGATATTGCCCGACAGCAGGTCGCTGCGGGTGAAGGCGTGCCCGAACCCTGGAATCCCAAGCACTTCGCGCGCCAGTTTTTCCTCGGCGTGCGCCAGGCTGACGCCGGCCCGTTCCACGGCCGCCAGGTCGAGGTAGAGGTTGGGTTTCTGGAAAGCCTCCACCAGTTTCTCGTCCGTATGGAAGTATTCGCCCATCGCCTGGTTGAGCCTGTCGAGGTACTGCCCCGTCCCCAGGCGGCCAGCCTCGAAACCGTGCTGCTGCATGTGCTCCGGTGCCGCCTGCACGCCGTGGTCGGCGGAAAGAACCACCAGGGTGTTTTCCAGCCCGATGGCCTCGTCCGCCGCGGCCAGCAGGCCAGCAACGATCCGGTCAAGCCGCAGCAGGTTATCCTCGGCCTCCAGACTGTTTGGCCCAAAAGAGTGTCCGATATAATCGGTGGCCGACAGGCTGACCGACAGATAGTCCACGTGGCCGCGCTGGCCCACTTCTTCGGCCGCCATCAGCGCCCGCGTGAAGTCCAGCGTCAGTTCGTCCGCCCAGGGCGTGTATTTCAGGTCGCTGTAAAAAGAACCTCCGGTTGAATCATCCATCACGTGCGGGAAGGTATTGCCCAGGGTGCCGCGTGGCATTTCGAACTCGCGCTCGTCCTGGTCCGCAAATACATAGCTTTCGCGATCCGCCAGCAGGTCCCACCTCGCCCCGGCATAGCCGTCTGCAAGTTTCCTGGCATTCCACGCCAGCACCCATGCAGGGTATTCCTGGTGGTACCAGGTGGTCGTGGCGTAGCCACCGGTCTTGGTCGAAAACCAGTACGCTTTCCCCTGGTGACCGGCAAGCAGGATGGCGCCGCGATCCTTGGTCGAAACACCGAAAGAACGGGATTTGCCCCCGCTGGCCAGCACCAGTTCATCGGAAAAGGTGCTGGATGTCAGCTTGCGCGGCGAGCGTCCCGACGCGCTACCCGGCTTGTCCCCGATATAGGGCGATTGCATGTCCTCCACGCTGTTTACTCTTCGCTGCAGACCGCGGTCGTACCAGTCGTTGGCCGCCATGCCGTGCTGCGGCGTATTGCCGCCCGTTGCGAGCGTGGCATGACCGACGGCCGTCATCGTGTTGGCGTGCGTGAAGCGGGCATCGGCAAAGGACGTGCCGTTTTCGAGCAAGTAGCGAAAGCCGCCCTGTCCAAAGCGTTGCTGGTGCCGCGTCAGCATGTCGCCGCGCAACTGGTCCACCGTGATCTGTAAAACCAGGGCGGGTTCAGCGGCCTGTAACAACGGGGCAAACAGGAAACAGGATAGGAACAGGGTGCGGGGTTTGAAGGTCATGGTTTTACCGGTGCCGGGGCTGATGGTCGATATGAAGGTAGCGGAAGAATAGTAACGTTTTTCGGGCGTCCAATCACCTGAAAAACGGCCTTCCCATCATCGCGGAACGATTTGCGTTATTTCGAAAGGCCCTTGCCAAGCACCACGCCGGGGGGGAGAATTCCTTATTTACCATCGCCGGGAATGAACGCCAATGCTTGACCGACTCAACGCCGTACCAGCCGACCCGATCCTGGGCATCATCGCCGCCCATGCCGCCGACGACAACCCGAGAAAAATCGACCTCGGGATCGGTGTTTACAAGGACGAAAGCGGTAACACGCCGATTCTCAAATGCGTAAAAAAAGCCGAACAGATCCTGGAACAGACCGAGACCTCGAAAACTTACCTCGGGCCGCCGGGGGTTGCCGGGTTCAACAGCGCCCTGTCCAGCCTGATTTTTGGCGACGACAGCGCCGTCATGCGCGAG
The DNA here is from genome assembly GCA_036351055.1 of Lysobacterales bacterium. Classification (GTDB taxonomy): domain Bacteria; phylum Pseudomonadota; class Gammaproteobacteria; order Xanthomonadales; family SZUA-36; genus JABDPF01. The sequence goes on from JAZBOH010000088.1 coordinate 12,312, forward strand.
CAACGGGTGCGCACCATCCAGACCCCGGGCGGCACCGGCGCGCTGCGCGTCGGCGCAGACCTGATCAATGCCGCCCAGCCTGGCTGCAGCATATGGGTCAGCGACCCGACCTGGGCCAACCACAACGCCGTGTTCTCGGCCGCCGGCCTGAACATCGAGACCTACCCCTATTTCGACAGCGAAACCAGCGACCTGCGTTTTGACGACATGATGGCGGTTCTGCGGCAGCGTGGCCCGGGCGAAGTCGTGCTGTTCCATGCCTGCTGCCACAACCCATGTGGCGTCAGCCCCAACCCGCAACAGTGGGAAGCGATCACCGATCTCGCGGCGGAGCGCGGTTTCACACCGATGGTGGACATGGCTTACCTGGGTTTCGAGCGCGGCCTGGAGGAGGACGCCCTGTCCGTCCGGCTGTTTGCCGCCAAGTGCCCCGAATTGATCCTGGCCAGTTCCTGCTCCAAGAATTTCGCCGTCTACCGGGAACGCACCGGCGCCCTGTCGGTGCTGTGCCGCAGCAAGGAAAAGGCCAGCGACGTGGTCACCGTGATCAACTCCCTGACACGTCAGAACTACTCGATGCCGCCGACCCACGGGCCAGGCATCGTCGACATCATCCTGCACTCGGATGAGCTGAGCGCCTTGTGGCGGGAAGAAGTCAGCGGCATGCGTGAGCGCATCAACGGGCTGCGCAAACTGCTGGTGGAGAAAATCGAGGCCGCCGGCATCGAGAAAGACTTTTCCTTCCTGCAACGCCAGTCGGGCATGTTTTCATTCCTCGGCCTGAGCGTGGACCAGGTGCGGCGCCTGCGCGAGGAGTTCTCGATCTACACGGTGAACTCGGCACGCGTGAACATTGCCTCGTTCAACAAGGGCAATATCGATTATTTCGTGGCCGCACTGAAAACCGTCCTGTAAGCATGCGGGGTCTGGTTCCACGAACCTGACCCCGGTTTTCCGCTTTATCAACCGCAACCGCCGCCGGTGGGCGCGCGCTTCATCTCCAGCTTGACCTTGGGCTCGAACTCCAACTCGCCATGCGGGGTGGGTTCGGCGGCCGGATGGCGTGAGCCGATAGCCAGTTCGAAGCGGAAAGCAGGTTCGTCGTCGGACCGGTCCATGACGTAGCGGTCACGAACGAAGTCCTCATCACCGTAGCTGCGCAGCCAGTTGTTGATTCCGCCTTCCAGGATATAGACGTTTGGCAGGCTTTCAGCCTTCAGGACCTTCCACGCCTCGGTGGCCAGGGCCTCGTCATTGCTCATGGTGATAAAAACGGTATTGGCCGGTTCCGTCATCAGGCGCTCGGCGGCCGCCTCCAGGTCTTCCAGCGCGATGCGCCGGGCGTCGTGGATATGGAACTGGTTGTAATGCCGCTCGTTGCGCACGTCGATCATGACCGCCTTGATACGCGAATCGTGCACCAGGCTGAGCAGTTCGTCCGGCTCGATCTGCACGGCCCTCTGCTCCAGCAGCACGGACTGTTCCGCCTCGATCATCTTCCAGCGGTCCGCGTTGTCCGGCTGGCCGATCAGCAGGCTGACGACCGCCAGGGCGACCAGCACGGCGGCCGCGGGCAGCGCACGGCGCGGGGCTTTCTGGGCCGTCTCGCCTTTGGTCGCGGCTTCGATTTTCTCAGCGCCCCAGAACATGAACAGCGCCATCAGCACGACCGCCAGCACCACGACGCCGTAATCCAGGCCAAGCAGTTCAGGCAGTGTAAAGCGACCCATAAAGGAGCTCTCGAAAAAGACCGCGAACTGGCTGACCGTCTCGCCAAACATGAAAATACCGGCCAGTACGCCGAGCACGAAAAACACGCCGTCGACCTTGCCTGTCGCCATTGCAACCAGCGACGTGCCCGGGCAGAAGCCGCCAACGATAAAGCCGACGCCCATGATCAAGCCGCCGACGATACCGGGCCACAGGTAGGTGGGCGGCACCCACAGCAGGTTGTAGTCCAGCAGGCCAAGGGACGAGCTCAGGAAAATCAGCACCATGGCCACGATGATGGCCGTGAACATCACCTTGAACACGGTCAGGTCCTTGAAATAGAACTGCGCCGCCAGTTTCTTCGAGTTTCCGAAACCGGCGGTTTCCAACGTGGCGCCGAACGCCAGCCCGACCAGCAGGTAGATGAAATAGGAACCGTACTGGCCCAGGAGTTCCGTCAGGGGCAAGGGAAAAAGAGTCATGTCTTTACCTTCCTAGTTCCAGTAGCGCCGCAGGAAATAAGCCAGCGCATAGGCACCGGCAAACACCGCGAACATGAAGGCCCAGCTGCCAACCGACAGCACCGCGCCGCCCGACAGCGCCTGGCCGGATGTGCAGCCGCGGGCCAGGCGTGCCCCGTACCCCATCAGCGCGCCACCGATAAAGGCCATGATCCAGCGCGTCCTGTTGCTGATCTGCGGCCCCTTGTTGGTTTCGACTTTTACGCGCCGCCCCAGCAGGCCGGAGATGAAGCCGCCAAGAACGGTGCCGACCGTCAGGTATACGATCCAGCTATTCAGCGGATTGGCGCTTCCGCCGGCCATTTTCAGAAGGTAGGGAACCTGGTCGATGTGCTCGGGCGCGACGGCGTTTTGCACATAAACCAGCAGCCGGTTCAGGCCGCCGGAAGCACCCAGCCCGGTGCCGGTGATGAAAAACGCCAGGAACAGCACGATGCCCAGCAGCGTTCCCGCCAGGTAGGGATTCATATAAGGCTTGGCCCGTTCAGACATGGGATGCCTCCCTCTCAGTTGATGTTGATGATTCGCCGTGCACTTCGACATCTTCCCAGCCCGTGACCATGGACTTGATGCCGGACAGCGGGGTTTCGCCAGTCGTGGTGAGGTAAACGTGCATCACGATAAAAGCGGCAAAGGCCCAGGCCAGGAAGGTATGCAGGGGTGCCAGCACGGGCAGCCCGCCCAGTGCAGCGGCCAGTTGTGGCCACTCCTGCATACCCCAGATCAGGAAGCCGGTGATGACCTGTGCCGGCAGCAGGACGTTCAGAATGGCCAGGTAGGTGACCTGCTGCAGCGGGTTCAGGCGGTTCTGCTTCGACTTTTCGAGCGGGTGCTCCTCGCCGGCAAAAATGCCGCGCGTGTAGAACATGGCCTGCTCGAAGGTCTTGGCAAAGAAACTGTCCGGATCCGGGAAGAAGCGCTTGATGGTTCCGCTCGCCAACGTGTAGAACAGCGCCAACGCGGCGTTGATCAGCAGGATAAAGCCGAGCACATTGTGAACCTGCACCACGTAGGCAAAACTGAACATGCCGAACAGGTGCGGCTTGTGGATAACCAGGCCGGTGAACAGCAACATCAGGATCGCGCCGGCCTGCAGCCAGTGCCAGATGCGCTCATAGGCGTCGTACATCTTCACGCGCCGGGTGGGCCGCTCCGGCGTACCCCAGCGGCGGTGGGCGATGAAGCGCACAAAGGCGTGCCCGCTGACCCCCAGCAGGATGCCGAAAAACATGACCAGTCCTGCCAGGTCGACCAGGGCAACGCCGTCGAGGCCCAGCACGTAGAAACCTTCGCCGCGGGTGGATGGCGTGAAGCTGGCACCGCCGCCTTGCAGCGGCTTGACCTGCCCGCTCATGCCGATTCCGGCATGGCGCACCCATCCGGGCACTTTGCCGCCCGGCAGCGTATCGGACAGGGTGAAGCCGGCGCCCAGGATGGAATCGGCCCCGTGGCAGGTTCGGCAGTCGCGCGTCGCCCAGCGCCCGCTGAGCACGTTGTGGCTGACCGGGTACGGCGTGATCTCGCCCGCCAGGGCCACCTGTTCGAACCCTGCGGCTTGCAGCCTTTGCTTGACGGCTTCGCTGGGATCGCTGCCGCCGGCCGCCACTTCCAGGTCGGGGTGCAGGCGGCCGTCGAGGTAAAGCGCCTCGACCAGTTGATCCGGTGGAATCCGCGCGGCGTCCTCGCCCGCGGTCCAGTACCAGCTACTGACCAGGTTGAATGGCGCCAGCTTGCGCTGCCCGCCCACGTTCTCCCGCGCCAGCATCACCGGCCGGAAGCCATGGATCAGGCTGTCGGCCGAGGCCGGGTCACCGTCGACAGCGCGGAACTCGCGGCGCGGATTGCCGGCGCTGTCGACCAGGGTCCAGTCAAGCGCCTGCAGGGCCGGGCCATACAGTTTCGGCACGTGGCAGGATTCGCAGGCCAGCGAATCGAAGTGGCGGCGTTTGTATGGCAGCCACTGGTGCACGGCGGTGGCGTCGTGACAGGACTCGCAGCGCCGCATGCTGTTTTCGCTTTCGAATGCGCCGAGCCCGTCACGGGAACTGCCTTTTGCCAATTGGTGCAGGGGCCGTTGCAGGTAATCGGCGCTGCTCAGGCGGCGCGGCTCGAACGCAAGGTGATCCGGCCGGCTTTCCTCGCGCTGCTGGTAATAGACCGGGTTGTTCAGCGAGTAATGGCAGTTCACGCAGTTCACCACCCGGTCGGCGTGCACGTCGAAGGCGTGGGTGAGCTCGTTTTTTCCCGCGATATTCAGGCCACTGTGGGAAATCTTCTGGGCGGAAAAAATCTGCCCGGTGCGGTCCGTCATGTTGAACTCGGCTGGATCCGGCGACACCGTCAACGGAATGTCCAGGCGGTTGTTGACCACGGCGTGGCAGTTGGCGCAGTTGCGGTCGAGCGGCTTGTGGATCTCCATCTCACCGGCTGGCAGGCTGCCGTCGGCCGCGAACATCGTGCTGTCCCAGCTTGACGGTGCCTTGAAGTCGCTGTGGCAGACCAGGCACTGGATTTCTTCGCCTTCGAACACGCCGGCGGCCATGTGGTCACTGGAGTCGCGGATGAAGGCGGTGTCGTGGCAGGCGCCGCAGGTCCGCATGTTCGACATCGCCTCGGCGCTGTCCCTGACCGGCGTTCCGGAGGCGTCAAGCAGCGGAACCGGCGGGTGGAACTCGTTAGCGGCCTGGACGCTGCTGAATGCAAGAACAGCCAGCAGCAGGAGCATCGTCTTTTTCATCATTCCGCCTCCGCCTGGCTGGCCGCCGGGTCTACTCGGTAAAGGCGATCCCTGCTGCCCCATTTCATCGGGTCACCGGGATAACCGATGGCCTCCCAATCGATGCAACCGCGCTCGCAGTGGCAGGCTTTACACTGCAGGGCGTCTTCCTTCGGCGCCACCATGTGTGTCTGCGGCCAGTACATGGACGTCGGGATGAAGCCGTATGCACCGCTGTAGTCCATGCCCGTGACCTCGGAACCCAGGCGCAGCGCCTGGTCCCAGTCGAATTCACGCCAGAAACCACCCTGCCCCGCGGTAACCGGCTGCATCAGATAGTTATGCTGCGTGTCGTAGGGCTGGACCGCCATGTGCACCTTGAACGGCCAGATCTTTGCCCGTGGGTCGCGGATGTCACCCCTGGGATGGTTGAGCGCCGTGAGCCCGTCCTCGGCGAGCGTATCGCCCAGCAGGTAGCGGTCGGCCAGGCCGTTGTACCAGATGAACTCAGGCTTCAGGTTTTTTTCGTAGATGAAACTGCCCTTGATCTTCAGGTACTCGTGGGTATCTTCCGGGCGCTCTGCGTCACCGGCCGTCGACCAGTCCCAATGGGTCTTGGTAGCCTGGTGAACGGCCACTTCCGGCACATGGCAGGTCTGGCAGGCAACGGTATCGGTGTGGGCATTGATGCGCTGGTCGGCGTGCAGCTTGTTGCTGTGACAGTCCGTGCAGTAGACCTGGTTGGCGTCATCCACGCTGACGGTAATGGAGCGTCCTGCAATCACGTGATCCTCGGTCTGGTGACAGTCGATGCACTGGAAATCGTAGCGGCCCATATGTACGTCGACATGCTCGTCGGGGAAATACAGGCTCTCGTCGAGGTCGCCGTGCTTGACAGCATTACCGCCACCGCCGCGGAAGTGACAGCTGCCACAGTTATCACGTGTCGGCAGGCCAACGCTTTTCGCCGCGGCCAGGAGGTCTACGCCTTCAGCCGGCAGGCCCTTTTTGCCCTTGACATAGCCGCCGCTACTGTCGTGGCAAACCAGGCAATCGACGTTGGATGTATCCTCGAAATCGAAGTTTTCGTCCTCCCAGCCGTAACCGGCGTGGCAGGCCGTGCAACTTTCCCAGTTACCCTGGATGCCGATGCAGAAATTGTTAATGGCATTTTTCTTGCCAACCGCAATCAATTCGTCACGCCCTTCCATCGCCACCGGCTCGGATTCCCAGCGCCAGTGGGCGGTGTGAATGACCTGGTCGGCTGCATTCTCATGGCAGGCCAGGCAGGCCTGCGTGACTTCCTGGCCCGTCGTGAACGGCCCCTCGAAAAGGTCCTTGTGATCCACGTGGGCCGCGCGCCGCGGCATGAAGTCCCACGGTGTATCCGGTACCTGTCCGGCAACGGTTTCCTCACCCTGCGTGAAGTACCAGACCGGCATGGAGATCAGCGCCAGGATAAATACCAGGCCGGCGATCCAGCCCGTTTCTCTGTCTTTCATTTTCACACCAGAATTTGGGGTTCTATAAAGTCCTTATTTTAGCACTTTCTAAATTATGTCCTGGATATTAAGGTTCCTCTAATGTGACCTGGGTCAGGTGGGCAGCTTCAGGGATTTAAAGGTACCGGATACATTTATTCGCGAAAAATGTATCCGGTACCTTTTACTGGTGCATGATGGTTTTTGTGGTACTACACCCTGAAAAGCGCGTCACAACGCCACCACGTGAACGCTGGCCGATGCCGGTGGTGCGTTTCGGAAAAAGGGGCCGGATACATTTAATGGCGAAAAATGTATCCGGCCCCTTTTGTTTGCCCCTTTTGTTTCAGCCAGCGCTTACAGGTCGAAGGGGTACTTGATGATGATGTTCTCGGCGCGGTCCGGGCCCGTCGATACGATGTGGACGGGGGCGCCGCAGAGGTCTTCCATGGCCGCCAGGTACGAGCGGGCGTTGGCCGGCAGGTCTTCCATGCGGGTCATGCCACGACAGGACTCGCTCCAGCCCGGGAAGGTCTCGTATACGGGCTCAAGTTCGGCCCAGGCATCCGCGTCCAGCGGCGGTGCATCGAGGATTTCACTGCCAAGCCGGTAGCTGGTGCAGATCTTGATTTCTTCGAAGCCGTCCATCACGTCCAGCTTGGTGACGCAGAAACCGCTGACGCCGTTCAGGCTCACCATGCGGCGCAAGGCCACGGCATCGAGCCAGCCGCAACGCCTTGGGCGACCGGTGGTGGCGCCGAACTCGGCGCCGCGTTCGGCCAGCCTGGCGCCGTTTTCATCGAACAGTTCGGTCGGGAACGGGCCGCCGCCGACACGCGTGACGTAGGCCTTGGTGATGCCCAGCACGTAGTCAATTGCGTTCGGGCCAACGCCGGCGCCGGTGCAGACACCGCCGATCGTGGTATTCGATGAAGTCACGTAAGGATAGGTGCCGTGGTCGATATCCAACAGGCTGCCCTGCGCGCCTTCGAACATGACGCGCTTGCCTTCGTCGCGCAGCTGGTAAAGCCGCCCCGCGACGTCGCTGACCTGACCGGCAAAATACTCACCCAGTTCAAGGGCTTCATCGAGCATCGCCTGAACAGACAGGGCTTCCTGCCCGAAACGCTGGGTCAGCACAAAATTATGGTAGTCGAGGATGTGTTCGATCTTGGCCTCGAGTTTTCCCGGGTGCAGCAAATCAGAGGTGCGCAGACCGCGGCGGGCGATCTTGTCTTCGTATGCCGGCCCGATACCACGCCCGGTGGTCCCGATGGCGCGCTTGCCGCGGGCCACTTCGCGCGCCAGGTCGAGTTGCTGGTGCCAGGGCATGATGATGGCGCAGGCGGGCGATATTCCGAGCCGCGAACGCACGTCGATGCCGCGCGCTTCCAGCGCTTCCATTTCCTCGCGCAGGGCGTGCAGAGAGAGCACCACGCCGTTGCCGATCATGCATTCCACGCCGGGCTGAAGGATGCCGGAAGGGACCAGGTGGAGAACGGTCTTCTCGCCATCGATGACCAGGGTATGGCCGGCATTGTGCCCGCCCTGGAAGCGCACGACCGCATCGGCGTCACGGCAAAGCAGGTCAACGATCTTACCCTTGCCTTCGTCGCCCCACTGCGTACCCAGAACCACGATATTCCTGTTCATGCCCATGTTTTAGCGTGCCTTCATCAGTGTAGAAATTGTAAAAGAAACGCACCGGCAAGCATGCTGATGATGCCGCCGATGCGTATGGCTTTCGGGCTGTGCCGTGACAGTTCCTGCATGGCCTTCTGCCACGCCTGCGGTGCGATCATCGGTAGCAGACCTTCGATGATCAGCAGCAGCGCGAACGCGGTGAGCAGGTCCTGCATCACGCCGGCGGCCCTGTGTCTCTAGTCCCTGGCGGTCTCAGAACCGAAGTAGTCGAAGAAACTCGACGACGGGTCCAGCACCATCACGTCGTTACCGCTACCGAATGCCGTGCTGTAAGCCTGCAGGCTGCGATAGAAGGCAAAAAACTCTTCATCCTGTCCGTAGGAGGCAGCGTAAATCTCGATGGAGCGTGCGTCACCGGCGCCGCGGATGGTCTGACCTTCTTTTTCCGCCTCGGCCAACAGGACCTTGACTTCGCGGTCAGCATCGGCCCGGATGCGCTCGGCCGACTCCCGGCCCTCGTAACGGTACAGGTTGGCTTCTTTCTGACGATCGGCCGCCATGCGACGGTGCACGGAATCGCGGACGTCGTCCGGCAACTCGATGGCCTTGATGCGTACCTCGACCACTTCGATGCCGAGTTCAGTCGCCGCGTTATTGGCTTCGCGGGCGATATCCTGCATGGTCGAAACGCGCTGCTCCGAGATCACCTCGACCAGGGTGCGGGACGCGATCTGGTTGCGGATACGATCCTTGACGATACTGTCAAGGCGGCTCAGCGCAACCGTTTCATTACCCTGGGTGGCGGTGTAAAACCGCGACACGTCAGTGATATGCCACTTAACGAAAGAATCTACAGCCACGAATTTCTGCTCGGACGTCAGCATCTTCTCGGCTTCGGTATCCAGGGTCAGCAGGCGGCGATCGTATTTGCGTACGTTATTGATGAACGGCATTTTGAGGTGGATGCCCGGCTGGTAATCAGACTTCACAATGCGGCCCAGCTGGAACTTGATGGCGTACTCGGTCTCGGTGACGATAAAGACGCTGCAAACACCCACAACGGCCAGGATTACGGCCAGGATCAACACGATTGAGCGCATCATTGGCGTCCCTCCCTTCTTGAATTACGGCCCGGGGCGGTGCTATCCACACCGACGGCATTATTCGGCGTCACGAGTGGCGGCATCGGCGATCCGGATGCCGAACTGCCTCCCGTCAACTGGTCCAGGGGAAGGTATAAAACGTTCCCGCTGTTGTCCGCGTCGAGAAACACCTTTTTCGAACGCCCCAGGACGCTTTCCATGGCCTGCAGGTAGAGCC
>JAZBOH010000089.1:0-29773 GCA_036351055.1 Lysobacterales bacterium
CGCGGCGTTGAAGCCAGCCGACTGAATCGCCTGGTGTGGAAATACCTCGAACTCGAAAAGACCCGGCAGCCCTTCGTGGTGGAGGGTTTCGAGCGCGAAATCCTGCACGACATCGAGGGCCAGACCATCCGGCTGGTCATCGACCGCATTGACCGTCTTGCCGGTGGCGGCAAGGCCATCATCGACTACAAAACCGGTCGCGTGGATCCCGGGAAATGGTTCGGCGACCGGCCGGAAGACCCGCAACTGCCCCTGTACGCCATCAGTGCCGATGCGGCGCCCGACGCACTTGTTTTCGCCGTGATTCGCGATGACGAGTGCGTTTACAAGGGTGTCGTCAGAAACGACCGCCTGCTACCGGGCCTGCCACCCAGGCGCGGCGGCAACGCACAGTTGCTCAGCGACGCGGGTGAGAACCTGCCCGAAACCACCGCCCGGTGGCGTACCGTGTTACACCGCCTGATGGCTGATTTTCTCGCCGGCCAATCAGCCGTGGACCCCAAGGACGGCACCGCAACCTGCAAGAACAGCTACTGCGAACTTCATTCGCTATGCCGCATCGCGGAGTTGGAAAACATGGCGCAGACAACCCAGCACCAACCGGGGGCCAGGCCATGAACCGCCCGGTGGACTGGCGACAAAGAGAGGCTGGACGCGACCCCGGCCGTTCATTCATCGTGCAGGCGCCCGCCGGGTCGGGTAAAACCGAGCTGCTGACACAGCGCATGCTGGGCTTGCTGGCCCGGGTGGAACAGCCCGAGGAAGTGCTGGCCATCACCTTCACGCGCAAGGCCGCGGCCGAGATGAGCCACCGCCTGCTGAACGAACTCCAGCAGGCCGCCGAGAAGTCCGGTACCGAGTTGCTGGAAGAACACAAACAGGTCAGCCGCGAACTCGCGCTCGCGGTTCTGAAAAACGACAGCAACCGGGACTGGAACCTGCTGCAACAGCCCAGCAGGCTGCGTATCCGAACGATCGACAGCCTGTGCAGCGACCTGGCGCGGCAGCTCCCGGTACTGTCGGGCCTGGGCGGCGGACAACAGATTATCGAGAAACCGGAAGAGCTATACCGCCGGGCCGCGGTGCGCACCATGGCCGCCATCGAAGACGACAACGACCCACTGCAGGCCGACGTCACGCGGGTCCTGGATCGCTACGACAACCAGTATGACCGCCTGGTTGAGTTGCTGACCCACATGCTCGCCAGCCGCGAACAGTGGAAGAAACACCTGTTCGGAAACGACCGCCTGGACCGTGATTCACTGGAGGGTTCGCTCCGATTCCTGGTGGAAAATGAACTCGAAACGGCCCTGGACAAACTTCCGCCCGAATTGCTCTCATCCCTGCCCATGATGCTCGAGTACGCCGTGGCCAACGAGCCCCTGGACAAAGCCGAGCTGGAGGCGCTGATCGAGGCCTGCGGCGGCTACGGCTGTGAACGGCTGGAACTCGCCGCGCACAGCGATGCACTGTCACACTGGAAGACCCTGATCCACCGCCTGTTGACCGCCGACGGTAAAAAATGGCGCAGCGTGGTCGACAAGAAGGCCGGTTTTCCAGCCCCGTCGGGCGCAAAAGGTGAAGAGCGCGCGGTCCGCGAATACTGGAAACAACGCTTCGTGGAGCTGATGGACGGGCTGCGCGAGAACGACAGCCTGCACCAACAACTGAACGTCATCCGTACCCTGCCCAGGCCGGTATACGAGGATGAAGCCTGGGCGTCGCTGGAATCCCTGATCCGCATCATGTGCCGGGCGGCGGCAGACTGGGAAATCGTCATGGCCGAGAGCGGCAACGCGGACTTCAGCGAAGTCGCCCAGCGCGCCTACCTCGCGCTGGGCGATGACGAGGCGCCAAGTGACCTGGCCCTGCGCCTGGATTACCGCATCCGTCACCTGCTCGTCGATGAATTCCAGGATACGTCCCATAGCCAGGTCGACCTTCTGTACCGTTTGACCGCGGGCTGGACCGGGGGCGACGGACGAACCCTGTTCCTGGTAGGCGACCCGATGCAATCGATTTATCGCTTTCGCAAGGCCGAGGTCAGCCTGTTCATCGAAGCCTTCGAAGGCCGCCTGTTTGACCATGTCCAGTTGCAGCCCTTGACGCTGGAAGTAAATTTCCGTTCCACCGAGCCTGTAGTCGATTGGGTGAACCACGTCTTTCCCTCTGTCCTGCCGGCGGAAAACGACCCGGTGGACGGCGCGGTCCGTTACAGCCCCTCGCAAGCCGCGCCCGAAGCGGGTGCCAGGGGCGAGGTAGACATCACGCTGACCCCGCTGCGGGATGGCGAACTCGAGGCGGAGCAGATCGTCGATGTCGTGCGCCGCCACGGGCCCGAAGAGCAGATCGCCATCCTGGTGCGGTCACGCAGTCACGCGCTGGCCACGCTGGCCTTGCTGGACCGCTTGAAACAGGACGAGCCCCGCCTGCGTTACCGCGCCGTGGACTTCAGCCCGCTGGCCGAAACCGTGTTGATTCGCGACCTCGTTTCGCTGACCCTGGCCCTGTTGCAGCCGGCCGACCACCTGGCCTGGTTCTCGGTGCTGCGTGCACCGTTCGCCGGCCTGGACCTGTCTGACCTGGACGCACTGGCCGGCCGCGAAGACAGGCTGCTCATGCACACGATCGATGCTTTTCTGTCGGGATATTCCGTGCCCGGTCTCAGCGCCGAAGGCTGTGTGCGCTTGCGACGCATTGGCCCCATTCTGCTCGGGGCGTCGAGCAGGAGTGGCCGTCAGAGCACGCGTTCGCTGGTCGAGTCGGCCTGGACTGAACTGGGTGGCCCGGCCTGTGTCGACAACGCCAGTGAACTGGATGACGCCGCCACCTATTTCAACCTGCTGGACACCCTGGAAAACGAACAGCTGCCGATTGACCGGGACAGCCTGGACCAGCGCCTCAAGAACCTGTTTGCCGAACCGGACGCAGACGCCAGCGACAGCTTGCAGGTCATGACCATCTACGCGGCCAAGGGCCTGCAGTTCGACACCGTGATCCTGCCGGGACTTAACCGGAACATCGGCAAGGACAGGCCCAGCCTCCTGCACTGGTTCGAACTCGCCGGCGAGGACCAGATCGTGATGTCGCCGATGCGAAGTGCCGAGGAAAAAGAACAGAAACACGATGGCGACCTGATCCAGTTCATTTCCGGTGTCGAAAAACGCCGGCAGGCGCTGGAGAACGGCCGGCTCCTGTATGTCGCCGCGACCCGCGCCGTGCACAGCCTGTACCTGTTTGGCGCCATCGAGCCGGGCAAGGACGGTTCGATCAAACCGTCCGTTGCTTCACTGCTGGGCAGTCTATGGCCGGCGATCAGGGTCGAACAGGAACCACGGGTCCGGGCGCTGGCCGGGCAAACCCCTGAAAGCCCGCGGGAAGCAGACGACGAGAAACCATGCCTGCCGCAACGGTTCCGGCGATTGCCGCAGCAATGGGAACTTCCTGGCCCGCCACCGGGGGTTCAGCGCCCGCAGACAGGGCACACTGAAGCCCGTGATTTCATTGAATTTCGCTGGGCCGGCGAGGACGCCAGGCTGACCGGTAACCTGGTGCACCGCCTGTTGCAGTTGATTGCCGAGCGGGGCGCTGAAACCTGGCAAGTCGGCAGCGGCATGAGCGGCCACGAAAACTGGTGCCTGAATCAACTCGCCACCGAGGGTGTGCTGGGCAGCAAGGCCAAAGCCATTGTCGACCGCGCCGCGCGGGCGATAGAAAACTGCCTGGCATCAACCCAGGGCCGCTGGATACTGGACCAACACGAAGAATCTGCCTGCGAAATGGCCATCACGGCCATCATGGACGGGCAGCCTGTCAATCTTGTTCTGGATAGAACATTTTTAGAGAATGGCGTCCGCTGGATCATAGACTACAAGACCTCGGTGCACAGCGGTGGTGAGCTCGATGTGTTCCTGCAAAATGAGGTCAACCGCTACCGGGACCAGCTGACCCGGTACCGCCAGGCCATCGCCATCACAGAAACGCGACCCATCAAAACGGCGCTATATTTCCCCTTGCTGGACCGGTTGGTGGAGGTTTCGGGCAATCCATGATGCAAACTGATCGGCCCACCGGCCAGGTTTAAACAGCATCCAACAGTTACCGAAGCTGGCTGTCCTTGCTGCCGCGCCGGTTGTAAGCGGTGACCGCGGCCCGTTCCTTGTCCAGCGCCTCCTGGCAGGCGACACACAGGCGGACACCGGGCACGGCCTTGCGCCGTGCTTCGGGGATTTTGGCACCGCATTCCTCACACTCACGCAACCCGGCGCCCCTGGGCAGCTGACTGCGCACGCGGTTGACCGCGTCTTCTACGCTGGCGTCGATCTGGTCCTGTACCGCTCCGTCTTTGGCAAATCCACCGGCCATCGTGTTCTCCGTGGCTGAACAGAAAGTCCTATAATCGCTTCTTGACCCGTCCGGGTCAAAACGCTGAATGGGACGGAACACCATGGCCAACGAACATTTTTACCCCCCGATCGAGCCGTTCGACAGCGGCTTCATGAAGACCGACACGCCCCATGAACTGCACTTTGAGCAGTCCGGCAATCGGGCCGGTGAACCGGTGCTGTTTCTGCACGGCGGCCCGGGCGCCGGTTGCACGGAGTTTGACCGCTGTTTTTTCGACCCGGGTTATTTTCGCATCGTGCTCCTGGACCAGCGCGGCAGCGGCCGTTCCAGGCCGGTTGGGGAATTGCACGACAACAATATGGCCGCCACGGTGCGGGATATTGAACAGCTTCGGGAAGAGCTGGGGATCGATCAATGGCATGTTTTTGGCGGCTCCTATGGCAGCACCATTTCCCTGTATTACGCACAGGAATGCCCGGAGCGTTGCAAGAGCCTGACCCTGCGCGGCATCTGGACCCTGCGCCAGGAAGAGATCCATTGGTGGCTGTACCAGATCCGCATGATCCAACCGGAACTGTGGGATGAATTTGCCGGTTTTATCCCGGAACAGGAACGCGGTGACCTGCTGGAAGCATATTGGAAACGACTGACAGGTGATGACCGTGAGCAGGCGCTGGAGGCCGCCAAACACTGGGCCGTTTACGAAACGGCCTGCTGCACCCTGCTTCCCAACCCGGAATTTGTCAGCCATTTCGAGGATCCGGATACGGCCTGGGCCGTGGCCCGGCTGGAAGCCCACTATTTCCGCAACGCCGTTCCCACGCCGGACACCATGCTGCTCGACCGGGTCGAGCGCATCCGCCACATTCCCGCCTTCGCCGTGCACGGCCGCTACGACATCGTGTGCAGCGTAAAGAACCTACTGGACCTGGCCAAGGTGTGGCCGGAACTGGATTACGTGGTTGCCCCGGATAGCGGGCACTCTTCACACGAACCCGGGATCACCAGGGAACTGGTGGCGGCAACCCGGCGTATCGCGGCTACGGGTACACCGGTACGCACCTGACAGGTGCCTAGCGGGGCCGAGGCAGAAGTGTGCTTGGCGGAGGATTGACGGGTCCGGGCAAATCGATGGGCGGAACGGGCCTGGGCGGTGGCTCTGGCATTGGCCGGTGATTCCAGAAAACCGGGAAACCGTAACGTTCCGGCTGGCGGTACTGGATAACGGTCTGATTGGCTGTTTCGCGCTGGCGCTTCAGACGCTCCTGCCGTTTTGTTTCCATGTCTTCACGCAGCGCTTTCATGCGTTCGGCCTGCTCGGCTACGCCGTAAAAGTCCTGGTCAGGATCGTAATCGCTGGGCCGCGTATCCTCCAGTGCAAACCGCTCAATATCCGCTTCGGGCTTTGTGGGAGCCGTCTGGCTGAAATTCACGACACCATTTTCATCCACCCAGCGATATACCTCGCCTGCATGGACCGTCAAAGCGGCCAGTCCGCACAGCAACGCAAGCAGAAGAACGCGTGTTTGTCTTGACGCCATTATTACGTTCACCTTCACCTTCACTGATCATTATAGGCCGAAAAAACGGCCTCTTTATCGAACCAGGCACCTATAACTCCGCCATCGGCCAGAACATGGTGAAGCGAATGATCGATCCTGTAGCGCAACTAGCGACCCGGGGTAAAGGGATTGAAAACCGGCACACCGCTGCCGCTAAAATCCCGCCCCTGGCGGGTGACCAGTGTCAGGTCGTGGATACGCGCCGTGGCGGCCATTTGCCGGTTCAGCACGCTGGTCGTGTTCGGCAGTTGGATCGCGCCCCATAACTGGGCGATATCGGGGCAGATGCCGAGGATCTGGTCAGCGTACTCGTCAAGAACAAATTCCAGCCAGTTTTCAAGCTGACCCGCCTGGCGCAGGCTGCCACGATGGCGGATCTGTTCAACGCCCCGGCGCAGTTCGCCAACCGTAATGACCGAGATAAACAGCGAATGACGGCCCTGCGCAGCGCGTTCCAGGAAAGCGCGAACCCCCGGGTTGGCCCGTGACCGTTTACGTGCTTCGCTGACGACGTCGGTGTCGATCAGGTACATCGCTCAGGTTTGTCGCTCAGGCAGGATCACAGTCCTGGCGTTGGAAATCTTCATCCTTGCCAACGTTGGGCATGGTCGCGATGGCCTCGGAAAAGCTCATCCGGGACGGGTGCATCAGGACGGATTCCAACAGCATGCGGTGTTCCGCCTCGGCGCTGCGGCCATGCCGGGCCGCGCGCTGTTTCAGTGCCGCGACAACGCGCGGGTTGAGGTTTCTTACGATCAGGTTGGCCATGGCAGGTTCCGGTCTGGTAAATGTGATATCAATGATAGCACTTTTACCTTCGAGTTCAATTTTCGGTATGCTACGCAGCGAATCCCCGGGCCAGTTTCCAGTTAATGAAAATCATCGTCGCGTCAAACAATCCCGTCAAGGTCAACGCCTGCCGCAAGGCTTTCGAACAACAGTTTCCCGGTGCGGACCTCGACATCGTGTCGGCCGAGGCGGAATCGGGTGTCGATGATCAACCGTTTTCAGACGAAGATACCCGCCATGGCGCAATCAACCGGGCACACAACGCCAGTGAATCAAGTCCGGATGCGGATTACTGGGTCGGCCTCGAGGGCGGCGTAGATACCTTCAACGGCCAGTTGATGGCTTTTGCCTGGATGGCCGTGCTGGGCAAGGACGGGCGCACCGGCACCGCGCGTACGGTGACATTGCCTTTGCCACCGGCCGTCAAGAAACTGGTGGAAGAGGGGCTGGAACTCGGTGATGCCAACGACATCGTGTTTTCAACCGTGAACAGCAAGCATGAAGGCGGTGCCTTTGGCCTGCTCACGGACGGCAGGTACACTCGCGAAGGGGTTTATACCGAAACCCTGGTGATTGCCCTGGTGCCTTTTGTAAACGGGCTCTACCGCTAAAAATCCAGAAACGGCAAGGAAGCAGGAGAGGACATTGCATTTGATCAAGACCATGGCGCTGGTTTCCACCGCGCTTATCGTGTTGGCGGCCGCGCCGCCGCTCCAGGCCTCCCGCTTCAGTGCACTGGATGGCCACCCCGGCCTGCGCTCGGCCTCGGCCATGGTCATCAGCGACGACGGCAGCGTGATCTATGGCAAGGACGAAAACACCGTTCGACCGATCGCCTCCATCACCAAGCTGATGGCCGCGATGGTGATTCTCGATTCCGGCGTGGACATGGAAGAAAAAGTCACCGTCACCCGGGATGACCGCGACCTGGTTCAGCTGACCGGTTCCCGCCTGGAATACGGCGCCACGCTGAGCCGCGAGCAGATGATCATGCTGGCCGTGATGTCCTCGGAAAACCGCGCGGCAGCGGTGCTCGGGCGTACCTTTCCGGGTGGAATGAACGCTTTTGTGAAGCAGATGAATGCCAAGGCGAAACAGCTTGGCATGAACCACAGCCGTTTTGCCGATCCGGCCGGGCTCAGCGTGGAAAACCAGTCCACGGCGGCCGACCTGGCGCGCATGGTGAACGCCGCCTGGGAGTACCCGCTGATCCGCAAGGCCAGCACCACCACGCGACTCGAGGTCCGGCCCTACAGCAAGCGCGGGCCGCTGGTTTACGGCAATACCAACCGCCTGTTGAAAAATAAAAGCTGGGATATCGACGTCAGTAAAACCGGTTACATCATGGAAGCCGGCCGCTGCCTGGTCATGCGGGCCCATATCGAGGGCGAACTGATCTCCATCGTCCTGCTCAATTCCTACGGCAAACTCACCCCGTTTGGCGATTCCAACCGCCTGCGCAAGTGGATGCTGGCCGGCGGCTGATGCGACGGGTCGATTAAACCAAAACAACGGCCGGGATCGGCTATAATCGCGCCTTGTTCCATCCAGGATCACCCGAATGTTCCGTAACTTACGCTTCTACCGCGTCACCAGCCCATGGCCCAAAACAGAGCAGGCGCTGTCCGAAAAACTGGCCGAGAACGCCTTCACACCCTGCGGGGCGTTCCTGGAGCGCAGCGCGGGCTGGGAGGCTCCGGTGGAAGCAGAAGATGTCCTGCTGTGCCGCCGCATCAATGGCGCCGACCTGATACAGCTTCGCACCCAGAGCCGGGTTCTGCCGGTGGCCGCCATCAAGGAAGCGATGGAAGGAAAACTGGCCGAGTACCGGGAACGCATGGCGCAGGAACCGCCGCGCAGTGAGATCCGCCGGCTCAAGGAAGAAACCAAGGAAGAACTGCTGCCCAAGGCCCTGCTGCGCTCCGAGCGCCACCGCGCCAGCTTTATTCATGCCGAATCGCTGCTCGTGCTTGACGTTGGAACCGATGCCAAGGCGGACTGGTTTATCGACCACCTCAGGACCGCCTTTGGCAAGATTTCCTGCACACCACTGGCATTCAACGAGGCGCCCGGCGGCCTGCTCAGACGGGTATTCCTGGGCGAAACGCCAGCCGGCTTCTCCCTCGGCCAGGAATGCCGCATGCAGGACCCGACAGATGCAAAATCCATCGCCAGCTGGCGTGGCTTTGAATTGGGTGACCCGACCATCCGCCGCCACGTCGCCGACGGCATGCAGCTGACCCACCTGGGAGTCGGTTTTGAAGAAATGCTGACCTGCGTGATCAGCCAGGACGGAATCGTCAGCAAGTTCAAGTTTGCCGAAGGCGATGCCGTGGACAGCCCGGACGAGGAAGACCCGCTGGCCAGGCTCGATGCCGAGTTCGTGCTCCTGAACGGTGCGGTTATCCGCCTGGTTTCGGCCTTGAAAAAACTTCTGGGTGGTTTCGCAGAGCCAGGGAATTAATTCTCAGGACAAGGCGAAGGGCTGCTCACGCCGACCGAATCCGGTTTGACCGCCAGAAAACCGGATCATGCTTTCCTGGACGCCATCATGGCGTCGGCATGGGGTTTGACCAGTGCCCGCACCGTGGCGGTCGATTCACGTGCCTCGATCCGGTCAAACCACTGTTTGACCCGCGGAAACGCCGCCAGGTCGAAGCCCACATACGCCGCCTGCTCCAGGTAGGCCAGTGCAAATGGCTCGGCGATCGACATCGTGTCATTGGCCAGCCAGTCACGCCCGTCGAGGTGTCTTTCAACCGCCTTGAGTTGCGCGCTCGCAAAGTGCACGGACTCTTCACAGCGGGCCTCGTTGCTTTCACCCAGCCCGGCGGCCGGTTTCATGACTTTTTCCCAGTACAGGTTGGTCAGCCAGCGCCCCGGGTGGCAGGTAAAAAAGGTCATCCACTGGTCCACCAGGGCCCGTTCCAGCTTGTCGGCAGGATACAGGGGGGACTTCACCACGCTGGCCGCGTAGCGGCAAATGGCGCCGGATTCAAACAGGAAATCACCATCGTGTTCGAGTACGGGCACCTTGCCAACCGGCGTCTTGCCGCGGAAATCCTCTCTCCGGTTGGCGCCCCGGGTCAGGTCGACATAACAGAACTCGTACTCCGCCCCGATTTCTTCGAGCACATAAAGGGTTTTCAGCGTGTTCTGGGTAAAAAAACCGTGAAGACGAAACATTGTGGATTCTCCTAGTTATAGTGCACGGCCAGCCAGACCGTTTCGGTACCGGCTTCTGTCCAGGCCACCCGGTGCTTGCGGTGCGCAGCGATGTCGAGCCAGTCGCCCGGCGCCAGTTGCTCGACCCGGCCATCGTCGAACTCCAGTCGGGCAGCACCTTTCAGGAGTAAGACAAACTCGTTGCTCTCCTGGTCATACCAGCCTTTTACCGGTGAGGTATGCCCTTTCGAGACGATTCGCTCAACCTTGACGTTGGCCGACGAGGCCAGGACTTCAAAAACCTCGCCATCGATGTCGGCCGGAATGCTCTTGAACAGGTTGCTCATGCCGCAATTATCACCCGCACGGGGCGGACCCACAATCAGGCCTCGCACCTGCCAGGGAACAGGTCGTCCGAGGGAGCCATAAAATCAAAAAGCCCGTCCTTGTCCCGGCAAAGACATTTATTGCATGAAATTATAATTTCATCTAATATGCCCTTGTGAAAGGAAAGGTGTCAAAATTGAAATTTCCGGCCGTGGCGAGCAAGCCCTATGGTTCTCTCAGGGAACGCCTCCTTTCTCATGTCAACAGCCTTTCCCGCCAGCAAAGGCTGATCGCGGAGTATCTGCTGGACAACCTCCAGGAGGTGCCGCTGCTTTCCGTTCCACAACTGGCAAAGCGGTCCGGCGCCTCCGAGGCGACCGTGGTGCGCCTGTGCCAAAGCATCGGCTTCACCGGTTTCAGCGACATGAAAATGGAAGTCGTTGAGAACCTGCGTGAAGAAATGCACTCGCCCTCTTCATCGCTTGAGAAAACCAGCGACGCTGCCGCCGCCAACGATGTGCTCGAGGCCGTTGCCGAGCTGGAACGGCACAACATTGATTCAACGCTGAAGAATATCGACCGCATCGCATTTGAAAGCGTCGCCGCCACGCTGTTCCAGGCCGGTCATATTTTCACGTTCGGACTGGGCATTTCCGCACACCTTGCCGAACTGGCCGCCTACCTGTTTACCGAACACGGCCTGCGGGCCAACAGCTTTGGCACACATTTCACCTCGCCGCGTGAACAACTGGTCACGATGCGGGAGAGCGATGTTTTGATGGTTTTTTCATTTCCACCCTATTCACGGCAAACCCTGGAGGTACTCACGGAAGCGCGTGAAAGGGGCATGAAAACCATCGCCGTCACCGATCGGCTGAGCGCGCCGGCTGTGCCCACCGCGGGTGAATCCCTGATCGTTTCCAGCCACGGCATGACGTTTACCAACGCCACCTCGTCCACGATCGTCCTGCTCAATGCACTGGTGGTGGAAATCGCGTCCCGCCACCGGGGCAATACGGTTGATGCACTTTCGAGCATCAACCGGATTCTGCGCGACCGCAACTACCTGGTTGAAGACGAGTAGGACCGCATGCAACCAGGCCCGGACAATAGCTCCGCACTTTCCAGGCGCCTCCCGGATACTTACCTGCTGATTGCTGGCGTCGGTCTGTTCGTATTCCTGTGCACTTTCCTGGTCACGCCCGGGCTGTTTGAAACCATGGAGGTCACGCGCAGTGATGGCAGCGTGACGCAGATGGTTGACCCGGCGAGCTTCCAGTTCGAACCCGAGGCGGGCGGCGCCACGCTGTTTTCAAGCAGCGACGACAGCCGCGGTCTGTTCAACGCCATCTACGAGGGGCTGGTAACGGGTTCCCGCAGCGGCGGCGCGGTAGGTATCATCGCCTTCATCCTGTTGACCGGAGGGGCCTTTGGCATCGTGACCGCCACGGGTTCCGTCGACCGTGCCCTGCGGCGCGCCATCGCCAGGGAATCCACTGATGCCCGGATCATGCTCGCCGGCCTGTTTTTCGTGTTTTCACTCGGCGGCGCCGTGTTTGGCATGGGCGAGGAAGTCATTCCTTTCGTGCTGATGCTGGTACCGGTCCTGGGCCGCCTCGGTTATGACCGGGTAACGGTGGTACTGGTGACTTTCGCGGCCACCCAGATTGGATTTGCGACCTCCTGGATGAACCCTTTCAGCGTGGCCATCGCCCAGGGTATCGCAGACCTGCCCCTGCTCAGCGGCATGCCCTTGCGCATTTCCATGTGGGCCTTTTTCACCGCCTTTGGCATGGGTTTCACGGTTTATTACGCCACGCGCACCCGTTCCATACCGGTACATCCTCCCGGTCACGCCGAGGAGCCGCGTGTCATGCTCGGAGCCGGTGACTGGCTGGTGCTGGGCGCACTGGCCGCGACCGTCTTGTGGATCGTGTGGGGCGTGGTGGCCGCTGGCTACTACCTTCCCGAAATCGCGACCCAGTTTGTCGTGCTGGGCTTCACGGCCGCGGTCGTGGGACGGGTATTCCGTCTCAATGACATGAGTGGAAACTCTGCCGCCGAGGCGTTTCGCCAGGGCGCCCAGGCCTTATTGCCGGCCGCCATGATCATCGGTTTCGCCCGTGGCATCGTTTACCTGATGGGCGGTGACGACCCGTCGACGCCCAGCCTGCTCAATACCTTCCTCCACTACGGCAGCGTGTCGCTTGGCGACCTGCCTGCCTGGCTGGCGTCCTGGATGATGTTGATGGGCCAGGGTGTTTTTAATTTCTTCGTTACTTCCGGTTCGGGCCAGGCCGCCTTGACCATGCCCATCATGGCACCGCTTTCCGACCTGATCGGCGTCACCCGGCAGGTTGCCGTGCTGGCCTTCCAACTGGGCGACGGGCTGACCAACATCATGGTGCCGACATCGGCCGCCCTGATGGGCTGCCTGGGCGCCGCCCGCCTCGATTGGCTGGTCTGGGTGCGCGCCATCGCCTGGTTCTTCGCCAGCCTCGCGCTGTTCGCCAGCGCCTTCGTCATCGCGGCTTCCATCGCCGGGTTCAGCTGAGTCACAAGGCATGCCGACACTGATCAAACATGCACAAGTGTTCGCCCCCCAGGCGCTGGGCGTCCGGGACGTTCTCCTGTCCGGAGCCCGGATTGCCGCGCTGGGCGAGAAACTGGATATCTCGGGCCGTGAACTGGAAACTGTTGAGGCTGATGGCCGCTGGCTGCTGCCTGGACTGGTCGACCCGCTGACCCACCCCTGCGGCGGTGGCGGAGAAGGGGGATTTGGCAACCGCACCTCTGAACTGGAAGCCCCTGCCTTTATCGAAGGCGGTGTAACCACCCTGGTAGGCGCCCTGGGCACGGACTCGATTACGCGCAGCCTCGAGGTGCTGTACGGCCAGGTCATGAAACTGCGCGCAGCGGGACTCGCTGCTTACATGTACAGCGGATCCTATCGTGTCCCGGCCACCACCCTGACCGGGGACCTTGCGCGCGACATGCTGATGGTGGAGCCGGTAATCGGTGCCGGTGAGCTGGCAATTGCCGATCACCGTGCTTCCCACCCATCGCTGGAGGAAATCCGGCGGATTGCGTCTGACATCCACCTGGGCGGCACCCTCAGCGGCAAGGGCGGCACCCTGTTCCTGCATGTCGGTGACGGCTCATCGGGTCTCGACCTGGTCGAGGCAACGCTCTGTCAAAGTGACCTTCCACGCCGGCTCTTTTACCCAACCCATTGCAACCGCAAGGCCGCATTGTTGGAGCAAGCCATCGGCTTCGCGCAACGGGGCGGATATGCCGACCTGACGGTTTCGAGCACGCCCGAACTGCTGGCCGCCGGCGAGGTGTCGGCACTGGAAGCATTTCGCGAAGCCATCGAGGCGGGCGCCCCTGCCAGCCGGTTCAGCTTCTCTTCCGACGCGGGCGGCTCATTGCCACATTATGAAAACGGCCAACTGATTGGCCTGCAGGAAGCGAAGCCGTCGGCACTGCTGGACCTGCTGCGCCGCGCGATAGGCGATGGCCCGGCGGCACCCGTCGAGGTGATCGCCGCACTGACCCGCAACCCGGCCGACGCGCTCAAGCTATGGCGTAAAGGCCGGATCGAACCGGGTGCCGACGCGGACCTGCTGTTGCTGGACCCGGCCGAAAACCAACTTACCGACGTGTTCTGCCATGGACGCCGCCTGATGAGCGACCGGCAGATCACGGTGAATTCAAGGCACGCATAATTTAGGAGTCATCAAATGAAACCTTGCGAACACACATTCCGCCGAAACCAGCTGGCGGTTGCATGCACGTTGGCCCTGACCCTGGGAGCCATCCCCTCAGCTACGCTGGCGCAGGCAAATGACAACGAGGCTGGCGAAGAAATGCTCGTTGAGGAAGTCATGGTCACGGGCACCCGCATCAAGGGTCTCGACATGAAGGGTGCCGCCCAGGCAGTGCAGATCAACCAGCGCGACATCCTGGAGTCAGGGGCCGAAAACATCGGCCAGTTGATGCAGGACCTCACCGTCACCGGCGGTGGTTTCGGCACGTTTACCACCTCGACAGCAGGCCCGCTCTCCAGTGAAACGCCGGTCGGCTCTTCCTCGGTCTCTCTTCGCGGCCTCGGTACCGGTTCAACCTTGACCCTGATCAACGGTCGCCGGGCGTCGGTCGCTTCTTTCGCCAGGGGGCAAGCGTCCTTCATCGACGTCAACTCCATTCCCACATCGGCCATTGAGCGCGTCGAAATCCTGTTGAGCGGCGCATCCGCTTCCTACGGCGCCGACGCGGTGGCCGGCGTGGTCAACTACGTGCTGCGCGATGACTTCGAAGGTATCGAAATTTCCGCGTCCTACGGCGACTCAACCGCCAGTTCGGACAACAGCCGCACCAACATCAACCTGCTCGGCGGCTGGAGTAACGACCGCCACCACGTGATGGCACTGGTCGACTATTACCAGCGCGACCCGCTATTCGACCGCGACCGCAAGATTTCCGCGGAATCCATTCGCCCCAGTCAACAGGGCTTTTATCCGTCTTTCAATGATCTGTTCTGGATGTTTTACGACCAGACCGAGGAACCCCAGGACGGCGGCTGCCCCGCGGACGACTTCGGCTTTGGCAACTTCGGTGAGTACTGCGAGGTCAATACCAATCAGTATACCTCGGTACTGGACGAATACAGCAGCCTGGGAGGCATGGTCACCTACCAGTTCGAGATCAATGACAGCACGACCTGGTACAACGAACTGATCTACCAGGAAACCGATGCGGACGGTACGAGTTCACCGGCCAATTTCTCCCGCGCGCCTTTCGACCCGGAAAGCCCGCTGTGGCCCGAGGCACTGAAAGCCGACATGGTCGAAGAAGGCAGTTTCGAAGGCCTGACAAGCTGGGAGGATTTCTATGGCTACCCGATCTACGGCTGGGGCAAGTACCCGGAACCGCGGGCGGTCAACGTGACCTCGGAATCCATGCGTTTTGTGAGCGGGTTTGACTGGAACATCAACGACGACTGGAACCTGGACACCGCCATCACATACGGCCGCAATGAATCGGAACAACTCGGCATCAGCGGCCTGGTCATCGCAGAGGCCTTTTACAATGCGAGCCTGGGCAACGTCTGTACCGATGGCACCCTGGTCGAACGCTGGGCACTCGACCTGGTGCGCCCCGACGCCTCCTACATCGGGAATAGCTGCGAGGACCTGGGTAAAACCACGCTCTGGTACAACCCCTTCGGCGAACAGGCCAACCAGGCCGAGGGCGTCGATGAATTGATCCGCACCCAGGCAAGGCGCCACGGCAAATCCGAGTTATGGGCCTGGGATGCAACCGCGTCCGGCCCCCTGTTCGATTTCAACGGATACACCGTGCAGTCTGCGATCGGCGTCGAGTGGCGCCGGGAATCTGTACGGGACGTACCCTCGGGGGTGGCTGTGGCTTCTACCTTCAACCCCGAGCCGGTGCTGGGTTTCAGTTCCACCTCGGCAGACGCGGAGCGTGACCAATGGGCCGCGTTCATGGAAGTGTTCTGGCCCATCACGGATAACCTGGACCTGCAGTTGGCCGGCCGTTACGACTACTACGACAGTTTTGGCGGGGACCTCAACCCCAAGGTCGCTTTCCGCTGGAGTCCGATCGATAGCCTGGTTTTCCGCGGCAACTATTCGACCTCGTTCCGCGCACCCTCGCTGGCCCAGGTGGGCGCCGGCACCCTGCTGAGTTCCTACACCGTCGACTGTTCAGAGACCCCGGCCGCCTGCGATGGCGACCCGACAGCCGATGGTGAATCCTTGCTCTCGGAAGATGTCGCCAACGACAACCTGGAACCGGAAACTGCCGACACCTGGGGCTTTGGCCTCCTGTGGTCACCCACCGATCGCATCGACGTGACCGCCGATTACTGGTCGATTAGCTACGAAAACGTCATCGGCATCGACGAGGACGACTTTATCCGGCGCGCCTTGCTGGGTGAATACCCGGTCGTGGGCGGTGGTGAACTACTGACTGGCACGCCCGGCCTGGAGGTCGAAAACGGCTTCGTGATCGACGCGCACTTTGAACTCTCCAACCTTGGCTTCCAGGACATCAGCGGCGTTGACCTGACCTACACCCAGGACATCCCGTTTGAAAACAGCACCCTCACCCTGATGGCGGATGCGACCTACCTGATGGAATACCTGCGCAGGTCTTCGCTCGCCTCGCCGGAAATCGATGAAGCCGGTGAATACCTGTACCCGGAATGGCTGGCCAGCGCCAAGGCACGTTACTCGGTAAGCGACTGGGACTTTTCCCTGCGCGCCCGATACACCGACGGCTACAAGGACGACCCGGCGCCACGATCCCTGGATGCGCTGGGCATTCCGCGCGACACCATCGTTTACGTCGACTCCTGGCTGGTGTTCGACCTGAACGTGGCCTACAATTTCACAGACTATAACTACCTTTCGCTGAACGTTCGAAACATGTTCGACGAAGATCCACCTTTGGTTCTCGGCACGGGCGCCAACGTCGACCAGATCAACCACAGTTCCATGGGGCGCTTTGTCACGCTGCGCTACACGCATCGTTTCTGAACGGCCGCGCCATGCCTGCCAGGGGACGGAAAGTATTGATCCGCACCCGGGCCCTTCTCGGGGCCTGGGTGCTGTCCTGCCTGGCTGGCCTGACCCCTGCCTGGGCGGACGGCACCCTGCTGATCGTCGGCGGCGCGCTGCGGGAAGACAATGCCGAGGTACACCGCGCGCTGATAGAGGCCATGCTACCGGTCGGTCCGATGGTCATCATTCCCGCCGCGAGTGGCCGTCCGGCCCGGTCTGCAGCCGCGTTTGCCGGCAGCCTCGAGGCCCACGGTGTTCCCCGGGAACGCATCAAGGTTTTCCCCCTGGCGGTTCGGGACGACACCGATACAGCGGATGTCGATGAAAGCCAATGGCTTGAAAATGCCTGGCGCAGTGAGCTGATTGAGAACATCAACGATGCCGCCGGTTTCTGGTTCACCGGCGGCGACCAGGTGCGTATCACGCAAACACTCGTCAACACCCAGCAGCAGGAATCTCCACTGTTGGAACTGGTGCGCGAGCGCCTGGCCGCAGGGGCCGTGGTGGGCGGCAGCAGTGCCGGCGCAGCCATCATGAGCCACGACATGATCGCCGGCGGAACCAGTTTCACGTCGTTGCTGGAACCCATGCAGCGCGCCTATACGTCGACCGACGACCAGGACAGCGGACGCCTGTTTATCCACCATGGACTGGGGTTTCTGCCTGACGGGATCGTTGACCAGCACTTTGATCGCAAGGCCCGCCTGGGCCGCCTGGTTCGCGCCCTGGCGGCCACCGGCCAACGCCGCGGCTTTGGCATCGACGAGAACACGGCGCTGGAAATACGGCTTGGTGATGACTTCGCCAGGGTCTTGGGGCAGGGCAGCGTGACCCTGTTGGACGCATCTACCGCCCGTTTCGGGTTCGATACGCCGCAACTGGCTTCGAACCTGGTATTGAGCATCGTGGCGCCGGGTGTCAGCTTTCGACAATCCGACTTTTCAATCCTCAGCGGGCAGGGAAGCCCGACCGTTGGCAAGGAGTACTTCGGCTATGCACCGGTTCAGGGTGGCGGTATGGCGCTGGCCAACCCGAGGCTTGACCAGGCACTGGGTTTCGACCTGCTGGATAATGACTCGACCAGGCAGTTGCAGCGTTACAGCATCGACAGCGACGGGCGCATCATTGTCTACCGTTTCACCCAAACGCCGCAAAGCCAGGGCCACTGGCGCAGCGAGGGTTCCGTGGACCGCTACACCATATCAGGCGTGCGTTTCGACATCCTGCGCGGCGTTGCCCAAATCAAATATCATTAGTCCCCGCACTCGCGAGCATCGAAACACTTTTCCTCCCCGTCAAGCGGGATTCTTCCGTCTTTGCCAAAGATGCCGGACATCCGCAGGTTGGCGATATCGACAGCATCTTCTGAAACGGTCACCAGCGTCAGGTGGTCGATGGCCATGTCCTTCTTGACGTTCTGCACGCCGCCGGTGGTGCCCAGGCGGATGTAATCCCGGCCATGGCGTATCTCGTGCAGGTAGGCATGCTCATGCCCGTAAAACACCGTGTAGGGGCGGTCTGAGAGCGCGACCTCCACGGTCGCGAAGTTTTCTTCGCCGGCCTTTTCCCATGCCGGTTTGTGCATGATCACGAAGGTATGCAATACATCCGGGTAACGGCTAATCACCTGGCGGAAATAGGCAGCCTGCTCCTGCCCCACCCGGCCCGACTTACGCAACCCGGAACGGCCGTAGTCTGTCTCCATGAACACGTCCCAGCCGTCCGCCTCGATGGCTTGCAGGGCCTCATCGCGGATCTTCTTGAGCTCCCACTGCTGATCGGGGCTGTTGTCCTCGGTGTTCAATACCAGGAAGAGGGTGTTTTTATAGACGAAGTGGTAGTAGCGCCGCCCGTAACGTTCCTCGAACACATCCCACATCACCGGGTTGGTCAAGTCGTGGTTGCCGCCGGTGTAAAAAACCGGCGCCCGGGCATGAGCCGCCCGCCGGTCGAAAGAGTCCCATTCCTGGCCCAGTTGTTCGCGATCCGTCGTACCGCCTTCGATCAGGTCACCGACGCTGAGGATCAGTTCCGGCCGCAGCAGCCTGAGCTGTTCAACCGCGATTTTGTAGATTCCGTCCCGTTCGCCGCCGGTGAGGTCGGAAAACAGGGCAAATGTAAACTTGCCCGGGGCGTTGTCAAAACCCTGTCCGGTCCACGGGACCGGACCGTTTTCGAACTCGTGAAGGAACGGCGAGGATTCCGCCTGCGGCGTGGGCTGTTGCACCGCACAGGCGGCCAGCAACACGGCAAAAACGGGGGCCAGCAAGGCCCGCTGACGCCAAGGCATTACGGCTGCCTCTGTTTCTGTCCCTGGCCATGGTGGCTGGCCTGGTGCGTGGCAAACTCATCGGCATCAATGCAGCCGTTGCCATCGAGGTCCAGCTCATCGAAAGTGGGCATCTTCATGCCCTGGCCGTGACGATGGCCCTGGCCATAACCCATACCCTGGCCACCGCCGCGGCCACCCCGTTTCTTCTGCATGTCTTTCATATGGGCGTCACGGCCGGCCGTGAACTCTGCCTCATCCAGCATACCGTCACCGTTGCTGTCGATGTCGCTGAACGGCGGCGCACTGGCCAAGCCCTTCATCTGGCGGCCTTCCGCCGCCCGGGCCGCGATGCGCTCCGAGCGCAGCGTATTGAATTCCTCTTCGCTGACGAATCCATCACCATTGCTATCGAAATCGGCAAAGCCGGGCGGCCCCTGGTGGTGGGAGTCAGCTCGTGCGACAAATGGCAATACGGCAATGGCGATCAGGACGGCGACGATCAGAATGACTTTGAATGCGGCTTGCTCCGGGCTTTTCATCTTTATCTCCACGGAATGAAACAGGGTAATTTCCGATCATACACCCAAGATTGTACTTCGGCATATCAAACCCGCGCACAGAATGAAGTACTATTTGGCATTCGCAAAGGGACTGAGGAAATCACATGGCCAAGTTCATTCCAGCCGAACCGTTCGACCTGGTTATTTTTGGCGGCACCGGCGACCTGGCAAAGCGCAAACTGCTACCCGCACTGTTCCGCAGGGACAAGGACGGGCAGTTGGGCGAGGGCAGCCGGATCATCGCTTCATCGCGCAAGGAACTGTCGCGTGAAGCGTTCATTTCCCTGGTCGAAACGGCACTGCGCGAACACCTGCCGGCCGATTGCATCGACACGGAAACCTGGCAGCGGTTTTGCGCCCGCCTGTACCACCACCAGCAGGATGTGACCTCGGCGGATGGATGGTCCGGACTGTCCTCCCTGCTGTCGGAACAGCCCGGACACATCCGCGTATTTTACCTGGCCACCCTGCCCTCGCTTTATGGACCGGCCGCACATAACCTGTCAGGCGCCGGACTGGTCGATGGAAACACACGCATCGTGCTGGAAAAGCCGGTCGGCCAGGATTTCGACTCCGCGCGCCGGATCAACAACGAGGTCGGCCGGTTTTTCAAAGAAAGCAATATCTATCGAATCGACCACTACCTCGGCAAGGAAACCGTTCAGAACCTTATGGCGCTGCGTTTTGCAAATTCGCTGATGGAACCCCTTTGGCGCCGCGCAGCCATTGACCACGTGCAGATTACCGTGGCGGAACAGCTGGGCACCGGCGGGCGGGCGGAGTTTTACGACCGCACCGGCACCCTGCGCGACATGGTCCAGAACCACATGCTGCAACTGTTGTGCCTGGTGGCGATGGAGGCCCCGGCCAAGATGCACCACGAGGATGTCCGCGGTGAAAAGATCAAGGTGCTGCGCGCCTTGCGTCCCATCACGCCGGATAACGTCGAACGGGTCACGGTTCGCGGCCAGTATGCCTCGGGCGCCATCGGCGGGGAGGTCGTGGCCGGCTACCAGGAAGAACTGGAAAGCGAGGAACCCAGCCAGACCGAGACCTTCGTCGCGATCAAGGCAGAAATCGACAACTGGCGCTGGGCCGGCACACCTTTTTACCTGCGCAGCGGCAAGAGGCTGGCCGGTAAATCATCGGAAATCATCATCCAGTTCCGGCCCGTGGCGCATTCCATTTTCCCGAAAGAATCAGGAAAACCGCTGCCCAACCGCCTGACCATACGCCTGCAACCCGACGAAGGCGTGCAGCTGAGCATGGTCACCAAGCAACCCGGGCCGGGTGATTTCAAGTTACGTTCCCTGCCCCTGAACCTGAGTTTTTCAGACACCTATGAACTGCGTTACCCGGACGCCTACGAGCGCTTGCTGATGGAAGTACTGCGTGGCGACCCGGCGCTGTTCATGCACCGCGATGAAGTCGAATGCGCCTGGAACTGGATCGACGGCATTATCGACAGCTGGGACAGGACGGCCATGTCACCGCAGCCCTATGTGGCCGGCACCTGGGGGCCGACCGATTCGGTCCGTTTGCTGGACCGTGACGGCCGCGAATGGTGCCAGCCCCATGTCTGATGCGGGGCGACCCGAATTCCGCGAGTTCGGGACGCGTACCGATGCCTCCGATGCGCTTGCGCAGGCGCTGGAAACCGACCTGGCTGAGGCCGTGCAAGACCGTGGCGAGGCCGCGCTGGTGGTCAGCGGTGGTACATCTCCGGCAACGATGTTTCATGCACTGCGGAAAAAAGTACTCCCGTGGCACAAGGTATCGGTGATACCAAGCGACGAGCGGAACGTGGCCCTGGAGCATCCCGACCGCAACGAAAGCATGATCCGGCGGGAATTGCTGGCCGAAAACGCCGCGGACGCCCACCTGCTTAGCCTGTTGCCAGCAGGTGACATCCCGGACCGGTTCGACGCGGTCGTCCTGGGTATGGGTGACGATGGGCATACGGCATCACTGTTCCCGGACAGCCCGGACCTGCACCGGGCCCTGGACAGCCAGGCTCAACTGGAGCAACTGGAGGTCCCCCGGCTTGGCGCCAGCCGCATCAGCCTGACACCCTGCGCGCTGCTTTCCAGCCGGAAGATCTACCTGCTGTTTTTCGGCCGGGAAAAACGCCGGGTGTACGAGGCGGCCTTGCAGGAAAACGATATCAACCGGTTTCCGGTGCGTATTGTGCTGGGCCAGCACCGGGTACCCGTCGCGGTCTACTGGGCTCCCTGAATCAGTCCGCCCGGTACATTTGCCACTCGGCTTTCAAGCGCGCCCTGGCTTCGCGCCAAGCCGGGTATAGCTGCTCCATCAGGCGGTAAAAACCCTTGCCGTGGTTGTGTTCCTGCAGGTGGCATACCTCGTGCGCCACGACGTAATCGGCCAGGAAGGGCGGCGCCTTGACCAGGTGGGGGTTCATCGTGATGCGCCCCGAGCGCGAACAACTGCCCATGGTCCTTTTCATCTGCCGCAAACCAAGGGGGGCAACCTTTCCAGAGGTCCACGGCGCCGCTTTACAGAAGTGTTCCAGGCGCTGCGAAAAATACGCCTCGGCCTGTTGCCGGTACCCGCGCCGCAGCGCTTCGCGCACACGGTCCGGTCCCGGGTCACGCACCTTGACCGCAATGCTTTTACCATCAAAAAATGGCACGGCCTGTGTTGCGCCGCCCACCCGCACCTCCAGGGGGTAGCCCTTTCCAAGGTAGAGGTGGCTCTCGCCGTTGACGTAGCGAAACCCGGGCCGATCACGCTGCGCCTGCCGCTGCCTGGAGAGAAACTGCATGACCCGCCCCGACCGTGCCTGCAGGGACTTGCGCACCGCCCGTTCATTCATGTGCTTCGGCGCAACTACGCGGAGCCCGCCACATTCCGCCAACTCCAGGTGCACGTTGCGGGTCACCCGTGGACGCCGCACCAGTTCGTACGGGAGTTCATGTCCGTCATGAAAAATCGAATTCTTGTGCTTCAGCCAGCGCCCCATCGGGCGAGATTATCACTATTGCCCGCCCGCTTTCTGTAGAATTTCAGCGGACAGGAACAGGAGAGCCCGTGGCCCTGACCGATACCATCATCCTCGGCGCCGGCGCTGGGGGCTTAATGTGCGCCATCACCGCCGCCCGCCGGGGCCGCCGGGTGCGGGTGCTCGAGCGCTCCAATAA
Organism: Lysobacterales bacterium; assembly: GCA_036351055.1. Taxonomy (GTDB): domain Bacteria; phylum Pseudomonadota; class Gammaproteobacteria; order Xanthomonadales; family SZUA-36; genus JABDPF01. The sequence continues at coordinate 22,774 of JAZBOH010000089.1, forward strand.
ACCGGGCAAGAAAATCCTGATGTCCGGGGGCGGGCGCTGCAATTTCACCAACCTGCATATCAGCCCGGAACGCTTCCAATCGCAAAATCCGCATTTCTGCAAGAGCGCCCTGAGCCGTTACAGCCAGTGGGATTTCATTGAGCTGGTCGAGCGCCACGGCATCGAGTACTTCGAGAAAGAAACTGTCAATGGCCTCAGCGGCCAGCTGTTTTGCCGACGGTCATCCAAACAGATCGTCGCGATGCTGCTGGATGAATGCGAGCGGGCCGGGGTGGAGATACGGCTGGGCTGCGAAACCGAAACGGTTAAACAGGGCTCTGGATTCAAACTGGATACGAGCCACGGCCGGTTTGACAGCGAAACCCTGGTCGTCGCTACCGGCGGCTTGTCCATCCCCAGCCTGGGTGGCTCACCGTTTGGTTACCGCCTGGCCCGGCAGTTCGGGCTGCATGTCCTGGATACTTCGCCCGGCCTGGCGCCGTTCACCTTCAGCGGTGACCACAAGCAGCGGTTCTCCAGGCTGGCGGGAGTATCCTGCGAAGTCCTGGCATCCAATGCAAGAGCCGCGTTCCGCGAGGACCTGCTGTTCACCCACCGCGGTCTCAGCGGACCTGCCATGCTGCAATTATCCAGCCACTGGAAGCCCGGTGAGAATATCTCGCTGGACCTGGCGCCTGGCCTGGACCTGAAGCAGAAATTTTTGGCCTGGAAGAGCAGCTACCCACGTTCCTTGCTGCGCAGTCAACTGGATCGAATCCTGCCACACAAGCTGGTATTGGAACTCGAATCCCTGTTCTGGCGTGAACGGGCGGAGATCGCGCTGTCCGATTGGCCGGACCGGGATCTGGGCGGCCTCGCCGCGAAACTTCAGGAATGGGACATCAAGCCAGCCGGCACCGAGGGCTACCGCAAGGCCGAGGTCACACTGGGCGGTGTAGACACCCGGGAGCTGTCCTCGAAAACCATGGAATCAGGTGTTCCAGGGCTGTTTTTCCTCGGTGAAGTAGTTGATGTGACCGGACAACTCGGTGGTTTCAATTTCCAATGGGCCTGGTCATCCGGCCATGCGGTTGGCGAGTCCGTGTAACAAAAGACGGTACCGATCGAGCAAGGCCGATAACAAATCGAACCCGGATTGCTGAACTTGATTCAGCACGTTTTGGCGATGTGTTACATTACCAAGTGCAGGAGCGAGCAAGGCTCGCGATAGGCTCTGGATGTGATGCGGGGAGAATATTCCACAAATCAGGATTTGGAGGTCGCCCTATTCGCGTTCAATATCCGTTCCCGCAATGGTCCGGCCGTCGTCCCTCGGGTCAGCCCACCCTGGGACTTCGGTTCGGGCCGCGCTCTACACATTTTCACCTGGAGCCTTACTCGCTCCTACATACCTGACTGTCCGCCTCCTCATTCCTCTACCGGTTTCCGCTGCAAGGCAGTTTTTACATCTTCCGGCCCAGCCGTCCTTGGGCTGTGTGTGCCGGCAATGATTGAATAATCCAGATCCAGTTTCTCCAGTGCCGCGGCAAAGGCCTCAACGGCCGGAACCGCGGGCGGAATGATCCCGGTTTGCGGCAGTGGGAAGTGATCGGCTTCGAAGATCACGCCCGTATCTGGCACGTATGCCATCAAAATATGCTCAGAGTGTGGTGTTGGCCCTATGTTGTACACCTCCACCGTTCTTGCACCACTGCCAATAGTCATATGATAGGTCACGAATTCGAACTTTGCCTCGTCGCTGCCAGCGGCTTGACGCACCACCGCTTCATGCGCCGCCGGGGCCACCACGATGGCGCCCTCCGCTGCATAGGTGGCCGCACCCGGCACATGGTCACTGTGGTGATGGGTGATCACACCGTATTTCACCGGTTTTTCAATGCCTTCATCTCGCAATGCCTTCAGGGCGTCCGCCACGATCTGGGTTCCACCCACTGCAACCAGGTAATCCGGCATCTCGACGAACAGCGAATACGTGGCGTTTCCACCGGCCAGGAATACACCGTCTGCGATTTCGTTCACGCTCAGTTCATCGGGTTGCACGGCAGCGACTTTTTCCAGCCCTTCGGGCACATCGAGGTAGTCGTCCAGGGGGCTATTGACTAAAGTTTTGACGTTATCAATATCCAGGTTGGGTTCACCGTTCACCAATAAAAGGAACTTCATATTGAAAGGAATACCGTCGATAAGCTGGTAATCCTGGAAACGGTACTCGACCTGCCCAAACGGCGGCAGCACCCGTTCCATGCGGGTCAGCATGTGGGTTTCCTGGTCTATATACAGGGCCAGTGCCGGACCGACCGACATGACCAGCGTCACCAAGTCGTGTTTCCGGCCATCGATTTCGGCTACGCCCAGCCAGTTGGACTGCCCCCGGCGCGCCTGCAGCTGTTTCATCAGCAATGCCGGTGTCACGCGAATGAACGGCCCGGACTGGGTATCGTAGTCCGGCTCCGCAATCGGTGCCGCGATACCAGCCCGGAAGTCCAGCTGCCAGCTGTCGTCGCCGTTGATCAACGTACCCTGGCTGAATACGTAGCCGCCACCTTCACCCTTGTTGCGGTTGTAAAAAAGTTTCTTTTCGGTGTCTATGGCGCTGAGGCTGGACAGCGTTCCCTTGTCGTAGGGTGGCCCGGGTTTGCGGCTCTGCCCGGTGCGGAAGGTATCCATTTCGGATTTTTGCACCAGGGAATGAAGGTTTGAGAGTGCTTCGGCGCCCCCGTGGGCTTCCAGTGCGGCATCAATGACCTCGTTGGCCTTGTTAACCGACTGCAGCGGCAGGGAATCGGCCTGGATGACCGGGTTGACAAGCAGACCGCCGGCCAGGATCAACGCCGCGCTGCAACAGGAAAGAGTCTTCATTGCATACCCCACATAGAGTAATGGACGGTCAAAGTGTGAAATGGGTTACATGACTTGTCGCGTTTGTTTCGATAGCCAGATGAAAGGATGCGGTAAACGGAGGGGGCCACCGGCACAGAACGCCCGTGCCGCGACGAAACGAACAAGCGTTTAGGGTTCCGGCATCGATGACTTCGACCGGCGCCTCACAGGGCTACAACTACCGGCCGTAAGCATTGATAATACGCGCAGAGATTCCAAGCGAGAGATAAAATGACCCGCCATCCCATCATGATCGCCCTGGCGAGCGCCTTCTTCTTTATCAGCCCGGGCGCCATTGCCCAGGCGCCGCAGCAACCCGGTCCCTGGCAATTCACGATCGATGGCGGCGGCGCCCACCAGTCACAGGTTGACCTGAAAGACAGCGAGGGCGGCTTTACCCTCGACCGCTGGTTTGCCAGCGCCGGGCTGGACTATGGCTGGAGCCGCCGGGACTCCGTTGGAATTTCCGTCGGCGGCGGGCAGTCCAATTACGAGTTCGATAAGGACACGCTGCTTGGCGGCGGCGTACCGTGGAACAAGGTGAACGATCAGCGGGTCTCTTTCACGGGCCGTTTCGGCTTTGCTGAAACCGGGTCCGTGATCATCGTGCCATCCATTCGCCTGAACAAGGAAAGCGACGCCCGCAGCAGCGACGCCCGCAGCTACGGCCTGCTTGCAGCGGCCTTCTGGCGTCTCAGCGACACCTTGACCATCGGTCCCGGCCTCGGCGTGTTTACCCGCCTGGACGACAGCACGCGCGTGTTCCCCATCCTGGCCATCGACTGGAAGTTCGCCGAGAAATGGAGCCTGTCCACGGGGCGCGGGCTGGCCGCCTCGCAGGGTCCCGGTTTGACACTCGGTTATCAGCTGACCCCGAGCTGGAGCCTTGGCCTGACCGGGCGTTACGAGGATGTCGAGTTCCGCCTCGACGATGAAGGTCCGGCACCGGGCGGCATCGGCCGCGACCAGTCCTTCCCATTGGTGCTTTCGGCACGCCTTGACGCCGAGCCCAACCTGGGGTTCTCCATTTTTGCTGGCGTGGAACTCGGCGGCAGGTTGACCCTGCTGGATGAATTCGACAAGGAAATCCAGGAGAGCGATTACGATCCTGCGGCCCTGTTTGGCGCCACTTTCGAAATACGCTTCTAGCTCCGTAACAGTAATCACGCCGCCCTGCGGCCGCCTCAAAATAAGCCTATGATTAGATAGGAACTTATTTCTTGGGGGAGGTTTGCCGATGAACGCCCTGTATATCATCACCGGCGCGGCCCTCGGGCTCATGGCGGGTGGTTTTACAGGCCATCCATTACTGGGCCTGTTTTCCGGCCTGCTTATCGGTATTCTCTTTGCCCGCCTGGAAAAGTTGCAAAAACGGGTGGACGAGTTAAGCCGGCAAGCGGGTTTTCAGCCGCGGCGCAAAGCCCGGGTGGAAGCCGTCACGACCGAGGCGCCCGGCACTGAAGATGAGGAGGCGGTACCCGGCACCCTGGCCACTCCGGAACCCTCGAAGGAGGACCTGCCCGAACCCGTTCCCGCAGCTGCCGGAACGACAGCCGCCGGGATGTTCGAGGCGGAAAGACCCGCCATTTACAAACCATCGCCCCTGGAAAATCTGTTTACCCGCGCAAAGGGCTGGATGACGACCGGCAATGTTCCGGTGAAAGTCGGCGTGCTGCTGTCCTTTATCGGCGTTTCCTTCCTGCTCAAGTATGCTATCGACCGGAACCTGCTGAACCTGCCGATCGAACTGCGGTTGTTGGGCGTGGCGCTGGCGGGCGCCGTGCTGATGCTGATTGGCTGGCGGCTGCGCGAGAAAAGACGCGTCTACGCCCTGAGTCTGCAGGGTGGTGGCGCCGGCATCCTGTTCCTGACCGTGTACGCCGCGCTGCGCATTTGGCAGCTGATGCCACCAGCAGCAGCCTTTTTCCTACTGTTCCTGCTCGCCGCGCTGACCGCTTTCCTCGCAGTTTCGCAAAACGCCCGCATCCTTGCCCTGTTTGGCGTCATCGGCGGTTTTCTCGCGCCCCTGCTGACTTCCACCGGGCAGGGCAGCCACGTGGTCCTGTTCAGTTATTACCTGGTCATCAACCTGGCCATTCTTGGTATCGCCTGGTTTCGCGCCTGGCGCGAGCTGAACCTGGTGGGCTTTGTATTCACCTTTGTCATTTCCACCTTCTGGGGTTATCACTATTTCAAACCGGAGCTGTTTGCCAGCACCGAGCCCTTCCTGCTGCTGTTTTTCCTGTTTTACCAGGCCATCGCGATCCTGTATGCCCTGCGCCAACCGCCGGACAAACCCGGGATTGTCGACGGGACGCTGGTATTTGGTACCCCCATCATTGTCTTTGCCCTGCAAAATGCACTGCTGCACGACACGGAATACGGCCTGGCGATCAGTGCCGCCGTTCTGGCCGTGTTTTACGGCCTGTGCACTGCCCTGTTGCGCCGTCGCGGGGGTAAATACCCCGTACTGCTCAGCGAGGCTTTCCTGGCGCTGGCCGTTGGCTTTGCCACCCTGGCCATCCCGCTGGCCCTGGATGCACACTGGACTTCGGCCGCCTGGGCGCTGGAGGGGGCCGGACTGGTCTGGGTTGGCGTCAGGCAGGGTCGGCACCTGGCCAACCTGGCAGGCTTTGCCCTGGTGTTTCTTTCCGGCCTGTTTTTCCTGCACGGCGGCTGGTCTCACGATGCCGGCCTGGTGGTGATCAACGGCAATGTGCTGGGTGGCCTGATCATCAGCCTGGCTGCACTGTTCGTGTCGAGCAGGCTGCAGGCTTTCAAAGCGGCCGGAGATTTTACCTGGGCCTATCGGCTTGCGGCGCTGTGCAGTTTCACCTGGGGTGTATTGTGGTGGCTGGGCACGGGCTGGATGGAGGTCCTGGACCGGGCCCCATACGCCCATAACCTGCCGCTTATCGTTCTGTTTACAGCAGCCAGCGCCACCCTTGCCGCCTGGCTTGGGCGCATACGGTCCTGGCAGTCCCTGCAATCTGCGACACTGGCCCACCTGCCCTTGCTGCTGCCATTCGCACTGCTCGCCCTGCTCGATGACGGACATTTTCTGCACGGGGCTGGCTGGCTCGCCTGGCCCATGGCCTTGGCCGTCCAGTTATATGTCCTGTACGAAACGGACAAGCGCAACTCCCGGTTCGCGGCCACCTGGCACCTGGCCAGCCTTGCCCTGGCAACCGCGGTGCTTGCCTTGGAAGTGCACTGGTGGGTAGACAGGGTCGCATCTGTCGACTGGGCCGCCGCGGCAGCCGTTTCTGTCACCGGCCTTGTCGCCATCCTGTTGTGGCGCTGTCGCCGCCGGCCGGCCTGGCCAGTTCCTTTGCACGATACGGCCTACCTTTCCGCCTTTTTGGTGCTGGTCAGCCTCCAGGCCATTGCCATGGCGCTGCTCAGCATGGCCCGGCCCGGTGACCCCGGACCGCTGCACTACATTCCGGTGCTGAATCCGTTTGACCTGGGCATGATTTTCTCAATGCTGACCACCACCATTGCCTGGCGGATTTACCAGCGTAGCATCGTGGAAAAAGACAACATACTGAGTGAGGACGGGTTCAGAACGCTGCGAATCGTTTTTGCCGGGGCCTTTTTCATCATGACCACGGCGGCCCTGGTACGGGCCGTGCATCACTTTAGCGGCGTACCCTGGCAGTTCGACAGACTGTTCGATTCGGTCATCGTGCAAACTTCTCTATCCATTTACTGGGGCCTGCTCGGCTTTACCGGAATGGTGCTGGGTGCACGGAAACAAAGGCGAATGCTGTGGATGATCGGGGCCGGCTTTATGGCCCTGGTCGTGATCAAGCTGTTCCTGGTCGACCTGGGCAACACCGGAACGGTTGAGCGCATCGTCTCCTTTATCGGTACTGGCGCGCTGCTGCTGGTTGTCGGCTATTTCGCGCCGGCGCCGCCAAAACCGGAGGGTTGAATGCGGCGCTTTGTAAGTTTGGAGTTTTAAACCCGGTCGCGGCACCGTATACCCCCTTTCCGGGGCCGCTCGCGCTGGCGCGCGCACATATATGTACACCTCGATTATTGCAACCTGCCTGCTTTTGCTTTTCCTGACACCTTCAAGGTTAACTGCGTACGTATATCCGGCCTTTGATGTGAG
>JAZBOH010000090.1:0-3017 GCA_036351055.1 Lysobacterales bacterium
AGCAGGCACAGGCCGTTATCGTGAACCCCCATGATCATGGAACCCAGCGGGGTAGCAATGCGGTTGATCCAGATCGAAGATTCGCGGTCCACGGCGGAAGGCGGATTGCCGAATACCTGGGCAAAGGCCTCGCGGAACCCGCTTTCTGAATCGAAGCCACTGGCCAGCACCGCCCGGTCGACCGGTTCGCCGTGCTGGATCTGTTTTAGCGCATTGCCGAGGCGCCGCAGGCGGGTATAGGCGTGGAAGGTAAAGCCGTGGTTGGCGACAAACCAGCGCCGAACCATGTCCGGGTCGAGATTCATCATATCCAGGTCATGGTCGTGCCAGCGGCGACCGGGGTCGGTCTCCACCTCGCTCATCAGTGGAATCAGCCAGGGTGGATCTGCAATGCCGGTCAGCAGGGGGGTGCAGGTTTTACAGGGCCGGAAGCCGGCGGCGAGTGCGTCACGCGTGGACTCGAACGAACGCGCCCCACGACCTTTCCCGGCTGCCTCTTTGCAGTCGGGTAGACAGAAAGTGCCACTGCTTTTGTCTGCCCTGAAGTTCATCTGTTCCTTTGCAGGAGTGAGCCTTGCAGATTGTTCAGCCTATTTCATGCCGCATGACCTGGCCGTAATGGCCAAGTTTGTTTTCGCGCCATTCCAGCGCCGCCCGGAACCCGTGTTTCTTGAGAATTTCATGAAATTCGTGGGAAGTTTCGGTCTGGGTGGTTTCGATGGCGAACTCGAGGTCCAGGGCGTGCTTCATGGCGTCGCGCATGGAGCCGATTTCCATCGTGTTGTTGATGGCCTGCTTGGTTATACGCACGGCCAGCTGGTCGTTACGGGCGATTTCCAGTGCAAGCCGCCTGGCTCGTCTCAACAGCTTGGCTTCACCCACCGCCCGGTTGATCAGGCCCCATTCGGCAGCCTGTTCAGAGGTGATGCGGTCATTGCCCGTGAGCAGGATTTCCTTGGCGCGCTTGGGGCCCACGATGAATGGCAGCAGCATCGCGACAACGCCGCTGCCGAACAGCACCTCGGGAGAGCCGAAGCGGCACTCGTGCGCCGCCACCGTGATATCGCAGGCCAGGGCCAGTTCCATGCCGGCGCCGATGCAGTAGGTGTGTACCGCAGAAACGGTGGGCTTGGGGCTGTCCCAGAACAACATAATCATGTCGAAACAGGCCTTCAGTTCTTCCTTCAGCGCCTCGGCATCCGCTTCACTTTCCAGGTCCTGCCCGATCCGCGTTTCCAGGTCGAGCCCGGCGCAAAAAGCGCGGCCCTCGCCCTTCAATACAATGACCCGGACCTCGTCATCGAGCTGTGCACGGTCCATGGCTGACCTGAGTTCCCGGACCATGGCAGGATTGATTGCATTGAGCTTGTCAGGCCGGTTCAGTGTGATCCAGGCCAGTGGGCCCTCTGTTTCATAGATGACGGTGTCGTATTTCATTTAATTTCCTGTCATTGACCGCGTGAGTGGGGAGGTTCACTATCATTCTATCCCTTCAAAGATACTTCACAAAGGCCAAGCCTTGAACACAAGGGGTTTGAAATGACTCATTTCCTGCGTAATTCCCTCTTTATCTCCTTCCTGACCGTATTTTTAATGCTTCCGCTGACGGCGTTGGCCACTAACGGTTACCAACTGATCGGTGTTGGCAGCTATCAGAAAAGCCTTGGCGGGGCGGTTACCGCCAACCCGGGCACGGCGATGACAGCGATCACCAACCCGGCCGGCATGATCCGCATCGGCAAACGCGCTGATTTCTCGATGGAAGCGTTCATGCCCACGCGCAGCACGGACTTCACCGCTTATGGTGGTGACCGGGTGGAGAGCGATTCTGATTTGTACGGGGTACCCGCCATTGGCTGGACCGCGCCCATCGGTGATCGTGACGACCTGTATTTTGGCGGCGGCATGTACGGTACATCGGGGCTTGGCGTGGATTACGCTGAAACACTGATGATGCCGGCCGCGGCCAGTTTCACCGGTAACGACCTGGTCTGGGACGGGTACAGCAATATCGCGTTCTGGCAGATGGCGCCGACGATTGCCTGGGACGCCAACGACCGTCTCAGCCTCGGGGCGGCGCTGAATATCGACTACCAGCAAGTCTCTTTCTCCCAGCGCATGCGCGATACGGTCAGCGGCGCGCTGTACAACTTTGACCTGAACCGCAGCGCCAACGCTTTCGGTTTCGGACTGAGCCTCGGCCTGCTGTACGACTTCAGTGAATCGTTCACGGTTGGTTTCAGTTACAAGAGCAAGCAGTTCTTTACCGACCTGGAGTACAACCTGCGTGATGGCGATATCGACACCACCCTGGTGGGCGGACCGTCTTTTCCCGGCGGCAAGTACACGCTTGACCTCGATTTTCCGCAACAACTGGCGCTGGGCATCGCGCTGCGGCCTTCCGACCGCTGGACGATTTCCGCCGATCTTAAGTGGATCGAGTGGAGCGATACCATGGGCGAACTGAAGGTCGAGGGCCCGTCCGGCTATGACTTTGCGATGGACCCGGGCTGGGATGACCAGGTGGTTTATGCAGTCGGCGTCGATTTCCAGGTTCTGGACGCAATGAACCTGAGGTTTGGCTTCAACTATGCCGAATCACCGATCGACGGAAGCAACGCGGCCAATAACCTGATCCTGCCAGGCGTGGTCGAAGACCACTATACCTTCGGGCTGGATTACCGCTTCAGCCATTGGGCGCTGGGGTTCCACTACATGTACGCGCCCGAAGTCATGGTGCGGGCTGAAACCGGTTTCCCCGGCACGGCGATCCGTCTCGAGGAAACCAGCCTCGGCGTGAACCTCGGTTATCGTTGGGACTAGCAGGAGCAGCGGGAACCGCGGTTGCTGATTTGACTTTCTAAACCCGGTCGCGGCCCCGTATACCCCCTTTTCGGGGGCGCTCGCGCTGGCGCGCGCACATATATGTACACCTCGATTATTGCAACCTGCCTGCTTTTGCTTTTCCTGACACCTTCAAGGTTAACTGCGTACGTATATCCGGCCTTTGATGTGAG
>JAZBOH010000091.1:0-2870 GCA_036351055.1 Lysobacterales bacterium
CGAACGGTTTGCAGATCGTATCGCGGGCGCAAAACGCATCGCCAATCCGGGTTGTTACGCCACCGGGGCGCAGTTGGCGCTGGCGCCCCTGGTGGACCGTATCGTAGGCGCTCCGGTGGTGTTCGGCGTATCCGGCTTCAGTGGCGCAGGCAAGGCGCCTTCGCCCAAAAACAACCCGGAAGTGCTCAAAGACAACCTGCTGCCGTACCAACTCGCCGACCACATCCATGAACGGGAAGTGTCCTGGCATATTGGGCGGAACATCCGCTTCCTGCCGCACGTGGCGCCTTTTTTCCGGGGAATCAGCCTGAGTATCGCCGTGACCCTTGCGGACAGAACCTCGGACGCTGAGTTGCTGGCGTTGTTTGCGGGCTTTTACGGCGACTGCCCGCTGATCGAGGTCCGTGCCGGTATACCCGAGGTCAAGGAGGCCCGTAACCGTCACGGCGTAATCCTGGGTGGTTTCACCGTCAGTGCACACGACCCGCGGCGGGTGTCGCTGGTCGCCGTTCTGGATAACCTGTTGAAGGGCGCAGCGACACAGGCCGTGCAAAATCTAAACCTGGCATTCGGGCTCGACGTTTTGACCGGGCTCGTCCCCCAGCAAGGAGCCGAGACATGAAAAACTACCTCTGGCAGGAAGGTGATGGACACATTGACCAGGCCATCTCCGAGTTCACCGCCGGTGAGGACGTGATCCTGGATCGGCAGTTGTTCGTTTTCGACATCCAGGCCACCGCGGCGCACGTTCGCGGCCTGGAGCGGATTGGCATCGTATCGGCCGCGGAGCGCCAGCAGCTGTGCGGCCTGATGGACGACCTGCGCTCGGAGTTCGAATCCGGGGCTTTTGTGCTGGATGAGCGCTTCGAAGACGGCCACTCGGCGATCGAAATGTACCTGACGGAAAAAGCCGGCGCTGCGGGCGGGCGGGTGCATACCGGCCGCAGCCGTAACGACCAGGTCGCCGTTGCCACCCGCCTGTACCTGAAGGATCGCCTGGCCCGGTTGGGGGGGCTGTGTGGACGTATCGCGGAAGCCTGCCTGGACAAGGCGGATGCCGATCCGGACTTGCCGATGCCGGGTTATACCCATTTGCAGCGCGCCGTGCCATCCAGCAGCGGCCTGTGGCTGGCAGCCTTTGCCGAGGCGTTCACCGACAACCTGGTTTTTGCAAAAAATGTTTCGCAGGTAGTCGACAGCAGCCCGCTCGGCACAGCTGCGGGATACGGTGTCAACCTGCCGCTGGATCGCGAGGGTGTGGCGGAAGAACTCGGTTTTGCGCGGTTGCAGATCAACCCCATGTACGCGCAGAACAGCCGGGGCAAGTTCGAAGTCATGGCGCTGCAGGCGGCGTTGCATGCCATGCAGGACATTCGCCGGCTCGCCTGGGACCTCAGCCTGTTTACCACCGGCGAGTTCGGTTTTGTTTGCTTGCCGCCGCAGTACATCACCGGTTCGTCCATCATGCCCAACAAGTTCAACCCGGATGTGGTGGAATTATTGCGGGGCAGGGCGGCAACACCCGAGGCTGCAATCGCCGAGATCCAGTCCGTGCTCTCCTTGCCATCCGGTTACCAGCGCGACCTGCAGCTGACCAAGGCGCCCTTGATTCGCGGCATGGAAGCATCGTTGCAGGCCCTGGCCATTGTGCCGGCCCTGGTCCGTGGCATGGCTTTCCGGCCTGAGCGGATGCGCGCTGCAATTTCCACCGACATGTATGCAACGGACATCGCGCTGGAGCAGGCGGCGGCCGGCGTGCCGTTTCGTGAAGCCTACCTGGATGCCAAGAAAAAACTCGATGGACTCGCAGCCCCGGATGCCGAAGCCAGCCTGGCGCAACGGGTGTCGCCGGGCGCCTGCGCGGACCTCAGGCTGGGACAGATCCGCGAGCGCCTGGAGCAAGAAAAAGAGCGTCATTGAGGTGGCCGCGTCAATCCCGGTAACTATTTTTCATTTTTATTTCAATTAGGGGTTGACGCAGGATTCCACAGGCCTATAATGCGCCCTCTTCCGGTTGATCCGTCAGCCGAAAGACACGGCCCAGGAAAATGAATTCATCTATTTTCCAACAAAGCATTGACCGGGAAAATCGAGTCACTGTATAATGGGCGGCCCGCTCAGCACAGAGTGGTGATTCAAGAAATTGGGTCCACCTGCGCGGCGAAAACCAGAAGGTTTAAGCTGCGAGGAATTTTTGTGTGACGGGAACATCGGAAGCGAAATGCTTCCAGCCAGGTCTCCGGACTTGAGCCAGCGCCTTTGCGGCGTGTGTTATTTAACAAGATACAGGTAACTTGTGTGGGCGCTCGCGTTGATGAATTTGCCATTAACGAAAGCGACCATGCCCTGATTAAATGTAATCGGGAGCAAGGAACAGCTTTCAGCTATAAGTACTTGGATGGACGATTGGAGCTTCGGCTTCGGTCTGAAATCAAAAAACTTTAAACTGAAGAGTTTGATCCTGGCTCAGATTGAACGCTGGCGGCATGCTTAACACATGCAAGTCGAACGGAAACAGGACGCTGTGATCTCTTCGGAGTGAACTTGTCGCTGTCGAGTGGCGGACGGGTGAGTAATGCATAGGAATTTGCCTTGAAGTGGGGGATAGCCCGGAGAAATCCGGATTAATACCGCATGCGCTCTACGGAGCAAAGCGGGCCTCTTCTTGAAAGCTCGCGCTTTGAGATAAGCCTATGTCGGATTAGCTTGTTGGTAGGGTAAAAGCCTACCAAGGCGACGATCCGTAGCTGGTTTGAGAGGATGATCAGCCACACTGGGACTGAGACACGGCCCAGACTCCTACGGGAGGCAGCAGTGGGGAATATTGGACAATGGGCGAAAGCCTGATCCAGCAATGCCGCGTGTGTGAA
>JAZBOH010000092.1:0-19747 GCA_036351055.1 Lysobacterales bacterium
ACCGCTGTCGGAACTGTCGATTCCGGCAGCGTTGTTTTCGTAGGCGAGTTCACGCGCGATCGCCGCCACGGTGAAACTGCCGCCGTTGGAGCCTTGCATGTTGTAGCGGGCCACCAGGTCGGGCATCAGGTTGTCGTCCGCGACGATGCGGCCGCCACCACCGTAGGGTGTGATCGTGGTTTCCGGGTTTTCGGCGGCAAACTGCCAGTTGCCCGAGGTGTAGCGGATCATGGCCTGGCGGCCAAAGATCGTGGACTCGGCAGGTCCGACGAAGTCCAGGTTCTCGGGCAATGCGCCGACATTGAAGAAAGTCATCCAGGTTTGGCCGAACAGCCACTTGTTATAGGTAAAGAAGGCGTGGCGCAGGCGTGGGGCGTAGGAGTTGGAAACCCGCTCGTTGCCGTCGTTGGTGGCCAGGAAATCCATCTCCAGCATGGTGGTGATCCTGGCGCCGCTGTCCAGGTTGTGCGTGGTCTTGAAGTTGATCCGCGATTCCTTGGCGTGGAAATCGGTGTAGCTTTCGCCCTGTGCTCCAACGGGAACCGTGCCGGGAATGTAAAAGTCGCGGCCAATACTTCCAGAGGCTACGGAACCGTCACTGTAGTCGCTGTACATGGCGTCGAGCTTGACGTACCCGCCGAACTTGTAACTGTGCTTGTGGACTTTCTCGGCTTCGAGCGCTTCGTGTTCGGCCATCAGTTCGGCGACTTTCAGCGCAGCGACTTCCTCTGCCATGACTTCGACTTCTGCCGCGCTGGGGCCGGGCGCGGGCGCCGGTTGACTACCCTGTTTCAGCAGTTGGCTGACCAGGGCTTCGAGCTCGATCACTCGCGCCTCCAGCTCGGCCACGCGGTCCCCGTCCGCGAAGGCGCTGCCCGAACTGCAGCCCAGGGCTGCGGCTATCGACAGGCTGAGTAATAGTTTCTTGCTTGACTTAAGGGCCATTCGAGCCTCTCCCATCTGTATGTGTGCATGCGAATCATGCGTAAATTGCCTGTGACCCGGTATTAGCCAATGGTCTAACAACGGCGTGCCATCATACTTTTGTCTATTGGCTATCTGCGGATTTTATTGGGACAATCGTGACATGAATCGGTTGATTGCATTACAGGCGGAAACGGTAATCGTTGCAGACGATCACCCGCTTTTCCGTACCGCGATCAAGGAAGCCCTGGAAGCCGAGCAGGGCGGCACCTGTTTCCTCGAGGCCAGTTCCTTCGAGAGCCTGCAAAAACTGGTTGACGAACAGCAGGAAGTCGACCTGGTGCTGCTCGACCTGCACATGCCGGGCGTCAGTGGCTTTGCCGGTTTGGTTTACCTGTGCAAGCGTTACCCCAGCGTGCCGGTGGTCATCATTTCGGCCAACGAGGACCCGGTCGTCATCAAGCGGGCCCTGGAGCATGGCGCCGCGGGTTTTATCCCCAAGTCATCCAGCATCGACACCATCACCCAGGCCATTTCCTCGATCCTGATGGGGGAAATCTGGGCGCCGGCGCCGACCGCGTCCGATCTGCCGGGCAGTAATACTTCGGAGTTGGAGCTTGCAGAACGCATGGCCCAGTTGACGCCCCAGCAGTTCAAAGTGCTGATGATGATGTCGCAGGGACTGCTCAACAAGCAGATCGCCTATGACCTCGGCGTTTCCGAAGCCACCATCAAGGCCCACGTCACGGCCATCATGGGCAAGCTCGGTGTGAGCAACCGCACCCAGGCCGTGCTCGCCGCCAGCCAACTCACCGTCTCCAATCCCAATACAGCCCTGTAGGCGCGGTTTCAATAAAAGGTACCGGATACATTTATCGGCGATAAATGTATCCGGTACCTTTTATTGAAAATACCCGCCCGGCAATTGGTAAAGTGCACGAAATGCAGCTGTGTAGCCGTTTTCAAAGGACTTCGCGGCAGGAACCGTGCTTCCTTTGAAAAAGGGGCCGGATACATTTTCGGCCATTAAATGTATCCGGCCCCATTTATTTGCTTACAGGTTTTTGAGGGTGTTGGTCATTAGGGCGCGCAGTGCGGCGGGCTTGATGGGTTTGCGCAGGAGGCCGTAGCCGTGGCGGCGCACGTCTTCCTCGAGTTCGGGGGAGCGGTCGGCGGTGATGACGATGGCGGGCAGGCGCTTACCAAGCCACTCGTCGAGGTACTGCATAACGTCCAGGCCGTACACCCGGTGAGCCAGGTGGTGATCGACCAGCACCATGTCGGGTTCGCCATTTTTCCTGATCTGTTCGATCGCCTGCTCACGATTGGCGGCGAGCATGACGCGGCAGCCCCAGCGGTCGAGAAGCAGGTTCATGCCCTCGAGGATATCCGGTTCGTTGTCGACGCATAAGACGGAAAGGCCTTCCAGGCGCGGATGGTCGCTTTGCGCTGCAGCGGGCTGGGCGGCGGTGCCGATGCTTTCTTCGGGCACAAGGGGAACGGTGATCGTGAAACTGCTGCCGCGTCCGGGTTGGGAGCGAACGTCCATGCGGTGCCCGAGCATGCGTGCGATGCGGTCACAGATTGCCAGGCCCAGGCCCAGGCCTTTTTCATCCAGGCGTTCGGCATAGTCGAGGCGGTGAAATTCCTGGAAAATGGCCTGTGAATCATCCTCCGCGATACCGACACCGGTATCCCAGACACTGATGCGCAAGCTGTCACCGCGGCGCTGGCAACCGAGCATCACGCCGCCTTCCTCGGTGTAGCGAATGGCATTGGCGAGGAAATTCTGCAGGATGCGGTAGAGCAGGTTGCGGTCGCTGTAAATATGGAAGGGGCAGGGGCGGACGCGGAGTTGCAGGTCACGGTTGGCTGCCAGCGGGCGGAACCGGCGCCGCAGCTGCTCGAACATGTCGCCCGCACGAATGACTTCGAGTTCCGGTTCGTACATACCCGAATCGAGCTTCGAGATATCGAGCAGGGCGCCCAGCAGTTCCTCGGCTGCGGTCAGGCTGCGGTCGACCCGCTTGACCAGTTGGGCCTGTTCGTCGCTGCCTTCGCCGGTCTGTTGGCGAAGTATGGAAACGAACAGGCGCGCGGCGTTCATCGGCTGCAACAGGTCATGGCTGGCGGCCGCCAGGAACCGGGTTTTGCTGCGATTGGCGGTTTCCGCCGCCTCGCGGGCATCCTCGAGGTCAGCGATGGCCGCGCTGAGTTCCTGGGTACGCTGTTGCACCCGCTGCTCCAGGGTCTCATTGACCAGCTGCAGTTCGCTCTCGATTTCCTTGAAGTGGCTGATGTCGGCGAAGGTCGTAACGTATCCACCGCCGGGCAGGGGGTTACCCTGGATGTCGATCACCCGTTCGTCCAGCCAGCGGCGCTCAAAACGGTAGGGCAGGCCGCTGCGCAAGAGGTCAAGCCGCTTACGCACCGCCGATTCCCGCTCACCGTCGGCGATCAGGCCGCGCCTGGCGTTGATCCGGATCAGCTCCTCGATTGGCTGGCCCAGGTAGACCGTGCCCTCGGGGTAGTCCATCAGTTCCAGGTAGCTGCGGTTCCAGCCCACCAGGCGCAGGTTCTTGTCGACCACGGCGACCCCTTGCGGCATGTTGTCCAGCGTCGATTCGAGCAGTTCGCGGTTGAACTGCACGGCCTGCGAGGTTTTGTTAAGCAGTTCCAGTACGTCTTCCGGCCCAAGACCCTGGTGGTGCAGGGCCGTGCTGAGAACCGTGCGTGCGGATGCGGACCCGATCGAACCGGCCAACAGGCGTTCACCAAACTGCAGCGTGGCCGGCGTGGCCAGGGCCTCGGGTTCAAATGCTTCACTGGCCAGGTGGGTTTTCAGGGCGGCGAGCGTAGTGTCCATGCCAAGGAAGCGGCCGATGGTGCTTTGTAGTTCGCCCAGCGTGACCAGACCGCCCTTGGGCTTTTCACCGTCTGACTTGCCCGGCCCCGGTTCCTCTTCACGGAACATCAGTGACACGATGACGATGGCCAGAGAATTGAGCACCAGGGACCAGGCCGCCCCCTGGTTGAAGTCGATAACCGGAATGCTGCTGTTTTCTGCCCCGACAAACGAAGGCAGCAGCAACAGGACAAACCAGGTCCCGACGCCAATGGTGAGCCCGGACAAGGCGCCGGCCCGGTTGGCGCCACGCCAGTAAAGCCCAATCAACATGGCGGGCGCGAACTGGGCGGCGGCTGAAAAGGACAGCAGCCCGATCGACGCCAGCGGCACACCTGCTTCGATCGCCTGGTAATAAAGGTAGGCGACCAGGGTGATGGCAACGATCGAGATCCGCCGGACCCGCAAAAGCGTCTGCGAGAGGTCGGCCTGCCCCGGTCCGCCGGCGAGGCCGCTGCGCAGGAGCAGCGGCATCACGATGTCATTGCTGACCATGATGGCCAGAGCCACGGTTGCAACGATCACCATCCCGCTGGCCGCCGAGAACCCGCCAAGGAAGGCCAGCACCGTCAGTGCCTCCCGGTCGAAGGCGATGGGCAGGGCCAGCATGTAAGTATCCGGGTTCACGTCCTGGCCCGTGAACTGCGTCAGCCCGGCGAGGGCAATCGGCATCACCAGGACGGCGAAAATCAAAAGATAGGAAGGAAACAGCCAGCGTGCGACCCGTAATTCATTCAGGTCCCTGAATTCAACGATGGCGACATGGAATTGGCGGGGCAGGCACAGGATGGCCACCATGGCCAGGACCAACTGGATACCAAACCCCTCGGGGATCCTCCAGGGAGAAAACAGGGCCTGGTACTCCCGGCTTTCCCGAACGGTGGCGGCGACGTCTGCGAAGCCCTGGAACACGCCGAAAATCACGAAAATCCCGATGGCGAGAAAGGCCAGCAGTTTCACCAGCGACTCGAAGGCAATGGCCCACATCAGCCCCCGGTGGTGCTCGCTGGCATCCATGGTACGGGTGCCGAACAGGATGGCGAACAGGGCCAGCGCCAGGGCGATGTACAGGGACAGGTTGGCTGGCAGGGACTGGCTGGCGCCGGTGGAGTGGGTGATGACGTCAAAGCCGGTCGTAATGCCTTTCAGTTGCAGGGCGATGTAGGGGACCGAGCCGATCACGGCGGCGATGGTGACCAGTACGGCGACGCCGTGGCTGCGGTCGTAACGGTAGGCGATGTAGTCGGCGATCGAAGTGATGCGCTGGTGGTGGCTGGTGGTGGCGATGCGGCGCAGCAGGTCAAAACCAAACAGCATCATCAATGCCGGCCCCAGGTAGATGGGCAGGTAGCCCCAGCCGGTGGTGGCGGCGCTGCCAACGGCCCCGTAAAACGTCCAGGAGGTGCAATAGACGGCCAGTGAAAGGGAATAGATAACGGCCTGGATGTTGCGGTGATCCCTGGCGATGCGCTTCCTGTCACCGACCCAGGCAATCCCGAACAGAAGTCCCATGTAGGCCAACGCAGTCAGTATCAGGGACCAGGAGTTGAGCATAGGCTAGTGCGTGTTCAGGACGTGTTTTCTGGCCCTTAGACTAAAGTAGGGGCGTTTAAAAAGTTAGCGCAACGTAACATAGCGACCGGGAAACTACCATCGGAGAGACTGCTCATGAGTGAACAAAAAAATGGACAGGACTACTGGAAAGCGAATCTGAAATTGATCGGATTGTGTCTCGCTATCTGGTTCGTCGTGTCGTACCTGTTTGGAATCATCCTGGTCGACCAGCTGAACGCGATCAGCATCGGCGGCTACCGGCTCGGTTTTTGGTTCGCCCAGCAGGGTTCCATCTATGTGTTTGTCGTTTTGATCTTTTTCTATGCGTTCCGCATGAATCGGCTTGATCGGCAATTCGACGTACACGAAGAATAAAAGAGGGCACACGATGGAACTTCAAACACTGACTTATATTGTTGTGGGCGCGACCTTTGCGCTTTACATCGGCATTGCGATCTGGGCCCGTGCTTCCAGCACCCGCGAATTCTACGTTGCCGGGACGGGCGTGCACCCGGTTGCCAACGGCATGGCCACCGCGGCGGACTGGATGTCGGCGGCCTCGTTTATCTCCATGGCGGGCCTGATCGCCTTCCTGGGCTATGACGCCTCGGTTTACCTGATGGGCTGGACCGGTGGTTACGTGCTATTGGCGCTGCTGCTGGCGCCTTACCTGCGCAAGTTCGGCAAGTTCACCGTGCCCGAGTTCATCGGCGACCGTTTCTACTCGAAAGGCGCGCGCCTGGTAGCCGTGATCTGCCTGATCGTCGCTTCGATTACCTATGTCATCGGTCAGATGAAAGGCGTGGGCGTGGCGTTTGGCCGCTTCCTCGAAGTGCCTTTCGAGATCGGTGTGCTGGTCGGTATGGGCATCGTATTCATTTACGCGGTACTCGGTGGAATGAAGGGCATTACCTACACGCAGATCGCACAGTACTGCGTGCTGATTTTCGCGTATACCGTTCCGGCCATCTTCATCTCGCTCAACCTGACCGGCAACCCGTTGCCGCAGATCGGTCTGGGCAGCGCCATGTCGGACGGCTCCGGCGTGCTGCTGCTGGACAAGCTCGACCAGGTGGTGACGGACCTCGGTTTCGCGGCCTATACGGCGCAGAAAGGATCGTCGCTGAATATCTTCCTGCTGACGCTTTCGCTGATGATCGGTACTGCCGGCCTGCCGCACGTCATCGTGCGTTTCTTCACGGTGCCCAAAGTCTCTGACGCGCGTGTATCCGCCGGCTGGGCCCTGGTCTTTATCGCCATCCTGTACACCACGGCGCCGGCCGTTGGCGCCATGGCGCGCCTGAACCTGATGGATACCATCCAGACGGGCGAAGTGGGCGCTGCCGATGGCAACCTGGTGTACGAAGAACGCCCGCAGTGGTTCAAAAACTGGGAAACCACCGGCTTGCTGCAGTTCGAAGACAAGAACGGTGACGGCCGTATCCAGTACTACAACGACAAGGACGAAGCCTTTGCCGCCAAGGCAGCCTCCTATGGCTGGGAAGGCAACGAGATGGTTAAGGTCGACCGCGACATCATGGTGCTGGCCAACCCGGAAATTGCACAATTGCCCAACTGGGTGATTGCGCTGGTTGCCGCTGGTGGACTTGCCGCCGCGCTGTCGACGGCCGCCGGCTTGCTGCTGGCCATCTCATCGGCGATTTCGCATGACCTGCTCAAAGGCATGATCGCACCCAATATCTCCGAGAAGAAAGAACTGCTGGCCAGCCGTATCGCGATGGCGGGCGCTATCGTTGTTGCCGGTTACCTGGGCATGAATCCACCCGGCTTTGCGGCGCAGGTGGTCGCACTCGCGTTCGGCCTGGCGGCTTCATCGCTATTCCCGGCGTTGATGATGGGCATCTTCAACAAGAAGATGAACCGCGAAGGCGCCATCGCTGGCATGTTGGCCGGCCTGACCTCGACCCTGGTGTATATTTTCTGGTTCAAGGGTTGGTTTTTCATCCCAGGCACGGAAATGGCGGCCAATTCGCCGGCAAACTGGTTCATGGGTATCTCCCCCGAGGCCTTCGGCGCCGTCGGCGCCCTGATCAACTTCCTGGTCGCCACGGCCGTTTCCAAGGTCACGGCAGCTCCACCGGAAGAGATCCAGCACCTGGTGGAACACATCCGCGTACCCAAGGGTGCGGCTGCCGCCGTGGATCATTGATCGACTACTTGCTACTGTACGGAATCGGGGCCAGTCTGTTGACTGGCCCTTTTTCCATCGCCGCGGAAAACATAGAATCCAAGCATGCATGACCTAAGCCTCGCAACTGAATTTCTGCACACGGTTCCACCGTTCAATTCACTGGAAACCGATGACCTGGCGCAGTTGGCGCGCAAGCTGGAGGCGGCGTATTACCCTCAGGGCAAAGTCATTTTTGCATCAAAACCCCCGCCCGGGCTGGCCGTTATCCGCAAGGGTGCGGTGAGGCTGATAGACCGCGAACAGAAATTCCTCGACAAGCGCTCTGAAGGCGAACTGTTCGGTCACAGCATCTATTTCCACGGCGAAAAAAAGGATTATCTCGCCGAGGCGGAAGAGGACTGCCTGCTATGGCACCTTGCGCAGGACGAGTTTGTCGCCATTTGTGAGAAGTACCCGCTGCTGGAGGCGTATTTCAGCAGCCACCTGCAAACGCGCCTGAGTGCCGCCACGCAGGTGCGCCACGCGGTTACACAGATCAGGGACCTGATCAAACGCGAACCGGTTACCATAGCCGGAGACACATCCATCCGCGACGCCGCCGGCCTGATGAGCCGGCAAGACGTTTCCAGCGTGCTGGTCATGCAGGGCAGTGAACTGGCCGGTATCGTGACCGATAAAGACCTGCGCCAACGCGTCATTGCGGCCGGCCTGGACCCGGCGCTGCCCATCAAGGGTGTGATGACCGAAAACCCGATGTGCCTGGAAGCCGACTCGGGTGTCGATGCCGCCCTGTTGCTGATGATGCGGGAAAATTACCACCACCTCCCGGTGCTGGAGGAGGGTAAACCGATGGGGCTGGTCACCGCCGGTGATATCCTGCGATCACAATCCGAGCACCCCCTCAGGCTGGTTCGGGATATCCACAAACGGGGGTCCGTCGAGGAGCTCGTGCGCCTTAGCAGGCGCCTGCCGTCCCTGTTCGAACGCATGGTCACGCTGGGCCGCGACGTGGAGCAGATCGGCCGCATGGTCACGCATATAACAGATGCGTTCACGATTCGTCTGCTGGAACTGGGCGAAGAAAAGCTCGGCGCGCCACCCATGGCCTATGCCTGGGTGGTGTTTGGCTCCCAGGCGCGTGAAGAGCAGACAGCGCGCACCGACCAGGACAACGGCATGGTGCTGGAGCGAAAAGCCAGTGAGTCGGAGGCGGCGTATTTCGCGGGCCTGGCGGACTACGTGTGTGACGGGCTTGATCAGCTAGGCTATGTGTACTGCCCCGGCGAGATCATGGCGCTGAACGTGAAATGGCGGGTTTCGCTGGCCAAGTGGAAGCGGCATTTCGACAACTGGATCGACGAGCCCGAACCCAAATCCGTGATGCACAGCAGTATTTTTTTCGACATGCGCTGCGTGCACGGAAAACGCAAACTGGTCGACAAACTGCTCAAGTACGCGACCAACCGGGCCAGGGAAAACCGTATTTTTAGGCGCTTCATGGCGGCCAACGTGCTGGGGCATCACCCCCCGATCGGGTTCTTCCGCCGTTTCGTGCAGGAAGACGACGGGACGCACAGCGAGGGACTCAACCTGAAGCACCGCGGCATCGTGCCGATCACCGACCTGGTGCGTATGCGTGCCCTTGAAGGCGGCATCCGGGCAGCCAATACCTTCCGGCGGCTGGAGGAAGTGACCGCGCTCGGTATCATGAACAAGGGTGACGCGCGCAGCCTGCGCGACGCGCTGGTGCTAATCAACCGCATCCGGCTGGAGCACCAGGCCGCGCAGATGGCATCCGGCGAGAAGCCGACCAATTTTGTTCCGCCCGACGAGTTGTCCCCCCTGATGCGGCGCAACCTGAAGGCCGCGTTCATGCTGGTGGTGGAAGCCCAGAAGGCCCTGGCGCATCGTTACCAGGTCCACTGACCGTGTTTGGGCCCTGGCGTCACCGCAAACGTTGCAAGGCACTCTCTGCACGCTGTGGCGCCCCGCCTCTGCGCGATTATCTGCAGCGGGGCGCACATCTGCGCCCGGGGAATGTCGCGGACACCCCGATGATCGCGGTCGACCTCGAGCTGACCGGCCTGGAGGTCGACAGCAACCAGATTGTTTCCATGGGCTGGACCCAGCTTGATGGTGGCAGGATTCGGCTTGGCAGCAACCAGCATGTACTGGTCAATGCGGACCAGACGGTCGGTTCGAGCGCGGTCATCCATGAATTGATGGACAGCGAAATCTCTGCAGGCGCGGATCTGAACACGGCACTCGAAAACCTGTTCGCGGCCGCAGCGGGCCGGATATGGGTTTTTCATCATGCTTCGCTGGACGTATCTTTTCTGCGAAAAGCCTGCACGGCATGGGCATCGATAGCGCCGCCTTTCGCCGTGCTGGACACCATGCAGATTGAGCTCGGTTTACGCAAGAGGCGTGAGCAACTGGTGCAGCAGGGCGACCTGCAGCTCAGCCGGCTGCGGCGGGACTACCACTTGCCGCGATACACGGCACACAACGCCTTGATCGATGCGTTCGCCACCGCGGAACTCCTGCTGGCGATTGCGGCGCGGCTTGACAAGAAGAAGCCGTTGGAACTGACCCCGTTTCTGCGTTTCATCTGACCTTTATCATGGTCTGGGAAGGAGCAGGAATTCAGGCTGTCCAGCGGGTAACTGGTTAATTAGAAAAGGTTGATAGACATGTCCTACAGAGAAACCTACCGAAACTCGATCGATAATCCGGAAGCATTCTGGGCCGAAGCAGCCAGCAAACTGGCCTGGGACAAGCCCTGGGACAAGGTCCTGGACAAGCGCAATGCGCCTTTTTACGAGTGGTTCAGCGGCGGGGAGATCAATAGCTGTTACAACGCGTTGGACCGGCACTGCGAGGCAGGGCGGGGCGGTCAGGCGGCATTGATCTACGACAGCCCGGTCACGGGACAGGTAAAAACTTACAGTTACGATGAACTGTGTGATGAAGTGGTGCTTTTTGCGGGCGCGTTGAAATCCCTTGGCGTGGGGCTCGGCGACCGGGTCATCATCTACATGCCGATGATTCCCGAAGCCGTGATCGCGATGCTGGGCTGTGCGCGAATCGGAGCGATCCATTCCGTCGTATTCGGTGGCTTTGCCGCCAAGGAACTGGCGACTCGGATTACGGACGCCAGCCCCAAACTGGTGGTCAGTGCCACCTGCGGCATCGAAGGCAAGCGTGTGATTCCCTATATGCCCTTGCTCGAAGAAGCGCTCGAACTGGCCGGAACCGGTGATATGCCGCGTATCGTGGTTTCGCGCGAGCAATTGCCTCTGGAAGACGGCGGTTCGCACTGCATGACATGGACGGATGCGCTCGCCAGGGCCGAACCCGCGGAGTGTGTAAAGGTATCCGCGACCGACCCGGTGTATATCCTGTACACCTCGGGCACGACGGGTGAGCCCAAGGGCGTGGTGCGCCCCAACAGCGGCCACGCGGTGGCGCTGGACTGGACCATGGACGGCATCTACAACGTGAAAGCGGGCGACGTTTACTGGGCGGCGTCCGATATCGGCTGGGTCGTCGGACATTCCTACATCGTGTATGCGCCCCTGCTGCACGGTTGCACGACCATCCTGTACGAAGGCAAACCGGTGGGAACGCCCGATGCCGGCGCCTTCTGGCGCGTGATCGAGCAACACAAGGTGAAATGCCTGTTCACGGCCCCGACCGCCTTCCGTGCCATTCGCCGCGAAGACCCGGAAGGCGAGATGCTGAAGAAATACGACATCAGCAGCCTGGATACCCTGTTCCTGGCCGGTGAAAGATGTGATCCGGATACCTTGTACTGGGCTCAGGAACAACTTCAAGTTCCCGTCATAGATCATTGGTGGCAAACGGAAACTGGCTGGGCAATGGCAGCCAATCCGATTGGAATCGAAACGCTCGAAGTCAAGGCGGGTTCGCCCACCGTGGCGGTTCCCGGTTACGACATCCGTGTGCTCGATGACGCGGGGAACGAGGTCGAGCCAGGCGTCTCAGGCAACATCGTGGCCAAATTGCCCTTGCCGCCCGGTACGCTGCCAACGTTGTGGGGCAATCAACAGCGCTATTTCGACACCTACCTGTCCCGTTTCGAGGGTTATTACCTGAGCGGTGACGCCGGTGTCGTGGACGAACAGGGCTACGTCTGGGTGATGAGCCGGATCGACGACGTGATCAACGTGGCCGGGCACAGGCTGTCCACCGGCGCCCTGGAAGAAGCCCTGGCCACACACCCGGCGGTCGCCGAGTGCGCGGTAATTGGTGTTTCCGATAAACTCAAGGGCGAAATGCCGCTGGGGTTCGTGGTTTTGAATGCCAATGCCGATGTGGAGGAGGCATCGTTGCGCAAGGAACTTGTGCAGACCGTCCGGTCACTGGTCGGCCCGATCGCCACACCGCGGGATATCCTGGTCGTCAAACGCCTGCCCAAGACCCGGTCCGGAAAGATTTTACGCGGCACCATGCGAAAAATTGCCGAAGGCGAGGATTACAAGGTGCCGGCGACTATCGAAGATCCGGCGGTTCTGCAGGAAATTGCTTCTGACCTGTCTTAATCAGAACTATCGTGGCCGGTCATGGGGCCGGCCGCGCTAAACCCGCACAGGCGGATGCTCAGTACTTCCAGCAGCCGACTTCTTCGTCCTTGCTGATAATCGAGTGCGGCAGGCCGGACATCAGTTTTTTGAAGTCGCGGCGTTCCAGCCAGATCAGGTGCTCGTGGTCGCCGGCCTCGATGTAAACGTCGGCGGTATACGCCAACTCGTCGTCCCAGATGACTTTCAGCCCGTAGGCTTCACCCAGGGCGGGGACGGCGCCGACTTCACAGTCGCCAAACAGCTTTTTGAATTCCTCTTCGCAGGCCATTTCCAACTTGCGATCCAGGGCTTCGTTGACCCAGTCGATTTCCAGTGAATGGCTGGCGGGTAACACGCTGAGCACGTAACCGCTATCGTCACGCAAAACAACGGCTTTGGCGATCTGGTGTGTGGGCAGGTGTGCGGCGTGGGCTGACGCCGCGGCGGTGGGCGTGTGGGCGTGCTCGATCTGCTCGAAATCTATTCCCCGGTCTTCCAGGTACTTGATAAGGGTTTTTGCGATGGCCATCGTCTGTTTCCTCAGTAGTACATCTGTGAAATGTATCTTACTCGAATTGAATATAGCAGACTTGCTCCTCCTGCAGGCCGCTTCCACAGACCCCGACGCGCGGGCCACGCGCTGGAGGGGGGTTATGAAACGGAGCGGTCCGCAACTTTCGATTTGCTAACCAACAGACCCCACAGACCGCCTTCGCCCAGTTCCCTTCCGATTTCCTTGAACGTGATAAAGGGAATGAGGATCAGCAGCATGATAATCGCGCTCGCGAGAATTCTGAGCCAGCCGCGGTTGGCAACTTCCACCAGGCTCTGTGCGGCTGACAATCCGTGCACCCACCCGACGACCAGTTCTTCGATGACAGAAAGCACGACGAGAAGTAAAAGAAACAGGACTACCTTGACTGCAATTCGGTGCAACACGGTTTGCGCAGTGACGCGAGTCCCGACCCCCAGGCCTTCACCAATCAGAATGAATTTACCCAGAATCAGGGCCTTACCGAGTGCAATGCCCCATGTGAGCAAGTGAATGTCGCCCGCCCCGGACACGGCGGATGAATACAAAAGAAGGGCGCTGAAACAGGCGAACAAGTACGCGCTGATAAGTGAGTAGCTAATCAATTCCTCGCGAACTTTGTGGCGAATATTGGATTTTTTGTCCTGGGATATATTCATGGCTATTTTTCGACCACCTTTAGTGTTGGCTGAACCGTTAAACGCGACAGCGTAATGCGGTTGAATGTAGCATATCGATCCGGGCCTGGTGAAAAACATGGACGGTATCATCAGCCGGCGCTATTCCGGATCTGCAACTACCAGGAGGCGGTTACGGTCAACTCACCCGGTTCGTCCAGCAGAGAGACAGAACACGATTCAGCACTGACCGTGGAACAGGGGGGGCTATTCATACTCAACGTTTGCTGGAGTTCTAATGGTGCAAGGAAAAATGCCAGGGAAATTACTCGCACCTGTTCAGTGCTTTATGACGCTTATTCGTTGCAGCCTGCCTTGCAGGAGAAGGAGGTCGTCATTTACTAACTGACACTATGTCAGTATAATCTGACGTGATGTCAGATGATCCATTCAACTTGATCGCCTCCGCACTGAGCCAAAGGGACCCGGTCGTCATCAAATCCGAGCGCACCCGCCAGGCTATTCTGGAAGCGGCCCTCACTTTTTTATGGTCGCGCCCTTTCCGGGTGATGACAGTGCGGCAGTTGATGGCCATGACCGAGGTTAGCCGCCCGGCGTTTTATCAATATTTCCAGGATCTGCAACAACTGATGGAGGCTTTGCTGGGTATGCTGGCGACAGAAATTCTGGCCGCCTGCGAGCCCTGGATTACGAACACCGGAGACCCGGTTGTGTTGGTCCGGGAAAGCCTGACAGGGCTGGTCAGTGTTTGCCATCGGAGAGGGCCTTTTGTCAAGGCGATTGCCGATGCGGCAACAACAGATGAGCGCCTGGAACGTGCCTGGTTGGCATTCGTTCAACAATTTGACGATACCGTGGACAAGCGAATCCGGATGGATCAGGAACTGAAGTTGACGGCCGAATTCGATCCCCGTCCGGCCGCACATTCGCTGAATATGCTTAATGCCTATACGTTTATCTCAAAGTTCGGCCGGCATCCAAGAAGTGATCCTGAGCCAGTCCGCCAGGCGCTGATTCGGATCTGGGTTTCAACGTTATACGGTTCCCGGTGGGCCGAAAGTGAATGCTCGCAGCTTGAACGTATTCGGTAGGCGGACAATTACAATGTCGATGCCGGAAACGGCCCTCAGGAACTGAAATACTCGATGCAAGTTTCATTATGTTAACCAGAAAATAATGCTTACTTGAACTACAAACCTAGTGAGGTTGATCAAGATGAACACACGTTACCTAATTGCAGCACTGGCCAGTTTTTTTGCATTTGTGTATGTTTCTGCGCCCTTACAGGCCGATGAGGCGCTTGCAGTGGAGCCAGACCGAACCGTGCTGCCGGTACTCGAACCGAAACGGCCGGTCTATACCGAGTTGGACGTTCGCAATGCCACGCCACCGCCCCATTTTGAAGTCAAAGCGCCGGAGGGTGCCCCTAATGTCCTGCTTGTCCTAGTCGATGACCTGGGTTTTGCCGGAACGAGTATGTTCGGCGGACCGGTCGGCACACCGACATTCGACAAGATTTCGAGTGAAGGGCTTTTCTACAACAATTTCCACACCACTGCGGTCTGTTCACCGACACGTACCGCATTAAAAAGTGGCCGCAATCACCATGTAAACAACATGGGTTCGATTATTGAAACGGGCACCGCTTTTCCGGGTAACACGGGCCAGATCCCACAGGATGTCGCTCCGTTGGCCGAGATGTTGCGTTTAAACGGTTACAGCACGGCCGCTTTTGGCAAGTGGCACGAACTGGCTGCGTGGGAGGCAAATATTTCCGGTCCGTTTGATCGCTGGCCGACTCGGCAGGGCTTCGACAAATTCTATGGCTTCCTCGGTGGTGAAACCAACCAGTGGGCGCCGTTCATTTATGACGGCGTGCATCCGGTTGAGCTGCCGGACGACCCGAATTACCACTTCCTGACCGATATGACGGATCAGGCCACAGCATTTATCAAGTTCCAGAATGCGATTTCACCCGACAAGCCTTTTTTCGTTTACTACGCCCCGGGTGCCACGCATGCTCCGCATCACGTTCCGGAGGACTGGATCGCACGATGGAAAGGCAAGTTCGACCAAGGCTGGGACAAGATGCGTGAAGAGGTCCTGGCACGCCAGATAGCCAACGGTGTGGTGCCTGAGGGCACACCGCTTGCGCCCAAGCCGGCTGCCATCCCTGACTGGGACACGCTGTCCAACGACGAAAAACGCCTGTTCACGCGCCAGGCGGAAGTATTCGCGGCGTTCATTGAAATGACGGATCATGAAATCGGCCGCCTGATCGAGGCCATCGAAAGCACCGGCGAGAAAGACAACACCCTGGTTATTTTCGTTTACGGCGATAACGGCACCAGTGCCGAGGGAGGCCGTAACGGTATGTTCAGCGAAATGACCTATTTCAACGGTGTGCAGGAAAAAGTTTCAGACATGCTGAAGAAACTGGACGAATGGGGTGGGCCTCATACTTATCCGCACATGGCTGCCGGCTGGGCAGTCGCTTTTGATACGCCGTACAAGTGGACCAAGCAGATGGGTTCGGATTTTGGTGGCACCAAGGTAGGCATGGCGGTTCACTGGCCACAAGGCATCCAGGCCCAAGGTGAATTGCGCACCCAGTTCCATCACGTCATTGACGTCGCCCCGACGATCCTGGAGGCAGCCAAGCTGCCAGAACCCAGAGTTGTGAACGGTGTACCCCAGCGGCCGATGGACGGCATCAGCATGGTTTACTCATTCAACGACGGGACAGTACTCGACCGGCACAACACCCAGTACTTTGAAATGTTTGGCAACCGCGCTATGTACCACGACGGCTGGCTGGCCAGAACCATCCATCGTGCGCCCTGGGAAGCCACGCCGCGCCGGCCACTGGCAGACGACATCTGGGAGCTTTTTGATACCCGTTCAGATTTCAGCCTGGTCAATGACCTGTCAAAAGAGCAGCCGGAGAAACTGGCAGAACTGCAAGCGCTGTTTATGCAGGAAGCCGAAAAAAACCATGTTCTGCCCATCGATGACCGGGTGTTCGAACGCATCGTTGCTGAAAACGTGGGGCGCCCGGACGTCATGGCTGGCCGTAGCTCGCTGACACTGGCTGATGGGATGACAGGCATGACCGAAAACACCTTCCTCAGCCTGAAGAACAAGTCTCACACCATTACTGCCGAGGTCGAGCTGGATGAAGGTTCAACGGCGCACGGTATCATCATCGCCCAGGCCGGTCGTTTCGGTGGCTGGGCACTGTACACCATGGATGGCAAACCCGCCTATGACTATAACTTTCTTGGCATGGAACGTTTTACCGTTGCATCCAGCGAAGGGCTGAAGCCTGGCAAGTCCACGATCCGCTTCGAGTTTGACTACGACGGTGGCGGCGTGGGTAAAGGCGGTATGGGCACCCTCTACATTGATGACAAACAAGTGGGGCAGGGCCGCATTGAGCGCACTCAGCCAGCGATCTTCTCGGCCGATGAAACGACCGACGTAGGCATTGACCTTGCTACCCCGGTAGTAGAAACCATCGGTGCAGAACACAAATCCCGTTTCACGGGACACATCCCCAAAGTGACCGTGGAGATAAAGTAAGGCTCTTCATTCTGCTGTCTGCCGAAACGGCTGGCAGCTGTAAGAGCTGGAAATCAGACAGGGGGTCAGAGCAGTTACCCTGATCCCCTGCCTCATTGAATATCGTAGAACTCAAGGTGTGGCACTATTTTTTAGATTTCACGACAAACCCAGGGCTTCCCCGGCAGGCGCCGGGGAAGAAATTGGTGGAGGCGGCGGGACAGCTTATCCAAGTCTTTCGACAAGGGCTGGACTATACCTTCATCCTGTTGCCAGGATGCGGGGCGTATTATCCACGGCGCAGAAAAGCCATGAATCCTAGTGCTGACTCGATCCCGAAGGACTCAGCCAGTCTATGAGTCTCTACAGGGCAGGCATGGAGTTAGCCTCCTTCCTACCCCTCGGTATTGCCTTAACGGTTTCCCGTTTTAGGTTTCACCGATGTGAGCCCCGTTTTCACTTTGCCTTCACAGGCAAAGGCGACCCTATTGATCGAACCCGCGTCCGCAAGCACTCCGCCTTCGGCTCTACATGCTTATCCGGCCTATTGGTTTAGTCGATGGCTACCCGGTCGGCGGGGAAGGCCAAAGACGAGCCTGGATAGGTTTTAACGAATCCACGCCAGGCGCGCTTCATCGCGATCCCATATAGGGTGACTCCCGTGATCCGGTCGTATGGGCACGAAGCCGGGCGGAAGGCTCTGAGCAGGTTTTTAAGCTGCTAAAGCGTAGTTGTCGTCGTTGGCAACTAAAAGTTTGCAATCAGTTTTACGAGTTATTTGCAGCTCGGCATGCACCTAGGGTTTCGCTACCCGCGTCGAATCCAGGTCGCCCCCAGTTCTGGTAAAAGAGTATTTTAGCATCCCGGCGCCTGCGCGTCGCCTTGCGCTTGGAAAAGAAAATCTGAAGGGGGGATGATTAACGTCATGAAGTGGCTTGTCGGGAACAAGTAAGCTTGTGTTTGTCCGGAATATTCCTCAATGCATCGGCCTGATGCACGTCCGGATGGGAAAGCAGGCAACACGGCCTCCGGGCTATCCGGAGCTGTTGCGTGAGCCTCATCACACAAACGAAACACGGGACTGAGCCAGATGATCGAAATCAGGATTCATGGACGGGGTGGTCAAGGTGGTGTGACGTTAGCCAAGTTGCTGGCTGCATCGGAACACAGGGAAGGAAAGTCGGTCCAGGCTTTCGGGGTTTACGCGGCGGAACGTTCGGGCGCGCCGGTCCAGGCATTTTTACGCATCGACGACGAACCCATTCACAACCCGAACCAGATTTACGAACCCGATCACCTGATCGTGCTCGATCCCACGCTGATTTCACCGGCGATCCTCGGCGGTTTGAAACCCGGTGGTTTCATCCTGTTCAACTGCGACAAGGCGCCGGAGCATTACTCCTCGCAAGAGCGCGGCAAGAAATTCCGCATTGCGACCGTGGACGCGACATCGATCGCGGTGAAGAACGGCCTCGGCTCGGCCAGTGTGCCGATCGTCAATACGGCCCTGGCAGGCGCGGCGGCGAAACTTCTGGGTATGAACCTGGAGTCGGTTATCGAGGCGTTTGCCGACTTCGGTTTCGCAGGCGGCAATATCGCGGCGGCCCGCGAGGCCTATGAGTCGATCCGCATCCAGCGCCACGAACCCGAGCCCGGCGAGATGCACAAGCCAGCTGCCCCACAGGCGCAAAGCCACAGCCTTATTGGTGGAAACTCGGGCGCTCCGCCCGCCCTTCGAACCGGCCAGTGGGCGAATCACCAACCGGTCTGGGAAAACGCCACGCCGCCATGCAATTTCATCTGCCCGGCGGGCAACGATGTCCAGGGTTTTCTCAAGGCCCTGACCGACGAAGACGTCGACCTTGCCTTGAAAATCCTGCTTGAAACCTCACCGCTGCCATCGGTCTGCGGGCGGGTGTGTCCCGGTTTCTGCATGATGCAGTGCAACCGCTCGGAGCTGGAAGGCCCGGTCAACGTCCGTGCCCTCGAACGGTACGCGGGTGATCATGGCGTGGCCCAGGTCCAGCCTGCAGCGGCCAGGAAAGAACGGGTTGCCGTGATCGGTGGCGGGCCCGCCGGCTTGTCCGGCGCATACCACCTGTCGCGCCTTGGTTACGGCGTCACGATTTTCGAGGCCGGTTCCGAGTTGGGTGGCCTGATGCGAACCGGCATCCCCACCTACCGTTTGCCGCGCGAAGCGCTCGACCGGGATATAGACCGCATCCTGGGGCTCGGCGTCGCGACGGAATTCGATTCGCGCATCGACCACGAGAAGCTGGTTCAACTGACACAGGAGTTTGACGCCGTGCTGGCCGCGACCGGTCTGCAACGCCTCACTTCGGTCGACCTCGGCGTCGACCTGGGATCCGGCGAGAGCCGGGTGATGCAGGGTATCGAGTTCCTTGACCAGGTCAGCAGGGGCGAGGTAAGGGTCGACGGCGAAGAGATTATCGTGGTTGGCGGCGGCAATACCGCTATCGATGCCGCGCGCTCCGCCTTCCGCCTCGGCGCGGAAAGTGTGCGCATCATTTACCGGCGCACGCGTGACGAAATGCCTGCCATCACCGAAGAGGTAGACGATGCCATCGACGAGGGTATCCGGCTCGACCTGCTGACCGCACCGCTGAGAATTTCCCGTGACGATGGAAAACGCCGCCTGGCCTGCCAGCGCATGGAACTGGGTGCACCCGACGAAAGCGGCAGGCGCCGCCCGGTGGCCGTGGAAGGTTCCGAGTTTGAACTGCCCTGTGACCGGGTGATCCTCGCGATCGGCCAGGCTGCGGACCTGTCCCTGCTGCCCGAGGACGCAAAACTTTCGCGCGAAGGACCCATCGAAAACGGCGACGGCGTCCCGGTCTATCCCGCCGGCGACCTGCTGACCAACGAGGGCACGGT
>JAZBOH010000093.1:0-4140 GCA_036351055.1 Lysobacterales bacterium
ACTCGACATTACTGACGAGCTGCTTCTTGTACTCATCCGTGCTGTACGAGGTGTTCTCTCCCGCTTCAAATTCAATCTTGAGTTTTGAGACTGCCTTTTCGGCGATCCAGGTATTGTCTGCAACAACCGCAACACCGCCCACGGATGAAAAACTGTTCTCAAAACGGGGTATGATCACTACGTCGACCACGCCGGGCATCCCCTCAACAGCGCTTTTATCAACCGATTTGACCGAGCCCCCCAACACCGGAACGTGCCGGATCGCGGCATACTTCAAACCCGGCACCTTCTTGTCAGCACCGTAAATCCGCTTGCCCACGACCATCTTGCCCTGGTCATGGCGTTGCAGCGGTTTACCGATATAGCGAAACTGGTCCCGGGTCTTCAACACGGGGTTTTCCGGTACCGGTATTTCACTGGCCGCCTCAACCAGCTCACCAAACTTGAGGCTTCTTTCGTCGATGCGGTTATAAACCACGTGTGATTTTGCGTAGCAGTCCTTCGCCGGGATACTCCAGGTCTGCGCAGCTGCGGCAATGAGCATTTCCTTGCCTGCTGCACCAGCCTTTCGCATGGGCTCGAGCATCACCTTGATGCTTTTTGAGCCTCCCGTGTCCTGCGGACCATATTTGGCATCGCCATCACCCTGCAGCACTGTGACCCGTGACCAGTCGGCCTCCAGCTCATCCGCAACAGCAGCAGGAAGCGCCGTGCTGATGCCTTGTCCCAACTCGCAACGGCCACAGTAAAGTGTTGTATCGCCATTTTTTGCGATGTAAATGAAGGCGCTCGGTTCGAAACCGTTTTCCGTGGCAGATCCCAACACAGCTGTCGGCAGTGAAACACTGATTATCAACCCTCCGGCGGACAGCCCCGAAGTTTTCAGAAATTCCCTGCGGCTGAACACGTTCCTGTCTTTCCGGGGTGCGCTCATCTCAGGCCTCCTTCATCTGATCGGCAGCATCTGCAACGGCTTTGCGTATCCGCGTATAGGTACCGCAACGGCAAAGGTTGCCCTGCAATGCCTCGTTGATATCTTTTTCGCTGGGAGAAGGGTTTTGCTCCAGGAAATCAGCGGCTGCCATGATGATGCCAGGCTGGCAATAACCGCACTGTGAAACATTGTTCTCTAGCCAGGCGATTTGCAGGGGATGACTGCCGTCCTTTGACAGCCCCTCAATCGTGGTAACGGCCTTACCATCTGCTTCAGCTACCGTCGTCAGGCAGGAACGTACCGCCTCACCATCCATGTGCACGGTGCAGGAGCCACACAGGCCTACCCCGCAACCGTACTTGGTGCCTGTGAGTTCGAGCGTGTCACGAAGAAACCACAGCAGTGGCATATCACCATCGACTTCTACCTGATGGACCTGACCGTTAATCGTGATCGTGCGACTCATTGGCATACTCCGGGGATCATGGCTGGCTGGTATCGGCAGAATATGAAAATATGGCGCCGCGTACCACAGCCATGGGATAGACCGTGCAATTGCTGCGTTGATTTCTTCAGAAAACCGGGGTCAGAGTAAGTTCCTTACTCTGACCCCGTTGTTTACTCTTGCCCCCGCTTCGTGACCAGGTAGGTTGCAAAACTGGCCAGCCAGTGGCTGCCCTCGTAGTTTTCAGCTGAAATATTCGCAATGCCGGTTTTGGCATGGACCCGTGCTGCTGCTTCCAGTGCCGGGCGCCGTGGATCCTTTTCCGGCAATGCCGCGGCGATGTTCTCGAGGTTCCACGCGCGTGACAGGTTGACCCCGTCCAGGTGCACGAGTTTGCCGTCGGTCGGGTCTTTCACCACCCCTGGAACAAGCCAGTCGCTGCTGCCGTCGTGTGGAATCCCGGGCAGGAATTTTTCCAGCCAGATCGCAAAATCGGCCATCCCGAGCACGCGCCGCATCAGGTCAGCTTCCATCAAGCAGGGTGAGAGGAAATCCTCGCCGGACGGTTCGTAAGCCAACGGACAGTCCTGGTCCCTGAGATGGAAGGTCAGGGTCCTGCTCCTGACCAGGTGTTCCATTTGAAAATCATCGGCCGCCTTGGCCCAGTCCAGGATCAGGCCAAAGGCGAACATGCTCTGGTTGTGGGTTCCGATCCGGATCGGGTAGGCGAGGTTGGGCAGCCAGGACTTGAGATGGCCAACGATGACCGATTCCAGCGGCTTGAGGGTCTCCAGCCACTTGTCCGCCAGCGGGTCCCTCCATTCGCGCAGTTCGGCGGTCAACTGCAGGAACCAGGCAATCCCGTAAGGGCGCTCGAAGGCTTTACGCCCGTCGGCCTGGAAATAGGCCACTTCGCCGGCAACGCCCTCGGCTGTAAAACTGCGGTTGAGGGCGTCGACGACTTCGATACTGAGTTCCAGCGGTAATTTCTCGCCCCGGGCGGTGCGTAACAGGCGCACCAGCAGCCAGTGGCCGTGAACCGAGGAGTGCCAGTCAAAGCACCCGTAGAAAACCGGGTACAACGAAGAAGGCGTTCCGGCGTCCTCGGCGCTGTTCATGACGTGGCCAATCTTGTTGGGGTACTCCCGGTGAACACAATCCAGGGCCAGGCGGGCAAAGCGGGCTTCCAGGCTCGCCTCGGAGGCGAGCCCGGTGTTTGCCAGGGCCAGGGTGAATACGATGACTGCCAGGATCTTTTTCATCGGCTAAAACGGTAAAGGTTTTGGTGTCTTTTCAGTTGACGGCGGCAGTATCGGCAAAACGAATGCCGGCTGATCACCCGTGAGGGTTTTCAGGAACGCCACGATCTGGGCGCTGTCTTCCGCGGTCAACTCCCGGCCCAATTGTACCTGAGCCATCACGTCCACGGCTTCGGTCAGCGTTTCCGCTTCGCCATCGTGGAAGTACGGGTAGGTCATTTCGACGTTGCGCAGCAGGGGAACCTTGAACTTGTACTTGTCCGCCTCGTTGCCGGTTACGCCGCTGAGGCCTTCCGCCGGGTTGTCCGTCTGGTATGGTTTCACCAGCCCCATTTTCTGGAACGAGGTGCCGCCGGCGCCCGGGCCGTTGTGGCAGGCAACACAGCCGTTCTGCTTGAATAGCTCGTAGCCTCTTTTCTCCTCGGCCGTGAGCGCCCCGACTTCACCCTGCAGCCACTGGTCGAAACGAGCATTCGGCGTGACCAGGGATTTCTCGAACTCGGCAATGGCGGTGGTCACGTTATCGATGTTGATTTCCCCGCTTCCGAATACGGCGTTGAACTCGTCAACGTACTGCGGGATGGAAGACAGCAGGTCGATGGCCAGTTCGTGTGTAAACGCCATTTCGCCCGGGTTGGCGATCGGGCCGCCAGCCTGCTCTTTCAGGTCTGCCGCGCGGCCATCCCAGAACTGGGCGAGGTTCAGGTCGGCATTCAGCACGGTCGGGGAATTGATCGGCCCCTGCTGCCAGTTGTGGCCGATGGATGTTTTCAGGTTGTCTGTACCACCCATGCTCAGGTTGTGGCAGGAGTTGCACGAGATGAACCCCGACCTGGAAAGCCGTGGGTCGAAATACAGTTTCTTGCCCAGTTCGACCTGGGCGGCGTTCAGGCCTTCAACGGGCGCGATCGGCTGGATCGGTTCTGAAACGGCAAATGCCAGGCCGGCTGCGGCCAGCACGGCAAGGGACGTGGTGGTTTGTATCAGTGTTTTGGATTTCATGGTGCTCCCCGGGACATGTGCAAAGTGAAATGTGCCGGTCCGGAGAAAACCCGGACCTGTTGGATACCTTGAAATATCAATCTGTTCCAATGCATGATGCAGGTCAGAAAAGCATTGATTTAAAAGCATATTTTAAGCTCCCGTTAAGGTTTCAGGCATTCTGGCAGGCGAGAAAGCGGAGGCCGCACCGAAACCTGCAAAGGATGGCGGAACACCGGGTTCCTCAACGTGCTATAACGGTTGAATCCAAGGTGGGTTCATGGCATTTTGCCGTTACTGAACAGCGATTGCCGTAAATGGACCCGAGCCAGAAAAATCAACAGCCTGCTTATCCCGAACCGCTGGACGCGATCGTCCTGGCAGGAACGGACGATAACCCGAAACGGATGATCCAGGGCCAGAACAAAGCCTTCCTGGAAATTGCCGGCAAGATCCTGGTGCGCCGTGTCGTGGAGGCCCTGCTGGAAGCCCGCTCCGTGGGGCAGGTATTCGTCGTGGGC
>JAZBOH010000094.1:0-36967 GCA_036351055.1 Lysobacterales bacterium
GACCGAACCCGCCGGCACAAAGACCGGGTTATCCAGGGACTCGTAGTCATCCCCGGCAAGGGCTGTTCCGCCGATCTGCAAATTGATATTGAGACCGCCGGCCGGCGCCGCTTCACCGAGGTTCAGAATGAACGCGCCCACGGTGTTGGGTTCGGCGGCGTCGCCCTTCCTCTCGATGGTGACGGTTGGCTTGTCGTCGTCGAACAGGTTCATGCTCGCTTCGGATTGCTCTCCCGGCGCGTAATACGCGTCGCAGCCAAGGTCCTGCTTGCCGGATTTTCCTCGGCCGGAAGCCGTTTGCGCGTATTCACCGCAGTTCTGGAAATCAATGTCACCTTCCAGCACGGTGAGCACGATGGTCTCTACCGGCTCTTCTTCCTCGTCGTCCAGTACCTTGACCGGCACATCAAACACCGTGGAGCCATAGGGCACATTGACCGTATCGGGAATTGCCTCGTAGTCGGCATCGGGTGTCGCTGTTCCACCCACGCCAAGACCCACGTCCAGGCCACCCCACGGCGGATTGCCGCTCAGGATCAGTTCAAAGGCGCTGTCCTTCTTGGGCTCGGACGCGCTGCGCTTGCTGCGGACTTGGACCGTGACGCCGTCATAGTAGTTATCGAAATAGCAGTAGCCATTTGTCGCTGGCGCAACCGCTTCGTTCGTGCAGTTAAAGGACTGGCTGGTATACCCGGAAACCGCTGTTTCGGTAGCGGTACAGGTATTGGACGGCCCGACATTGGACAGATTGAAGACCGCGGGCATGTTGTTTGAAGCCTGCTGACTGCTCTGGTCTATGGTCGCGTCGCTGCACGAGACCGTCACGTCTACCGGCATGGGATTGCCGTCGGAGAACCACTTGTAGACCGTAAATGTCGCGTTGTCGTCGTCGTCTTCGATATTCAATGTCGCAGGTGTGCCGGCCGAGGCTGTATCATTGCTACCCCAGACCCTCGCGTCAGTCACACCCACCGTGACCGTTTCATTGCCCTCGTAATCCGGGTCATCCAGTACGTTTATCGGGATGTCGAAACTCCATTCACCGTCTTCGAACCAGGCCTCGTATTCATCAAAAGAGCAGCCCTCCTGGGAAGCTCCGATCGACTCGAAATCTTCACCTTCAGTCGCTGTTCCGCCGGTAATACCAATACAGGCAACCACGGTTCCGTCGAATTGCACGGGCGGGATCGGGCTGACCGCCGCGGTAAAGTACCCATCCGTCGAGGGCTCGGCAGCATCGGCGCCTGCCGTCAGGTTGACGGTGTAATTGACGGGGGGGAGCTCATCGTCTGCAATGTTCACCGTCACGGTGCCGCCTCCCGGCGACGCGCTATCGTTGCACTCACACCAGACCGTTGCATCGGTCACAGCCAGTGCCACGGTTTCATTGCCCTCAAATTCCGAGTCGTCCAGTACGTTAACGGGAATCTGCACACTGGACTGGCCGTCGTAAAAGAAAATTTCATATTCGCCGGAAGAACAGAAATCGCTGGTGAGGTCCAGGGTTTCGAAGTCCACACCTTCAGTCGCTGTGCCACCCTGCACATCAATACAAGCGGGGATGTCCCATATGTAACCGACCGGAATGCTCGGGCTGATCTCTGCCGTGACAAAACCATCTGTCGCCGGCTCGGCCGCGTTCGCTCCAAAACTCAGGCTGATCGTAAAATTGGTTTGCGCGAACAGGTTCGCCGAGAACAGCGAAAAAAGTGACAAAACAAGGAATTTCCGGAACAAAGACATACCGCCCATTTTTTGTTGACTCCACGGATGAGCGCCTTGAATCGGCGCAATGTTTGCAGAATTGTTGCTACCCCAGACCTAAACTTAGCACAGCATCTGGTTTTTTGTGCCCAAACAGGCAAGTAATTTCACAAATCTTTACATTTTCAAACAGTGAAGTAGCCCACAGTTTGCATTCTTTGGCTTGTGCTATTCTTCTATAAGTGAACAATCAATCATCAGTCCTCGGGATTGTTGCCTCTGAATTAAGGGATGCCATCATGCAAATGTTGAACAAATTTTCGCTCTCGTTCGCCATCAGTTCGATCGCTTTGATCGCCGCGTTTTCCGCGCCGATGTATGCCGCCACCGACGACCCCTCCAGGGATGCCGACAAGCTATTGGTTGTCGATTGCATGCTGCCCGGAAAGGTCATGAAACTGGGCAGCGGCGCCCGTTACATGTCAGCACGACGGCCCATCAAAACCACCGGGGCAGACTGTGAAATCCGCGGCGGAGAATACGTGGCCTACGACCGCGCCAGTTACGCCTCTTCCCTGAAAGTCTGGCTGCCAGACGCCAAGTCGGGCGACCCCAAGGCCCAGACCTACGTGGGTGAAATGTTCGAGCAGGGCCTGGGCACCACACCGGATTACGAGGCCGCCGTGGCCTGGTACCGCAAGGCGGCCGAACAGGGCTATGACCGGGCCCAGATGAACCTCGGTTCCATGTACGAACGCGGGCTCGGTGTTGAGAAAGACGAAGTCGAAGCGCTCAACTGGTACCGCAAGGCTACCGGGCTGGAGGACGACGGCCTGGTGCTGGCATCGGAGGTCGCGGAAATCGAAGCCGAGGCAGAGCAGTTGCGGGTTGCCCTGGCCGCCAGTGAGGCCGAGGTCGCGAAACTGAAGAACAGCCTCGACAGCTCGCGCCGCGAGATGGACAACAGCCGCATCAAGCTCGACACGACCCTGCTCGAACTCGAGGAAATGCGCTACATGGCTTCACGCAGCCAGGCAAGCGGGGCTGCCGGCGCAGACGTGGAGCAGCTCAATGCCCAGATCCAGGAAAAAGAAAGGCAACTGGAAGCCAACCGGGCAGAACTGCAAAAAATGCAGGCAGCCTACGACCGGCAGGAGGCCCAGTTTACCGCACAACTCAGTGCACAGCAGGGTGGCGAATCATCCTCCGATCAGCTGCTCGAACTGGAACGGCAGAAAATCGCAGACCTCGAAAAACAGGTCAGCGAGCTCAGCAATGGCCTGGAACTGCGCCAGTTCGAATTGAACCAGAGCAATGCCCAGCTCGCCGCGCTGCGCCGTCAACTGGAGGCCCAGGCGGCAAACGACAAGGCGGCGGCAGCCGCCAGCATGGCCGAGCTCACAGCCATCATCGAACAGCAAAAGGCCGAACTGGAAAAGAAAAACCAGGACATCGGCTCACTGCAGGGAGCACTGGCCCAGCAGCAGCAGGCGCTGCAGCGTGAACAGGCCAGCTTGCAACAGCGCGAACAGCAGGCACTGCAGAGCTCCGGCCCGGATTCCGCCGAACTGCAGGCAGAACTGGCCCGGGAGCGTTCACGCCTGGCCAGCCTGGAGGGCGAGGTCGCCAGCCTGAGCCGCGAACTCGAGCTGAAACAGTCCAACCTGGACCAGAGCAACTCCCAGCTCGCCGTACTCAACAAGCAGTTGGCGAACACCAGTTCCCAGCAGATGAGTGCCGAGGAATCCATGGCCCAATTGCAGGCCATGATCAGCGCCCAGCAAAGCGACCTGGAGCAGAAAGCACTTGCCATCGGCTTCCTGGAGCAGGAACTGGCCAACCAGCAACAGGAGTTGCTCAACGAGCGCCAGTCGTTCCAGCAACGCGAAGAGCAGTATAAAACCACCACCGACATTGCCCTGGTCGAAAAACAGAACATGGAGAAACGCCTGGCGCAGACCGAGGCGCAACTGTCTGCTTACCAGCAGCAGCTGATCGAAAGCGACCGCCTGATCACGAGCCAGCAGGCGGAAATCAACGGGCGCCAGCAGGAAATCGAGCAATTGCAGCAAGGCCAG
This sequence comes from Lysobacterales bacterium, assembly GCA_036351055.1. Taxonomy (GTDB): domain Bacteria; phylum Pseudomonadota; class Gammaproteobacteria; order Xanthomonadales; family SZUA-36; genus JABDPF01. Next base: position 3,783 of record JAZBOH010000094.1, read on the forward strand.
ATCCGGGCAGAAGCCACCCGCGTTCTCAACCTAGAATCCGAACTGGGTGAAAAATCAATCCAGCTGCTCAGTGCGCAAGGTGAAAACTCATCGCTGCAAAGGCAAATCGACGAATACAGGAACCAACTCGAGCGCATGCGCAACCAGCTTGCCAGCGGCAGCCTTGAAACCGCCGTCGTCATGCGTGGGCCGGAAGTTCAGGCCGCACCGGTTCCGAGAGCACGGCGCAACGACCTGCCGGGCGTTAAATTCGGCCGCTACCATGCACTGATTATCGGGAACAACAACTACTCCGAGTTCCCCGCACTGCAGACGCCGGTCAATGACGCCAAGGCCATGGCCCGGGTGCTGGAAGATCGCTATGGCTTCAAAACCCAGGTGCTGATCAATGCCGACCGCTACGCGATCCTGCAAACGCTAAATTCTTACCGCGAACGCCTGACGGAAGATGACAACTTCCTGCTCTATTACGCAGGTCACGGCACGCTCGATGAAAAGAACGACCGCGGTCACTGGCTGCCGGTCGACGCCAGCCCGAACAACAACGCGAACTGGATTTCCAACGTCGCCATCACCGACATCATCAATACGATGACGGCCAAGCACATCATGGTGATCGCGGACTCCTGCTACTCCGGTACGCTGACCCGTCAGGTCCGTACCAACCTGCAGGGCGGGCGGTCCGAGAAGATGGAGGCCGAGTATTACAAGCAACTGGCCAAGATCCGCTCGCGCACGGCCCTGACATCGGGTGGCACCCAGCCGGTGATGGACGGCGGCGGCGGCAGCAACTCGATCTTCGCCAACAGCCTGTTGCGGGTGCTCGAAACCAATACCGGCATCCTGCAGGGTCCTGACCTGTTCCTGGAAGTGCACCAGCAGGTCCGCTCTTCCGGCCTGAACGCCATCGACCAGGTTCCGACCTTCGATGTCATCCAGAACACGGGTGACCTTGGCGCGCCGTTTTTCTTCGTATCGTCTTAAAGGGCAAAATCATGGCCGGCCTGGATATGGAATTCAGTTTCAGTAACGACCCCAACGGCAGACGGGTTGAAATCAAGCCCTTCAACCTGCTGCTGCTGGGTGATTTCAGTGGCAACGGGAACGGGGAGAGAATCCGGCTGACGCCCGAATGCCCCATCCTCAAGGTCGACCTCGACAGCGTGGACGAACTGTGGATGCGTTTCAGGCCGCAGCTGGGCTTCCGCCTTGGCTCCATGGAGATCGAGCTGGCGCCGCGGGATATCGACGATTTCCACCCGGACGAGCTGTACCGCAATCTGCCGGTGTTCCAGGAAATGCGCGCCATGCGCAGGAAGCTGCTGGACCCGGCCAGTTCACGCGGTGCACTGGAAGAGATCCTGGCATCGGGCACGGTCCTTGAAGAGGCCACCAGTAACGATGCTCAGGCGTCGGCCGGGGAGCCGGCCGCGAGCAAAGAAAGCGCCGACGACCTGTTCGAACGCCTGCTGGGTTCATCGGCCAGCCGGTCGGCCCGGCCTGCGGCCGCTGCCGGCCAACTGGACTCCTTTATCCGCAAGCTGGTCGCGCCGCACGTGGTACAGCAGGCCGACCCGCGCGTGGATACGGCAGTGGATTCCCTCGACCTGGCCGCCACGGAACTGATGCGGCGAATCCTGCACAACCCGGCCTTCCAGGCGCTCGAGGCTTCCTGGCGTTCATTGATCGATACCGTATCGCAGCTCGAACTGGATGAAATCCTGGAGCTGCACGTATGCGATATCAGCCGGGGCGAACTTCTGAACGCCCTGCCCGATCCGGGCGTCAGCCTGCAGGACAGCGCACTGTTTGAACTCCTGGTCCAACGCCGGCAGAGAGCAGCGGACGATTCCCCCTGGACCGTGATCGTCGGCGACTACCGCTTTGGCGCTGGTGGTGAGGATATTGCCCTGCTAACCGGTCTCGGCGCGGCTGCCGCGGTTAACGGTGGTGTTTTCCTGGCCGGGGCCGAACCCGGCCTGCTGGGCTGTGGCAGCACAGCCGAACTGGCGGATGTCCGCTACTGGTCAACCGGTGACGAGACCCACCGCCTGTGGACTGCGTTGCGGCAGAGCCCCTTTGCGCCGCACGTGGGGCTCGCCTTGCCGCGTGTTCTGCTGCGCCTGCCGTATGGTGAAAACGGCGAGGAAATCGACGCCTTCAGCTTCGAGGAAATGTCGGGCCGCAGGCACGAGGACTACCTGTGGGGTAACCCGGCCTACCACTGCGCCCGCCTGCTGGCGGAACAGTTCTCCCGTGAACAATGGGCCATGGACCCCGGCAGCCACCTCGACCTGGGCGAACTCCCGGCGTATTCCTATGTTGAAGACGGCGAGACGAAACTCCAGCCCTGCGCCGAACTGCTGATCCCCGAATCCACGATGACCGCCATGTTCGAACAGGGCCTGATGCCGGTGATCAGCTACCGCAACCGGAATACGGCCGTGCTGGGACGGTTCCAGTCCATCGCCTCGCCCGTGACGGCGCTGGCCGGCGCCTGGGCCCGCTGACAGCGGCCAGCGGATGCGACCCAGCAGGCCGGCAACTCGAAAGAGCCGCGACGAGACCCTGACCGCAAACGCGGAAATTTCTGTAGATGGCCGTAAAATTCAACTGAACCTGGTCGTGCCGGCCGGCAAGGTTCCCCCGGAATCCATTTTACCCATACTGCATCACTTCTCGGAACAGGTGACCGAGGGAGTGGAAGACAAGAGCCATGAGACCGGCAAAACCATTGCCTGTCGAAAAGGCTGCGGCGCCTGTTGCCGCCAGCCCGTGCCGGTAACACCCGCCGAGGCGCGGCAACTGGCTGCCCTGGTAGAGGGAATGCCGGAGCAAGAAAAGGCAACAATTCAAAAGCGTTTTGAATCCGCCATGCAAAGAGCCGAAGACGCGGGTATTAGCGGCATCCTGCTTGGCCTGGGCGGCATGGATGAAAAAACAAAACGCGAAGGGGCCCAGGCCTATTTCAGCCAGGGCATCGCCTGCCCCTTCCTGGTGAACGAATCCTGTTCCATCCACCCCGTGCGTCCGCTGGTCTGCCGCGAATACCTGGTCACGTCGTCACCGGAGCACTGCGAAAATCTCGATGGGCCAAACATCCACCGCCTGCCCTTTCCGGCCCCCATCACGCAAACCTTCGGCAAGGTGGACAGCCGGAGCAACGGGGAAGACGACCGCTTCATACTGTTGATTTCGGTACTGGAGTGGGCCTCGGAGCACCCGGCAGGTGGCAAAAAACGCCCCGGACCGGAGTGGGTTCAGGAATTCTTCCAGGAACTCTCACGGTCTGACATACCGGATCCCTCGCCCTACCTCTGAGATGCCAGGCCCCTCCCTCATCTTCACGCTGTCCATCCAGGGTTCAGGAAACCTGCGCTTGCGGTTCCGGCAGGCATTGCTTGCGCGACACCCGAAAGTGACCGTCTACGATCGCAACCAGGATACAGAATGGAAGCACAACGCCTCGTTCCTGCCGCCGGCCCATCCGGAAGTTGCCGATATCGATGTATTCTTCAAGGTATCGGGGCCGTGTGACGAAATCACCCTGCGCTGCCGCGGGCAGCACCGCTTTTTCAGCTTCAACCCGGATCATCCGCAGAACGGTGAAGTGCGCCTGGAGCGCCTGCTTGGATCGATCGTCGACACCACTGAGTCGTTGCTGCTCGGCACAGGGGGAAAGGCTGTTGGAGGGGCAGCCGAACGCGGGACAGCCACAGAGACATTGGATCCGGTCCCGGAAAAGGACTGAGCGCTGACGAGAACCGTAGGCAAGCCCGCGGCGATGGCCCCGCCGTAGGCGCAATAGTCACCCACGCTTGCTGCTGACAGCGTGTCCTATTCCTCCATGTCTGCCATGCGGCCACCACCGCCGTTGGCAATGTCGCCGGCGCTCTCGATGAAACGCTTGAAGCGCTTGAAAACCTGCTCCGGTCCTGCATCACTCGCCGCCATCATGACCGCACCGGACACCATGCCCGAAAACACCCCCTTATCCAGTTCAACCTCCGACCCGTCCACCAATGGAATTTTGCAGTCATTAAAAGTGGCGGCGAAGGCGCATAGCCCCCCGGCCCGGCACGGGTCACTGGCCTGGGCGAATTCAAAGGCCTTTTTACGATGGTCTTCGCTGGGTTTGTAAACCCAGGTTTCAGCGGACTCCAGCGCCAGCATCTCTGCCGGATTTTCGGCGATGGACGCCATTTTCCGCGCGCAGACGCAGGCCCACCAGACGGCCTCCCGGGGCGGTAGCGTGCAGGAAGCCACCGTGATCGCGTCCTGCCAGAAACCGTCATCGCACAGCTTGAATATCAATTCATCCGGGCGCGTGTCCGGGCTGTAGTGAACCCGCGCACCCTCGCTGAGCCGCTCGGCGGACAACAGGTCCGCCACCCGGCCTGAATTCATTTTTTGCCACTGATTATTCACGACCTGTTCCACCCCATGTCACCTTCAGTTGATCATCACGGCGCCGCCCTTGAGCGTCAGCATTCCATTACCTTTTACGGTGGTCATTGATGACTCGACATTGAGCATCGTGTTTGCGGATATATCGACCTGCGTTTGTCCGGTTATCGTGATCATTGGCGCCTCAATCGTGATTCCTGTGGGGTCCAGCTTGATGGAACTCTGCCCAACCTTGAACTCGATCGACTGCGCTGCCTCTTCAAAAATAGCCCCTGTATCGGCCTTCCGCTCGATGTTGCCCATTTCGACGGTCTGGCTAAAATTGCCCGTCCTGACCGTTTTGGTGACATCGCCCTCGATCGTTTGCGTGAACTTGCCCATTTCAATCGTGTGCGTGACGTCGCCTTGTTCGACAAGCAGCTTGTCATCAGCGTGTTTTATGACCACATCACGGCCGATATCAGCCTTGTTGTCAGTCGCTATCTCCAGAACCTCGTTACCCTTGATTTCGGTTTTTTTGCTTGCATGGATCGTGGTGACTTCCACTTCGTCCTTGATTTCGGGCTTCTTGTCCTTATCATCACCACCACAATATTCCCCCTCACCGATTTCGGTCGTCCGGCTCACCCCGACCTTCCGGCCTTCCTTGTTTTTGACGACTGAATTGAGGTCTTTCTCCGCCTGGAAATAGACTTCCTCTTTGCCTTTCAGGTCCTCGAAACGCAACTCGTTGAAATTGTCCGGCGTGCCTTCCTTGGTGCTGTGAGACTTGATCCCGCTTTGCGTTTTGTTGGCGTCCAGCGCGTAGGGAGGCATGTTCTCCGCGTTGTAGACGGCACCGGTGATCAGGGGGCGGTCAGGGTCTCCCTCAAGGAAACTGACCACGACTTCCTGGCCAATTCGCGGAATATGGATTCCGCCCCAGTTCTTTCCGGCCCATATTTGCGACACGCGAATCCAGCAGGTCCTGTCCTGGTCCTTGACTTTCAGGGGGTCCCTGTCCCAGTGAAACCGGACCTTCACCCGGCCGTACTTGTCACAGAATATTTCTTCCCCCTCCAGGCCAACCACCTTCGCTGTCTGCGGACCACGAATCACGGGCTTGGGTGTCGTCCTCTGGCTGCGGTAGGGCCAACCCTTGTTGATCGCTTCGATATGACAACGGTATGGCTCGCGGTTATCGTTGTTACCCGATACCGGGTCATCGCCGGCTATCTCGTGGTGCACCGATACAATCAGATACGCCGCTTCTTCATCCTGGTGCTCATACTCGGTCAGCCTGAATGTGCAGCCTGCCAGCATGCCCCGGGTATTTCCGCTGGAAAATGCGCGTATGCTCTGCGTCTCCCAGGTATCCCGGAGAACTTCAGTCATTTCCTCCCCAATATTCAACTCCTTGAAGTCTCCGGGGTAGTCATATATTTCGGACGTTTTTGACAAGGGGCTGTCGTGTTTGGGCTTGTGGTTTACCTCACTTTTTGATGTCAGGATGGACTTCGGCTTCTCAAAGTCATAAGCCTGCTGAGAGAAATCGGTCGGGATGATGCTTTGCCGCAGCATCCAGGACTGGAGGTGTTCGGGGCGCCGGTTGGAATCCGCAGACGGCGGGTAATAAGGAACCTCGGCGTAATCCGGATTATCCTTGTGCGAGGAAACAGAATCCGCGAGCACCAGCATGTGTTTGCCTTCTTCATGTTCGAAGTAGTAATAGATGCCTTCCAACTCCATCAAACGTGAAACGAAATCCAGGGCAGACTCGCGGTACTGCACGCAGTAGTCCCGTTTTTGGTACGTGCCCGTCAAACCACCCATCAGGTATTCTGAAAACCCGTGATCCTTGAATACGGCGTCAATGATCTCAGGAACGGTCTTTTCCTGGAAAATTCTGCAATCGCTGGTGCGTGAAAGGAACCAGAGCCAGGGCCGCAGGGTTGCTGAAAAGCGGCCGAACCTGCCCTCGCTGCCACTAAACGCAAACTCCGTGACATAACCATTGAAGAACCTGCGTTTCCCTTCCTGGTTGTCTATCGATATGGTGACTTTTTCACCCACGATCTTGTCGAACTTGACATCCATGCTTTCACACAGCAGGTCCAGGCGATATTCAAACAGCCTGCCGAGCCGGTCTTCACCTTCAAATGACCGGAGGATCAAATTCGTATCGGACGGGGTTACGTCGCCGGGATAGTCAAACTGTAGCCCACGGTGGACATCGCTAACGGTGGCGGTCAGATCTTCGGACATGGTTTTTTCCCTGGAGAATATTTGCACGTGAACATAAAGGTCTCTCTAGATTCTAGCAGTAATCATAATGCCTGCATGCTGGCCCGGGGGCTGTGAACCCGTTCACAACCCGGGTCAAACCAGCGACTCCAGCAAGTGGGGTGCCGGAATCAGCACCTTGCCGTCCACGATACGGATCACTCCCTGGCTTTGCCACGCTTTCAGCTGCTTGTTCACACTCTCACGAGAGGCGTTGATCAAGGTGCCCAGCTCGTACTGAGAGAGTTTCAGGTCGAGCAGCAAGCCCTCGCTGGACTCGATCCCGTGTTCGGCCGCCAGGTCGAGCAGACGGGCCGCCAGGCGGCCAGGAATTTCGATAAACACCGAGTCCTCGTACAGGTCCGTCGTGGCCCGCACCCGCCCGGCGAGGATGGAGAGCAGCTTGAGGCCGATCTGCTGGTGCTTTTCCAGCAAGCCGCGAAAGTCCCGGTGGTGTAGAACGAGCAATTCGCAGGGTTCGATAGCGGTGATGGTCGCGCTTCTCCGTTCGCCGTCAAGCAAGGCCAACTCACCAAAAATGTCGCCCTTCTTGAGGATAAAAAAACTCAACTCCTTGCCCTCGGCGGAGACCACGGAAATCTTGAGACGACCCGAGGTAACGATATACATTTCCTTGCCGGGATCACCCTGGTGGAAAACCGCTTTTTTAGCGGGCACGCTGAAAGTCGAGCACAGCTCCAGGATCTGCTTGCGGTCGGCCGGGGGCAGATCGCCAAAAAGCTCGCTACCCGCCAATAAGTTTTCCTCATGGTCTATCATGATCAATGTACGCAACTGAAATCCTTTGTGGAATTGACCCAGGCCTGGCAATGACCCGCTCCGAGAAACCGATCGCCACCGTGATGTTCGCCGATATCTGCCGCAGCACTTACCTGTTCTCGAAACTGGGTGACATGGCCGCGGCGGCCTTGATTCAACGGGCCCTGAATTCGGCTTCCGCCATCGTTGAATCGAACGGCGGGAAAGTCCTCAGGACACAGGGTGACGATATTTTTTGCCTCTTCGCCCGGGCCGGCAACGCATTGAAATCCGCACTCGACATTCACCGCAATGCGCGCACCATGAGCGAGCTCGAAATGCGTATCGGAATCAACACGGGCCCGGTCTTTCGCTCCGGGAAGGAAATTCTTGGCGATACCGTCAATATCGCGGCCCGGCTGTGTGACATCGCAAAAGGCGGTCAAACCCTCGTTACCCCGCTCACCGCCCAGGACCTGAAAGCGATTCCACCCGGACCCTTCCGCTCGCTGGGCGAGGTCCATATCAAGGGGAAATCCAGCCCCCTCTCCCTGCTCGAACTGCTTGACGAGGAGCAGCAGGATGAAATCACCCAGGTCGGACCGGCGCGACGTGCGGCACCGGCCTCCAACCGCCTTTCCATCGAGTTCCAGGGACGCGCCATCAACCTGGACTACCGCCTTGTTCGTTTTCTCCTGGGCCGCCATGACGACTGTGACCTGGTGCTCGACAACCACCTGGTTTCGCGCCACCACGCCGAAATCCGGTACGTGGGCAAGGATTTCGTGTTGACCGACTTCAGCACCAACGGCACGCTGGTCATACGGGACGGCCAGCGGCGCATGCTCCAGCACGGCCAGATTGCACTGCGCGGCCGTGGTTCGATTTTCCTCGGCCGCACCCAGTACAGCCGGGAATTTGAAATCAACTTCCATACCGGCGGGTCAGTGCGCTGATTCAGGTATAGGTATAGGTGAAATCGTCCTCCTGCGCGTCGATATGAACGGTCTGCAAGGGATTGCCCTCGGACAGGCGCGTCAGGAGTTCGCGGCTTATCGTGGGCAACACCGTGTTGGTCAGGATGGCGTCGATCATGCGGCCGCCGCTCTCCAGTTCCGTGCAGCGTGCGCCGATTAATTTCAGGACCTCGTCACTGTAGGTCAGCGGGATGCCGTGGTTTTCCTGCATGCGCTTGACGATGCGGTTCAGTTGCAGCGTGATGATCATCTGCAGCACCTCGTCGCTCAGCGGGTAGAACGGGATACTGACGATACGCCCCAGTAGCGCCGCGGGGAAGACCTTCAGTTGCGGTTCTCGCAGCGCCTTGGCCACACCGTCCGAATCCGGCATCAGTTCCGGGTCCTTGCACAGGTTCATGATCTCATCACTGCCCACGTTGGACGTCAGCAGGATCAGCGTGTTCTTGAAGTCGATAAAGCGCCCTTCGCCGTCCTCCATGAAACCCTTGTCGAACACCTGGAAGAAAATCTCGTGCACATCGGGATGCGCTTTCTCCACCTCGTCCAGCAAGACCACGCTGTAGGGGCGGCGGCGCACGGCCTCGGTCAGCACACCGCCCTCACCGTAACCGACGTAGCCCGGGGGCGCACCCTTGAGGGTCGATACCGTGTGCGCTTCCTGGAATTCACTCATGTTGATGGTGATCATGTTCTGTTCACCGCCGTACATGCTCTCGGCGATGGCCAGCGCGGTTTCCGTCTTACCGGTTCCGCTTGGGCCACACAGCATGAACACGCCGATCGGCTTGCCCGGGTTATCGAGTGCGGCGCGGCTGGTCTGAACGCGCTTGGCAATCATTTCAAGCGCGTGGTCCTGGCCCTTGACGCGTTGTTCCAGGCGCTGGGTCATGCTGAGGACGTTCTGGATCTCGTCCTTGACCATGCTGCCCACCGGGATGCCCGTCCAATCCTCGACCACGGCCGCAACGGCCTGGCTGTCCACGCTGTGGTGCACCAGCGGTTTTTCACCCTGGATCTTCGTCAGCTCGGCCTGCAGGGCCTCCAACTCGGCGCGGATGGCTGTCTCGTCGAGTACTTCCCCGGCGTCATCCCCGGCTGCGGCATCAACGGAAACGTCCACGGATGCCTCGACGGAAACGTCCACGGCCCCTTCGACAACTTCTTCCACCGTTTCCTCGGCGGCTTCTTCGGCGGCTTCGATAACGGCCTCCGCCACCGCGTCCTCAAGCCCAGCTTCAGCCATCGCTTCAGCCGCCTCTTCCTCGACACTATCCCCGCTCAGTTTTTCCCGTAACTTCAGAATCTGGTCGACCAGGGCCTTCTCATTCGACCAGCGTTCCTTGAGATCGGCGTCGCGCGCGCGCTCCGTTTCCAGTTCGTCGGCGATCTTGACCTCACGCTCCTTGTCTTCAACACCGATGGCCGCCTCGCGCGCCATGATCCGTTGTTCCAGTTCAAGGGCATCGATCCTGTGTTCACAGTCTTCCAGTTCGGCCGGAATCGCATGCAACGCCACGGCCACGCGGGCACAGGCGGTGTCCAGCAGGCTGACGGCCTTGTCCGGCAACTGGCGGGCCGGGATATAGCGATGGGACAGCCTTGAGGCCGCTTCCACCGCCTCGTCGAAAATCTGCACCTTGTGGTGCTTTTCCATCGCCGGCGCGACGCAGCGCATCATCCGGGTACAACGTTCTTCACTCGGTTCCTCGACCTTGACCACCTGGAATCGCCGGGTCAGCGCGGGGTCTTTTTCGATGTATTTTTTGTATTCCGCCCAGGTTGTTGCCGCGACGGTGCGCAAGGTTCCCCTGGCCAGGGCCGGCTTCAGCAGGTTAGCGGCATCGCCGGTGCCTTCTGACCCCCCCGCGCCGATCAGGGTATGCGCCTCGTCGACAAACAGGATGATGGGCGTCGGTGAGGCATGTACTTCATCGATCACCTGCCGCAGGCGCTGCTCAAACTCACCCTTCATGCTGGCGCCGGCCTGCAGGAGGCCGATATCGAGTGCTTTCAGGGATACGTTTTTCAATTGCGGCGGAACGTCGCCGCGCGCCAGGCGCATCGCGAAGCCCTCTACCACGGCGGTTTTACCCACGCCGGCCTCACCGGTAAGGATCGGGTTGTTCTGGCGGCGGCGCATCAGGATATCGACGATCTGTCGGATTTCCTCATCACGACCGACGATCGCATCCAGTTCGCCGTTGCGCGCCTGCTCGGTCAGGTCGACCGAGAACTTGGCAAGCGCGGACTTGTCACCACCCGGCGCCGCGCCGCCCACGCCCGGTGCGCCATCCGCCGCGCCCAGGTCGCTGCCGTCGCTGGCGGCGAGTGAATCTTCCGGCGAACCGTCGATGATCTTGTGCACCGACTTGATCAGGTCATCGAGTTCGATGCGTTCGAATTCGCTGGAAATACGCATCAACTCGTTCCGCAGGTTGCGCGTTTTCAGGATGCCGATCAGGAGATAGGCGCTGCGGACCTGAGGCGACTGGTACATCAGGCTGCCGTATACCCAGGCCCTTTCAACCGACTCCTCGAGGTGGGCGGACAGGTCGCTGACCGAAGTCGCACCGCGCGGCAAGGCATCCAGGGCCTTGGTGAAATCCGCCGCAAGGCGGGCATTCTCGAGCTTGTAGTGATCGAGGATACGTCTCAGGTCCGAATCCTGGAGTTGCAGGATCTGTTGCAACCAGTGCACCAGTTCGACGTAAGAATTGCCGCGCATCTTGCAGAATACGGTGGCGCTCTCGATGGATTGATACAACAGGCTGTTAAGCTTTCCAAATAATGCGGTACGACTGATTTCTGTCACGGTTCTGCCCTCTTCGTTTTCATTTTCAAATCATCAATGTCTGTACTCGGCTGCCTGCAAAACCAGGTCGCCGATCACCTCGCGTTTTTCCTCGCTTTGCAACCAACTGGTCCACCCCAGCGCGCCCTGTTTTCCAAGACAGGTCACCGGCTTTTCGGACCCTTTCAACAACAGCTGGGTTTCCCATAACAACTCGATTCCTAGGTAGTTACGGACCATCGCGGTCATTGCTTCAAAGTGTTGGCCCGAGGGCAGGAAGCCCTCGTAATCTTCCAGGCTCAGTGGGCCCAGGCAGATCTGGAACTTGTCCTGCCGCTGCCAGACGCGCTCGCCCAGAACCGTACTCTCACCCAGTCGCCCGGTGCCCCCGCCTTGCCCCAGCCTGAAGCGGTCCGAGCGCGGAATGTCCAGCCAGTGGGCGATAAACTCCCGGATCTTCGCCTTGACGCCGAAATAACTCTCGAGAATCGAGGCCAGGCCGGTCGCGTGGCGCGGCAAGCTCGCCAGGTGACCGGTGAAGTGCAGCTTCAAGGCCTGGGGCATGGCGTCCATACCCTGCATCGCCGGCATGCCAAATCCTGCCAGGCTGGCCACGTATACCGAAAAACGGTCCTGGTCCGGCCGGTCATGCTGAACCGTCGGCTGGGCCTGTGCCCACGCGCGGTAAAACAGGCTGACGATGCGATGGTGGAACATGTCACCAAACGCCGCCAGGGTATGGTCCTGGTGGTGCCGCATACGCCAACGGGCGTACTCAGTCAGGTGTATGGGCAGCGGACCGTCGGGCCCGAAAAGCCCCAGAAAACGCTGTGAAATCCGTGCGGTGCCCCGCGGACCTTCAAAATCGACGGCGTTTAATGTCGACGCGGCAAAGCTGGTATAGGGCGTCTCGGCGAATCGCACCGGGTCTTCTGAAGGCCGAAAGGCCTTGCCGGTCAAAGCCTTGTCCGGGAACTCGCAATTGATCCGGCGCACCGCCTGGAAAAACCCGTAGCGGTACGGCGCCTGCTTGATCTCTCTCAGGAGCGTTATGCCCTCGGCCGGGTTCCCATTCTCACTGGCCATCGGCATATCTCGATATCTGAGTCGCTCTGAACCACCACCTCGGTCAGGTTGTTTACAGAAACGTACTTGCTGAAAAATTCTTCGAGCACGGACCCGAACAGGTACATGCCCCCGGATTCAAACGCGGATTCCTCCAAGGTAATGGTGATCTCAAGCCCGCGTCCGAAGCTGATCGGACCGGGTATCGGCAGGCGGCGGGTCACCGGCCTGGCCCGAACGCTCAGCACACCGCTGATCTGGCGGTCTGCGAGCGTTCCGTAATTCGAGTAAAGGCTGAGCAGTTCCCTGAGCGCCGAGGCGCCCTCTTCCGGGTTCTCGTCGACCAGGGAAAGATAATTGAGCGTCAGGTGGCTGATCACGCGCCAGGCGTATTCTCCGCTCATGGTCGCTTCGCCCGGCTCACCGTGCGAACCGGAAGGACCCGGCTTGGTTGGCTTGCTGACACAATGAATCTTTTCGACCGGCGCATTGACCTCAAGCGTGAAGTCGCCACCTTTCTGCCCCAACGGCATCTTGAGCGGCAGGTCGCGGTTGGTACAGAGCGTTTTTATTCCCACCTGGCTAAGCTCTGAGCTATACGGCGCCTCGTTGGCGTCGACCAGCGATATGAAAACTTCCTGGCCAAGATAACTGGAACGGGACCCGTATTGCTTCTGGCGGCTCGACACCACGCGCGGCTTTCTCTGCACGGTGTAATAGGCCGGGTTCTCACCCTCGGACTGCTGGCTGCTCAAGCCATAAAACGGCATGAATCGCTGCTTGTCGGTGGCCCTGGCTTCATAACCCACCACCTCCAGGACCTGGTAGACCTCGTAGTCCAGCGGGCGGCTGCGATCCGGCACCACATGAAACTCGTAGTCCCGCTCATTCAGCTGGATGCGGTCGGCGCGCTTGGGAAATATATTCACCGCGGGCGTGCAGAACAGCTTGAAGTTCCCTTCGTCCACGACGTTCTCCAGTTCCGCAACGCGCTCGTTCAACTGGATGATGATTTCAAATTCACTGCCCGTGCAGCGAGGCAGCACCTGGTCCAGGCCGCATAAATCAATGAACTGGAACCGCTCGGGACAGGCAAAATATTCACGCAGCAGGCGATAACCGTCGAAAGAACGAGAGCGGTAATTCAGTAGCGACTCGTCTGCCTGATAGCCTTTTCTTCTCAGGTTTTCCGGCGGCAACTCGAAGACTTTTCTCTCCTCACCCTGGCCGACCAGGACATTCAGTCCGCAGGCATTGGCCATGATGTGTTCGTAGAGCCACATCGGAATATGACCGCTTCCTCCCAGGTAAAGCGGCAGGCTGTCAATTTTCAAGTCGCCCACGCCTGCCCCGCCCTGTGCCTCGAACTTGATGCGCACAGCCGAACTGACCCGGCGATCAGGCTTGATGCCCAGGCGCGCCAGCGTTGCGCGGCTCCCCAGGTACTCGGCCCCCGTTACCTTGAGTGGGTAGATTTTCACCTCGTGGGCCGTTCGGAACCTGCAATTGGTCTGCATATCCGGCCCGAGTCCGCTGAGCAACACGGTCCCTCGCTCCAGGGAAAATCCATCGGCCGTGCTGGTGTCGTTGGGCTCGGGCTCGAACTGGACTACGGTCATGGCCGGAAGCGGCGCCAGGTAGTCAGGGTAGACCATTGAAATCAGCTGCTGACAGAATTTCGGAAATTCTTCCTCAATCTTCAGCTGCACCCGAGCGGTCAGAAAAGCAAAACCTTCCAGCAGCCGTTCCACGTAGGGGTCTGCGCATTGCTGGTTTTCAATTCCCAGGCGGGATGCAATCTTGGGATAGGCGTGGGAAAACTCCTCGCCCATCTCGTACATGAAGTTCAGTTCGTTGTTGTAGTGTTGAAGGAGTCGGCGATCCATCCGGTTTACCTTGTCTGTTCGACGATGTCGAAATCACCGCATTCCAGGTCAAGCCGGCTGCGCAACGCGATCTGGAAAGGCATTGGCTGTTCGAACACCACGCCTTCGATTTTAAACTCGAGCGAGTTGTGACTCATCGTATCCGGATCTGAGCGAACATCCAGTTTCAGGGTATTGGGAATGATCCGCGGTTCGAACTCGTTGATCGCCCTCTTGAGCGCTTTTTCCATCTCCCGGGTATTGATGGAAGAAGACGTATGACCTGAAATATCCGGCATGCCGTAATTCAGGACCGAGTGCCGTACGGCAGGAAAATCCTCAAGATCGATCACGGATTCCAGGGCCGCGGAGTTGAGTAACCAGGCAAGGTCGCGAATAACCGCGTCCTTATACTCCTGCTGGCTGAGTTGCTGTTGCGATGAGCTTTCCTTTTCCTTCTCCGGACGCAAGTCGGTAAGCCGGTCCAGCAATGAGGGCTGCAATTTCGCCATAGCCCGGTATCAGGCCTCAAACTCGATAGCCCGGACCTGCAACAAGGGGTATTCAGCCTGGTCCGTTGCCAGCATGCGCTGACCCTTGCCTTCGAAAATACCCTGGCCGCGGTCCACCCAATCGGTTTTCCTCGACAACAGGGATTCATCGTCCAGCCCGGACAGTGACGGATAGCGTGCCGGCAACATGACCATGCTCTGGCCGCCATTGGTCCAGGTCACCTCGGCTGGCAACCAGAACAAGTCGCGTAAATCACTGGGCATTTCGGAACGAAGCGACTTGATACCGTGCATCGGGGTCCAGTAATACTGCCCATTGAACACCATTTCCAGGACCGGTCCGAAACGCTGATCGGCGTCGGCCAGCCACTCAAACGGCTCTCCATTGATCGTACCGGAAGAAGTGGGCGCCTTTTCGAACGCCTGCGCGTTCAACTCCAGGAACCGGTCAGGATCACCCTTTGCCAGCGACTGCTGGGCCTCCACCAGTATGGCCATCCACTCCTGGGGCTCACCGAAAACCAGGGGCTTGACACTGCCCTGGAATACCGCTTCCCGGTGTAGCTCGCAATTGACGGCCTCGCGGTAGGCATGCACCATCGGCCAGGTGCTGCTGTCGAGGCCTTTGATGACTTCGAGCTGGGTCAGTGCCCGTTTCCATTGACCCAGCGACGCAAGCAGCTGAAACAGGAAAATCCTGCTCTCGGCTACTTCCGGCGCCTTTCTGATTCGTTGTTGAAGTTCTTCGAGTGCTTTATCGAGATTACCCGCCTTTACCCATTCCTCAGCTTTCATAAGAGTCCCCGGCCCTTTGCGGGCCTGTTTCACTCATACGGAGCCCGGGAGGCTCCACGCGGAACCTCCCGGACTGATCTGCCGTTCGCCTGACTTGCTGATCAGACGGCGATGTTTTGCGCGATATTGAAGCCTGCCTCGGTGGTAGCACCTGCACTGCCGTCTTCCTTCTGCTCGGTGTACTCAGCCTTGAAGTCTTCAAAATTCAGGGTGAGGTTCTCGGTCAGCTTGTCCTCACCACCACTGCCGCCGGTTGAGATACTGGTGATCAGGACCTTGTTCATGGTCAGCTTCCAGTATTCCAGTGCGGTACCGCCGGCCTTGCGGATAACGAGGACGGCGCTGGGAAAGTGGTCACCGGCGCAGGTCTTGTTCATGATCGTCGCGGAAGCCTTGTCCACGTACTTGGTGATTGAAACATCCTGGACCGATACCTTGCCTGAACCGCCGCCGCCGCCGACATGCATGCTGCCGGACTGGGTCATACCCCAACTCCAGGCCAGCACATCGATTTCGCCCGAATGTTCGCTGTCCAGTGACTCGCCATCTACACCTTCGATCTTAAGAAACATGTCCATTGCCATGAGAATTCTCCTTACCTTTAATCAGTTTGTTAAAAGGAATTTCAATTGCCGCCCAGTTGTCGGTTTTTTTCAACTGTGAAGCAAATATAGTCGTTGAATCGCAGTTCTGCTGTGAACCATCTCACAGGGCTACCAGTGCAGCCCTGTGATTTTCAGACCCGCAGTGGGCCCGAATCCGTTTAACCCTTGGCTGAGGGAAGCTTGGATACGAGCCGCAGCGAGACGGTGAGTCCCTCCAACTGGTAGTGCGGGCGCAGATAAAAGCGCGAACGGTAATAACCGGGGTTGCTTTCGTCTTCTTCCACCACGACCTCTGCCGAGGCCAGCGGTTTGCGCGCCTTGGTCGCCTCGCTGGAGTTCCTGGGATCGCCATCGACGTATTGCATCACCCAATCGTTCAGCCAGCGCTGCATCTCGTCGCGCTCCTTGAATGAACCGATCTTGTCGCGAACGATGCACTTGAGGTAGTGGGCGAAACGGCAACTGGCGAACAGGTACGGAAGGCGGGCCGCCAGGTTGGCGTTGGCCGTTGCGTCCGGGTCGTCATACTCGGCCGGGGCCTGCAGCGACTGGGCGCCGATAAAGGCAGCAAAGTCAGAGTTCTTGCGATGAATAAGCGGCATGAAGCCATTCTTCGCCAACTCGGCTTCGCGCCGGTCACTGATCGCGATCTCGGTCGGGCACTTCATCGCCACGCCGCCGTCATCCGTCGGGAAGGTATGCGTCGGCAGACCTTCAACCGCACCACCGGACTCGATGCCGCGAATCCGCGAACACCAGCCATACATCTTGAATGACTTGTTGATGTTGGTGGCCATCGCGTAGGCCGAGTTGGCCCAGGCGTATTTCTCGGAATCCGCGCCTTCGGTGTCCTCCTCGAAATCGAACTCGTCAACCGGATCCGTGCGGGAACCGTAGGGCTGGCGCGCCAGGAAGCGCGGCATGGTAAGCCCCAGGTAACGCGAATCCTCGGACTCGCGCAGGGCTCTCCATCCAGCGTATTCCGGCGTCTGGAAGATCTTGGTCAGGTCGCGCGGATTACTGAGTTCGCCCCAGGAGTCGAACTGCATGGCCTTCGGGCTGACAGCCGAGATGAACGGCGAATGCATGGCCGCTGAAATCTTGGCGATTTCACCCAGGGTTTCAACGTCCTGCGGGCCGTGATCGAAGTAATAATCACCTACCACGCAGCCATAGGGCTCGCCACCGAACTGGCCGTATTCCTGCTCGTACATCTGCTTGAAGATCGGGCTCTGGTCCCAGGCGGTTCCCTTGAACTTGCGCAACGACTTGTGAAGTTCATTCTTGGAAATGCTCATCACCTTGATTTTCAGCGATTCGTCGGTTTCCGTGTTGTTCACCATGTAGCTGAGCCCACGCCATGCGCTTTCCAGGGCCTGGAAGTCCGGGTGGTGCATGATCAGGTTGATCTGCTCGGTCAACTTCTTGTCGATCTGTCCGATCAACGCCTCAATGGAAGCGACTGCGTCACCCGATACAAGGCTGGTATCTTTCAGTACGTACTCGGCCAGGGTTCCAACCGCGGATTCGATTTCTTCCGCGGCACGGTCAGTCTTGGGCCGGAACTCCTTGTTCAGAAGTGCTGCAAACTCACTGGTTTCCCCAACTTCGGTTGCGGCCTGTGGTGCGGAAGTTTTTTGTTGTTCAGCCATGATTTATTCCTCCCCCTTCTCTTCTTCATCCTTGGCGTCGGCATTGGGCGCCGATACCAGTGACTGCAACAGGGCGGGATCGCTGATGGCTTTCGCAATCAACTCCTCGGCACCGGTCTTGCCATCCATGTAGGTCACAAGGTTGCTCAGCTGCGTCCGGGCTTCGAGCAATTTATTGAGGGAATCCACTTTCTTCGCGACTGCGGCCGGAGAAAAATCATCCATGCTGTCAAAGGTCAGGTCGACATTCAGCTGGCCCTCTCCGGTCAGTGTATTGTCAACGCGAAATGCCGCCCTTGGCTTCATCGCCTTCATGCGGTCGTCGAAATTATCGACATCAAATTCCATGAACTTGCGATCCGCGACGGCGGGTAACGGCTCTTCCGGGTTACCGGCCAAATCGGACATCACACCCATCACGAAGGGGAGATGAATTTTCTTCTCCGCACCGTAAACCTCAACATCGTATTCAATCTGGACTCTGGGAGCCCTGTTCCTTGCAATGAATTTTTGACTGCTTTCTTTAGCCATACTTTCTCTCCCACCTCGATTAAAATGAATCGTTACGAATAACCGTGACTACAACCTAGCCTATACCAAGATTCCCGTTTTTGCCGGATGACATTTAAAACGTCAGCCGTTTCCGTCATCTCCACCGACCAGCTTGGCCGTTTTAACGCCTTCCGGAATCATGTCTTCAAGAATCTCCATGAATGATTTTTCCACCAACCTCTGGGCCCTGCGCAGAAGCAGGGGAATGGGGCTGGACGGTTCGTGCGCCGCGTAATAGTCCAAGACACGGTCGAGCGCCTTGACAACATCTGCACGTGAGTTGACGGTCCCGGAAAGGGTCTGCACAGGCGCAGCACCACCGGCTGCCGGCAACTCGCCGCCTTCGCCCATTTCAACACCGCCATCCATCACTTCACCGCCGCCGGCGCCGGGGCCGTACTCTTCCACGATCGAAGCGATCCTTCCGATCGCCTTGCTCGTATTGCCCAGCATCAAGCCGGCCGAGTCACCTGATTTTTCAATCCAGACGCCGTTGATTTCATCCAGCAAGGTGCGGATTTCAGAGATCGCGGTCTGCAATTCAGCCATTTGCTCCGGTTCGGTAGAAGCAAACGCCTGGCGAATCAGGTTGACATCGGGAACCTCTTCACCATCGGCCGCCGCCTCCTTGCCTTCGGCCAGCGCGACGGACCGCGGGGTGAAGATACCAAGCCCCCTGAGCTCGACCAGCTTGACGTGATCCAGCCCGATGCTGATGAGCCCGTATTCGTTCAGGATTTCGAGCGTGTTGGCGCGTAACATGGGGTCGTTGTCATCGTCCGGGTCCAGTTGCGGGTGCACGTCGTCCCAGAAATCGGCCAGGTAGATCTTGATGACTTTCAGGTGGTCCCTTAATGCCGGCAGCCCACTGGTATGAATGGACGCCAGCGCGGCATAGACCTGGACACGCAGGTCCCGCGTTCGACTGGACAGTTGATTGGCGAGGTTCTCTATGCCCTTCCAATCCGGACCGGAGTCCTCGCCATCGCCTTCCTCTACCGCGGCACCCGCCTTGGGTTTTGCCTCGAACAGATTGACCAGCTCCATGAACTGGGCATCATATTCAAGGTTTTCTCCGCAGGGAGACTCTTCTGAAACCGGTTTACTGAGTGCTTCGATCGATAGTCCCATTTGACCCCCCGGGGTTTCCTCTTGCACGTAATGGAAGGACAATGGGCCAACGGTCTCTCATCAGAAACCTGTGACTTCTTGTCCTGTTCGAAGAGGAAAACTGCAAGCATTGTGCAAACCGGAAGTGTGTTTTCAGGATTCCTTGCTACAATTTGTTGAATTCCTCAAGTACATTTTGAGTATAAGATATTCTATGTCATGCGCAAGCGAATAAAATAATTCCGCAACTCGACTCTTTCCGACCTGGATAAACAATGTCAATCACCCTGAAAATTGTAAGCTACCAACGCAACACGCCAAGCCAGGAACAGAGTTTCAGCAGCGAACTCAACCGTTTTTCCGTGGGTCGCGGCCCCGACAATCACTGGACCCTGCCGGACCCGCAGCGTTTCATGTCCGGCACCCACTGCTGGTTCGAGAACCGGAACGAGACCTGGTTTATCACCGATACAAGCACCAACGGTGTATTCCTCAACAAGTCGGACCAGCGGATGGCCAAGAACGAATCCGTTGAACTCCACCAGGGGGACAGCATCCGCATCGGCGACTATGACCTCGAGGTGGAACTGGCACCGGCGGTGGCCGGCCAGGCAGACTTCGGCGCCGCCGAGCCGGACTTTTCGGCCAACCCGTTCGGCAGTGACCTGCAGGATCCCGGACTCGGCGAAATCATGGGCGGTGGTGAATTACCGGATGACGAGCTCGAGGACATCATGGGCGATGCCACACCTCTGACTGCCCCGCAAGAGGATGATCCCGCTTTTTTCAAGGACGTCAACACGCCGCTTTCGGAGATGGACAACAGCCTGTTGGGGGACTCGCTCAGTATCGACGACCTCTACAACCTGGAAGACGACGAGCCGGAAGCGGCCCCACCCACCCTCGCAGACCAGGGCGAGCAGGGTTCGGCGCTGCGACAGCACTACGATGCACCCGAAACGAGGTCCGCAACGGCCGCCGACACCGACGACCGGTACGGACTCGACCTGAGCGACATTCCTGAAAACTGGGATGACGATTCCGGCCTGGTTGAAACCCCGCCACCGCCTCCTGTAGCCGAACCGGCAACACCCGCCGCGCAGGAAAGCCCGATCCCACCGCCTGCACCGGAAGCACCGAAGCCGCCTCCCGCAGCAAAGCCCCCGCCGGCGGCGGCCAGTCAGACTGCGGCGCCGGTGGCCGCCGGTTCCGTGATCGAGTCTTTTGCCAGGGGCGCCGGAATCGATCCCGCCCAACTGCGAATCGCGGATGAAAACGCATTCCTCGAGGAAATTGGCGGACTATTCAAAGTCATGACCGAGGGCCTGATGCAGGTGATCGCATCGAGGAACCAGATCAAGAGCGAATTCCGCCTGGAACAGACCATGATCGCGCCGACGGCGAACAATCCCTTCAAATTTTCCGCCTCGGCGCACGAGGCCATGACACGCCTGTTCAATGCGGGCGACAAGGCCTACCTTTCCGGCCTGGAGGCCACGGAGGAAGCGGTCGATGACATCAGCGCACACCAGATGGCCGTGGTCGCCGGAACCGAGGCGGCGCTGAGGAACATCCTGCGCCGCTTCGAGCCTGATAAGCTCGAGGAACGATTCAGCAAGAACAAGGGCTCTTTTCTTGGAAAGGCCATGCCCGCGCTGGAAAAAGCCCGCTGCTGGGACTTTTACAAAATCTTGTACGGAGAAGTTTCCGAAGCAGCCGATGATGATTTCCAACAACTCTTCGGCTCCGAATTTTCAAACGCCTACGAAAGTCAACTCGAACGGCTCAAACTTGCACGCAGGGAATCTTCAGAATGACCAGAATCATCCACAAAACAGTTGCAATTTCACTCGCCCTTTCACTCATGGCCATGGCGCTTGCCTCATGCGGCGGCACCCCGGTTAGCGAGGTTCACAGCCTGAAAATCAAGATGGCTGCAGCCGCGGATGTAAACCCGGACATGGAATCCCGCCCATCTCCGATCATTTTGCATATACTGGAATTGAGCAGCATCGACCAGTTCAACCGCGCGGATTATTTCTCGCTGACCCGGGACGACGCTGCCTCACTGGGTGGTGACGTGCTGAACAAGACCGAGATCATCCTGACCCCCGGCGCGTCAAAGCAAACGGAGTTGGAACTCAATGTTCAGACTTCCTTCCTCGGCTTTGTCGCGGGATACCGGGACATCGACCGCTCACAATGGCGCGTCACGCAGGAAGTAGCACCCGGGAAAACCGACTGGGTCTCTGTCAATCTCGAGAAACAGAAGATTACGATCATCGAAGTTAACGACTAAAGGGGTCTGCCATGTCCTGGACATCAAAAACCGTATGGTCTGAGGGCATGTTCCTCAGACCGCAGCATTTTCAACAGCACGACCGCTACCTGGAAGCGCTGATCGAAGACCGCTGCAGCCCGTTGCAACCTTATGCCTGGGGCGTACGCGAACTGGAGATCAACCAGGAAGCCTTGGGACTTGGCAAAATCGATATTGCAAAATGTCGCGCCATCCTGCCGGATGGCACCACGCTGGACGTGCCCAACGCGGATGCTGCGCCCGAGGCCCTGGAACTGGACATGCAGACGCGTGACCAGATCATTTACGTCTGCCTGCTGCAAAAACGCTTCGGCAGTAACGAGGTCAGCCGCAGCGACAGTGAAGACAAGGATACGCGCCTGTCCGTTGATGTCATGGATGTCCGCGATACCAGCGTGGCCATGAACGTAAACGCCCCGATCGAACTGGGCCGCAAGAACTTGCGGCTGCTGAGGGAGAGAGACGAGCGGGCTGATTACGCCTGCCTCGGCGTGATCCGCGTCATCGAGGTGCGCAACGACAAATCGGTGATCCTGGACAGGACCTACATCCCACCCGCCATGGACTGCCGAGACACACCCCGCCTGGCTGCCTACGTCGACGAACTCCAGGGCTTGCTCAAGCAACGTGCCGAGGCACTGGCGGCACGCCTGGGCGCGGAACAGGGTGGCACGGCGGACATGGGTGACTTCATGCTTTTACAGGTCATCAATCGTTATGACCCCTACTTCAGTCACCTGTCCGGGCTACCCAACCTGCACCCGGAGACCCTGTTTTCGGTCTGCGCACAGATGGCCGGGGAGTTGTCTACCTTCACCAGCCACGGGAAACGCCCACCGGCTTTTCCCACCTACGACCACGAAGACCTCAGGGCCAGTTTCGAACCGCTGATGACCGAACTGCGGCGCGCCCTGACCACGGTGCTCGACCAGACCGCCATCCAGATCGACCTCGAATTGAAGAAAGGCGGCATCCGCAAGGGCACCATCGCCGACCGGCAGCTGCTCGACGAGGCCTATTTTGTTCTGGCCGTAAAAGCAGACATGCCGACAGAAGATATCCGCAACCTGATTCCGCAACAGGCAAAAATCGGCTCGCCAAACGCGATCATCGATTTGATCAAGCTCCAGATACCCGGTGTCGCCATGTCGGCCCTGCCCCAGGTGCCGCGCGAAATCCCCTTCCATGCGGGGTACCAGTACTTCGAGCTGGATAAGCGCGGAGACATGTGGCAACAAATTCGCCAGGTCGGATCCCTGGCACTTCATGCCGGTGGCAATTTCCCGGGAATTGACTTTGAACTGTGGGCTATCAAAACCGCTTAACCATGAACAATCCCAAAAATCCATTCGACGGCTCCGACGACGACCGCACCATCATTCGCCCCAACCCGGGCGGAAGATCGACGCAGCCGACTGCGCCGCCGCCCCAGGCAGCACCTGCCGGGCCGGCCATCGATACCTCCGACATGGTCGGGCTCAACCCGCTCGAGCAGTGCGCGGCACTGTTGCTCAACCTGCTCGGACAGATCAGGGGCACGGCCTCGCACCCCAATCCGAACGCGCTGCACCAGCAACTGTCGGGTGAAATCAAGAAGTTCGAAGCCAGCGCCCAGCGGGCAGGAATTGAAACCGAAACCATTTTCACGGCCCGCTACGTGCTCTGCACCACGGTCGACGAGTTTGTCCTGCTGACCCCCTGGGGAGCCAACAGCATCTGGCACAACCAGAGCCTGCT
Source organism: Lysobacterales bacterium (assembly GCA_036351055.1). Lineage (GTDB taxonomy): Bacteria > Pseudomonadota > Gammaproteobacteria > Xanthomonadales > SZUA-36 > JABDPF01. Next base: position 27,195 of record JAZBOH010000094.1, read on the forward strand.
GCGCGTATTCCACAGGGAAACCAGCGGCGGCGAACGCTTCTTCCTGCTGCTCAAGCATCTGGAGAAAGACCCGGCAAAAAATATCGACCTGCTGGAGTTGATGTACGTCTGCCTGGCGCTCGGCTTCCAGGGGCGTTACCGGGTCGAATCCGGTGGTGCAGCCTCGCTCGAGGCCGTTCGGGAAAACCTCTACCGGGTCATCCGCAACCAGCGGGGTGATTTCGAAATGGCGCTTTCACCCCACTGGAAGGGGGTCGACAAGGGGCTGATGAGCAAGAAGCACCGAATTCCCGCGTGGGCGATGCTGGCCATCGCCCTGACCGTGCTGGTTTTCATTTACGGCGCTTTCAGTTTCAGCCTGTTACGGCATAGTGACCCGTTGTACGCCACGCTCGGAACGGCCGGCATGGAAGAAAACCTGCGGCCGCAACGTTCTTTCTCTCCGCCACCGATCCGGCGCATCGCCGATCCCGCGCCGCCCCGCTTCAGCATGCAGGGCTTCCTGGCGCCCGAGGTTGCCGAGGGCCTGGTGACCGTCCAGGAAATGGACGACAAAACGATCGTGCTGATCCGCGGTGACGGCCTGTTCGACTCGGGCGTGGACCTGGTCAAGCCGTCGTATCTTCCATTGCTTGCGCGGATTGGCAAGGGGCTGGAAGAAACCACCGGTAATATCCGGGTCATTGGGCATTCAGACAATGTTCCGATCTCGACCCGGCGTTTTCCGTCAAACCGCGCCCTGTCGCAAGCCCGCGCCGAAGCCGTCGTGGCTGAACTCGTCAAGCAGGTAAGCAAGGGCGAGCGCATCCGGGCGCTGGGCGTGGCCGACACGCAGCCGGTCGCTTCGAACGACACCGCAGAGGGCCGCGCCAAGAACCGGCGCGTCGAAATCACCATTCTGGAACGGGTGAGGGGAAACTAGATGGACGTCCTGTTAGGAAGACTTATTTCTCTTGGGCTGTTCCGATACCTCGGCGTAGGCTCGATCGGCCTGCTGATCTGGTACCTGGGCCCCCAGTTCGAATTCCTGCGCCCGGTATCGACCCGCCTGATCATCATCGGCATCCTCGCCGTTGGTTTTTTTGCTTACGTCCTGGTCAAGAAATATCGGGACAAGCGTAAATCGGCCCAGTTGAGCGATGACCTCGCCGCCAATGCCGAATCCGGGGTCGATCAATCCCAGCAACGCAGCGCTGAAGAAATCGCCGCCCTGAAGGAAAAGTTCGACGATGCGCTCAATACACTGCGCAAAAGCGGCAAGGGCAAACAGGCAGACTCCCTCTATTCCCTGCCGTGGTACATGATCATCGGCCCTCCCGGTTCGGGTAAAACCACCCTGCTGGTCAACTCCGGCCTGCGTTTCCCGCTGGCCGAAAAGATGGGCATATCCAAGCTGCAGGGCGTCGGCGGTACGCGTTTTTGCGACTGGTGGTTCACGGACGAGGCGGTCATCGTCGACACGGCCGGTCGCTATACCACGCAAGACAGTGACGAACAGGTCGATAACGCGGCCTGGACCGGTTTTCTCAAGCTGCTCAAGAAGAACCGCAAGCGGCGCCCCATCAACGGTATCGTGGTCGCCATCAGCGTGGACGAACTGTCCCGCCAGAGCGAAGTCGACCGGGAACGCACGGCCAACGCGGTCACACAGCGTATCCAGGAGCTTTACGAACAACTGGGCGTGCGCTTCCCGGTCTACGTCATGTTCACCAAGTGCGACCTGCTGGCCGGCTTCATGGAGTTTTACGGCGACCTGGACCGTCACCAGCGCGAACAGGTCTGGGGCACCACCTTCCCACTGGAAGGCGATCCCCTGGACCACCTGAAGACCGAGTTACACCTGTTGCAGGAACAGATCGAAGCGCGCCTGGTCAAGCGCTTGCAGGAAGAACGCGACCCGAACCGGCGCAACCTGATTTACAACTTCCCGAGCCTGTTTGGGGCGGCGCAACCGCTTGCCGTCGAGTTCATGGAGCGGGTGTTCAAGCCAAGCCGCTATACGATGACGCCCTTCCTGAGAGGCATATATTTCACCAGCGGCACCCAGGAAGGCACGCCTTTCAACCGCCTGATCAGCCAGTTGGCGAGGAGTTTCAGCCTCAGCAACAAGAGCCTCTATGGCGGGCCGGCCAAGGGCAAAAGCTTCTTCATCCGGGACCTGCTCAGCAAGGTCATTTTCGGTGAGTCCGGCCTGGCCGGCGCCAACCTGAAGGCGGAACGTGTCTATGGACTGGTACGCACCGCCGGTTTTGTCGCCCTGGCCATCGTGCCCGTGTTGCTGATCGGGCTTTGGTGGATGAGCGCCTCCAACAACAATGCGCGCATGGACGACCTGGCCAACGATGCAACGTCCCTGGAAAGCACCATCAAGCAGGTCACGCCGATGAACCGCTCGATGGTCAGCATCCTGCCGCTCTTGAATGAATCCAGAAACCTGACTTTTGGCTATGCAGACAGGGAAGCATCGACTCCGCTGAGCCTGCGCTTCGGTCTCTACCAGGGTAACCGCCTGGCCAGGAACCTGACGGTACCGACCTACAAGAACGTGTTGGAAAACGCCTTCCTGTCGCGCCTGATGCTGCGTGTCGAGCAACAGATGAAGGCGAGCATGAACAACCCGGAACAAGCCTACTATGCGCTCAAGGTTTACCTGATGCTGGGCAACGACGAACGCCTGGACCCCGAATTCGTCAGGACCTGGGTCGCCAAGGCCTGGGAGCAGCAGTTCGAAACGGGCATCTCACGTGAACAGTACGCGCAGTTGCTTCTGCACCTCGACGCCCTGCTTGACCTGCGCCCCTTCACCCTGCCCTACGCCCCGGATGACAACCTCGTCGAGACCATGCGCGGCGTTTTGGAAGCGACATCCCATGCACAAAGGGCCTACGCGATGATCAAGGCCTCCATGCTGACGGAAGGTGAAGACTTCAGCCTGGCCTCGGCGGGTGGACCGGATGCCCGGCTCGCCCTGATGCGTCCGAGCGGTGAGCGCTTCAGCAGCGGTGTGCCGGCGATGTTCTCACCGGACGCCTATTACAAGTCTTTCATCCCCACGCAGGCGCGGGTCATCGACGAGCAGCAGGAAGAGTTCTGGATTTTCGGCACCAACGCCATGGAAACCGGCCAGCCTGACCGCGCCGACCTGATGCAGCAGGTCGCGAATATCTATTTCCGTGACTACATTGCCAACTGGTGGCAATTCCTCGGCGACATCCGTATCCAGCCATTCAGCAACGCGGTCGAAGCCGCCGAGATCCTGCGCGTGATCACCGGCGACGAATCACCGTTAGTGCTGGTGCTGCGCGGTACGGCGGAACGCACCAAGCTGGCGCCCGACATCCCGATACCGGGTGGTGACGGCGGTGAAGGCGAAGGCGGCAGTTCCTTGCTGGCGACCGTGGGCGATCCGGCCGTGGTCGACCGGGAGTTCAAACCGCTGCATGACTTTGTGCTCGGCAAGGGCGACCAACCCCCGCCGCTGATGAGCATCAACGACGACATCCAGGAACTGGCCTACTACATCGATACGCTTGCACGCGAGGGCATGGGAGCCGAAACCGAGAGCGCACAAAAGCAGATCAGCGGCATCGTGAACAAGATCAAGTTCGCATCGACCAAGGCCCCTGAGCCGGTCGCCGGGATGATTGGCGACATGGCTGCCCAGGGCGACGGCCTGGTGGCCGGCCGTTTCATGGGTGCGTTGAACATCCGCTGGAAGTCCGAGGTCGTTCCGTTTTGCCAGAAAGCCATCGCGAACCGCTACCCCTTTACACCGGGCAGTGAACGCGAGGTGGCGTTGCAGGACTTCGGCCAGTTTTTCGGCCGCGGCGGCAAAATGGACCAGTTTTTCGACACCAACCTGGCGCGTTTCGTCGATACCAATGCCAACCCATGGCGGATTCATGCCAGCGAGGCGGATGTCATCCAGGTCAACCCGTCGGCATTGCGGCAGATGCAACAGGCCAAGGCCATCCAGAATGCCTTTTTCGCCGGTGGCGGCAACCTGCCGGCCACCAGTTTCAGCCTGACCCCGGTACGCATGGATGCACAGACGACCCACTTCACTCTGAACCTGAACGGCCAACAGATCAGTTACGGGCATGACCTGCCGCGCACAGAGGCCCTGCTGTGGCCCAGTGACAGCAGCTACACCCAGGTGCAAATCCTGTTCGCACCGCCAACCGCGACGGGCGGGTCGCTGACCGAAAGAGGCGATTGGGCCTGGTTCCGGCTACTCGACAAGTCCAACCTGCAGCCAGGCAGCGCACCGGAAATTTTCAAGCTGACATTCAGCCTCGATGACCGCTGGATCGATTACGAGTTGCGGGCGCGAAGCGCGTTCAACCCGTTCAACCTGTCACAACTGCGCTCCTTCCGTTGTGTGCCCAGCCTATGACTGACGGATCTGTGCAGAACCCGTTCGGGTACTTTGGCAAGCTGCCGACGTTTGGCGATTTCATCCACCAGGTGTTGCCGCAGGACTTTGCCAACGATTTTCACCGGTGGCTGCAGTATTCGATGGCCGCCTCGCGAGAATTCCTGGGCGAGGATTTCCTGCCTTACTACCTGAATTGTCCGGCATGGAAATTTGCCGCCAGCGCCGGCATCTGTGGAGAACAGCCGGTGGTGGGGCTGACCATTCCCAGTGTTGACCGGGTTGGGAGGTATTTCAATTTCACCCTGGCGACGGTGCTGCCAATGGACACGCTTCCGGTTTCCTACGTGATCGCCAATTCTTTTGGTTTTCGTGAACTGGAGAAAGCCGCGATCGATATTCTCGAGGCCGACTACCCAAGGGAAGCCCTCGAAGCCAAGGTCAGTGAAATCGCCATGCAGTTCGAGGCCGTGGAAACCTGCCAGAGCCAGGTGACGCAGGAGCTCGATCACCTGAGGCTGTTCATGGGGCGCCCGTCGCAATTCGCGGACCAGTCAGCCGTGCTTCTCGATCACCTGCTGAGCGCCCAGTCCGGCAATTACAGCGTCTGGTGGTATGGCCAGCAAGGTCAAAACCAGTCGCAAATGATTGTCTGCGAAGGCATGCCGAGCCCGGAGGCTTATATGCACCTGTTAAGCCAGGGTGGACCGCTTGTCCAGCAGGAAAAAGAAGTTAACCTGATCGACCAGATTATTGCAGGTGAAACCTGATGCCAAATTCAACACCATGATCATAAAATCCGCGTGCGAAACCAATGTCGGCATGGTCCGGCAACTGAACGAGGACTCGCTGTTTTCAAACGACGCCGTGGGGCTGTGGGCGGTTGCCGATGGCATGGGGGGCCACCAGGCGGGCGATGTCGCCAGCCAGCAGGTCGTCAGTTCCCTGGGCGAAGTTCAGCCCGCTGCCGACCTGGCCAGCCTGATTGGCGCGACCCGCGCCGCCATCCAGAAGGCCAATTCGCACCTTATCCGAATGTCAGACGAATATGAATCCGGAAGACGTCCCGGCAGCACCGTGGTCGCCCTGGTCATAAACGACGACAGCGCGGCGGTGATTTGGGCCGGGGACAGCCGCATTTACCGCCTGAGGGATGGGCAGGCACAACAGGTTACACGGGACCATAGCCATGTGCAGGAACTCCTGGACCAGGAGCTGATCACCCCGGAGGAAGCGGAACACCACCCGATGGCCAATGTCATCACGCGAGCCGTCGGTATCGAGGAACCCGTCGACCTGGACGTTTTGCATTTCAATGCCATTCCCGGGGACCGCTTCCTACTGTGCTCTGACGGCCTGAGCCGGCTGGTGACACTGGAAGAAATCGAAAACAGCCTGGCCTCTACTCCGGTGGAAGAAGCGGCGTCCGGTTTTATCCAGACAGCACTGCAACGGGGTGCATCAGACAACGTGACGGTGGTCATCGTGGAATGTTGCGACAATGCGCAAACCCCGCCCGATGACGACGACGCCACGGTTCTCTACCCCTCCGGTGGAATGATCTGAATTAGAACTTTATTTTGGCAAGTCACAGAAAACAGCCGGAGACCTTTCTCTGGCATGACTACGAAACATTCGGCGCCAACCCGATGGCCGACCGACCGGCGCAGTTTGCAGCACTGCGCACGAACCTCGAACTGAACCCGGTGGCCGACCCGGTCGTCTGGTACTGCGCCCCCGCCGACGATGTCCTGCCCCATCCCATGGCCAGCCTGATCACCGGCATCACGCCGCAAGAGGCACGCGAAAAAGGTGAACCGGAAACGGTTTTTGCGCAGCACATCCACCAGGAGATGATGCAGCACGGCACCTGCAGCGCCGGGTACAACAGCATTCGGTTTGACGACGTGTTCAGCCGCAACCTGTTTTACCGAAATCTGCGCGACCCATACGAACGTGAATACAAGAACGGCAATTCCCGCTGGGACCTGATCGACCTGGCGCGCATGTGTTACGCACTGCGGCCGGACGGCATCGAGTGGCCCATGCACGAACCGGGCAAACCCAGTTTCAAACTTGAAGACCTGAGCGCCGTGAACGGCATCGAACACGCGGGTGCGCATGACGCCCTGGCCGATGTACGCGCAACCATCGACCTGGCCCGCCTGATCCGAGCGAAGCAGCCAAGGCTGTTCGAATGGGGATTGGGGTTGCGCAAGCAGGCCACGGTCGCCGCCCTGCTCGACCCGACCGAGCCGAAACCGATCCTGCACAGCAGCGCCCGTATCCCGGCTGTCAGGGGTTGTACGGCGATGATACTGCCACTCGCCGTGCCGCCTGACCGGCCAAAAGCGGTCATCGCGATCGACCTTTCTGCCGACCCCGAACCCCTGCTGCATGAACCTGCAGACGTACTCTACGACCTGGTATTCACAGCGGCGAAGGACCTGCCGGAAGAGGTTGAACGTTTACCGCTGAAACTGGTTCACAGCAACCACGTACCGATGATCGCCCCGCCCGGCACACTCAAGGGCGTGGATACGCAACGAATCGGCCTTGACCCGGAACAGTGCTACCGCAACGCACGTAAAATCCTGCCGGCACTGGCCAGCATACGAAACAAGGTCATCGATGTTTTTGCTCACGCAGGGCAGGATTTCGTGGACAGTAGCGACCCGGACCGGATGCTGTACAGCGGCAGCTTTTTCTCGCCGGCCGACCGCCACCTGCTAAACAAGATACTTGGCATTGCCCCTGCTGACCTGGGGCGTCACCTCTGGTCGTTCCAGGACGACCGCCTGCAACTGATGCTGTTCCGCTACCGCGCGCGCAATTTCCCGGAAACGCTGAACCTGGAAGAAGAACGGATCTGGGAACAGGACAAGCGGGCGCGACTGGTAGAAACCATGGACCCCGATTACTTTACCCGGGACCGGTACAAGCAGGTTGCGGCACAACTTCGCGAGGAACGACAAGGCCAGGTCGAGTCGCTGCAAATTCTCGACAAACTGGACGCCTGGTTGATCGAATCGGGCATCGACAGGCTTTAAAGAATCACTTACTGAGCAGTGCTCGCTCATCCGGGATCAATAGCGCTTTGTGATCACTTCATGAAAATCATTTTTCAACAGCTTACAGCGGTTTTCTCGATTTAATTCGAATTGTTTATACACAAGTAACTGATTGTGTTTGTGACCGTATTTTTACATTAACACCCAATAATCACATCAAACGCGACATCGCTAAGTCATTGTATTTAAAAGAACTAAATAAATTGATCAATTTTTGATCAATCTGGAACAGTTCCCGCGCAGCCTGAAGCCGCAGGTCTTTCTTAACAGGGTTATCCACAGCTTTTGTGGATAAGTTTCAGGCAACGTTCAGAGCCAGTTGCAGCTCGTTTTTGGGCCGCGACATTGACGCCGTTTTTCGCATGAAATTACCCCTGAGGCGGCGCCTGGCCTGGGGGGAAACGAACTCCACGTGGGAGCCATCTGAAAACTGCAGCATCCAGATCTCCCGCACGTTTTCTCCGGGCGGTGTAACCGCCACAACCCCGGTAATGGTCTTTCCGATCAGGTCCTGGTTTGATTTCATCATCTGCTCCTGGAATAGCTTGTCTGTGAGCGTATTAAAACCCGGTGCTTTCTCAAAACATGAGAGGAGCCAGCGGATTTCTTTTGGCCGAAAGCCCCCCGTGGGCAGGCCTGCCCACGGGGAAGGCAAACGCTGCCTCGTATCAATCCTTTGCCGGCCCCTGCCCTTCCTGCAGCAGGATCATTCCCCGGTTCTGATCAATCGTGCGGATACCAATACCCTTGACATTGACCAGTTCGTCGACGTGAACAAATACGCCATTCTTCTCCCGGTATTCGACGATCGCCTGGGCCTTGCTCAAGCCCACACCTTTAAGGTTTCCGGCAATCTCCTCGGCGCTGGCCGTATTGACATTCACCGGCTCAGCCGCCCAGGCAGCCATGCTGAATAGTGCAGCCATCAGAAGAGTCAGGATTTTTTTCATGTCACACCCCCATTGTTGGTTTCTTGAATTGATTGCTTGGATCTACACTTTTGCAAGATGCGACTAAAAGGCTAAACCCGCGAATCGAATCGCAACAGCGCAATTTGACCTGTTTCCACGTAGGAATTTGCCCTCGGCAGCGAGACCGTGCTTTTTGCGTAAACAAGGTTGATTGCCCCCCGCTGTTCCGGCACAATGCCACTCCCCTGCTGGTATTACGCACCTGTTCCGGCCAGCCGGGAACAATCAATGGTGACCCCCGCCGGTCCCCCCGCGACGACAAATTGTGAACCCCGTCAGGCCCGGAAGGGAGCAGCGGCAACAATGGACTCGGGCGCCGGGGTGTGGCGGACGGGGGTTGCCACCATCCATACGCTTTGTTTGCTATAGTTCGTCCCCATGAACTGCTCTATCCATTTAACACTGTCCGGATACCGTCGATCGTGAGTCTCTTGAAATGAGTTACCAGGTTCTTGCACGGAAATGGCGCCCCAAAACCTTTGAACAACTGGTCGGCCAGGAACACGTCTCCCAGGCGCTGATCAACGGCTTGGACCAGGACCGCCTGCACCATGCCTTCCTGCTGACCGGCACCCGCGGTGTCGGTAAAACCACGATTGCGCGCATCCTGGCCAAGTGCCTCAATTGCGAAACGGGCGTGACATCGCAACCCTGCGGTGAATGCGGCAGCTGCGTCGACCTGGACGAGGGCCGTTTCGTCGACATGATCGAGATCGACGCCGCCTCGCGCACCGGTGTGGATAACATGCGTGATCTGCTGGAGTCCGTGCAGTACACCCCGACTCGCGGCCGTTACAAGGTCTACATCATCGACGAGGTCCACATGCTTTCGGCCAGCAGTTTCAACGCGCTGTTGAAAACGCTGGAAGAGCCGCCGCCGCACGTGAAATTCGTACTGGCGACCACCGATCCGGAAAAAATCCCGGTGACCATCCTGTCCCGGTGCCTGCGCTTCAACCTGCGCCGCTTGCTGCCGGACCAGATCCGCGCCTACCTGGAAACCCTGCTGGCCAACGAGCAAATTGAAAGCGAGACGGAAGCGCTGGCCGTGCTGTCGCGTGCGGCAGACGGCAGCATGCGCGACGGACTCAGCCTGCTGGACCAGGCCATCGCCTTCGGCGGCGGCCGCCTGCGCACAGACGACCTGAAAAAAATGCTCGGCCTGGTCGACCATGAACACGTCGCGTCCATGGTTCGTGCGCTCACCGCGGGCGCGGCAGAAGACCTGCTGAGCATCGTCGAGGAACTGGTCGCCCAGTCACGCGACCTCGACTCGGTGCTGCTCAGTCTTGCCGAAGTGCTGCACCGGGTAACGCAGGTTCAGTGTGCGCCGGGCTACCGGGACGCCGAACGCTC
>JAZBOH010000095.1:0-43201 GCA_036351055.1 Lysobacterales bacterium
ATTTCGTGGCCGTAGGGGATCAGGTCGCCCGCATCGACGCCCAGCTTCGCAGCAATGTCGGTGATCGGGGCGCGCTCGGTCCGGGCGGCGATTTCAGTATTGGAAAGCATGGCTGTCTCCTGGCAAAAAAAACCGGCTTCAGCTGAAACCGGTTTTTCCATCCTGGCTCGCGCTGTTCCCGCGACGGCGAGGCTTAATCCTTCGGTGTGTAGGAAAAACGCTGTCCGCCCACCGAGCCTTCTACCATCAGGCCGCCGCCTGCGTGGGGGAAAATCACCACGCCCTGGTTGTAGTTGGCGTCGGCGGAGGCGCCCGCGGTGGCTGCCACGGCCGAAGCCTGTGCGCCGAATTCGAAGTTGCCGCGTTTGAAGTGCTCCAGGGCAACCTGGTCGCGGAAAAAGATGAACTGGGAATACTTCTGGCCACCTACCTGCAACCCGATGCTGGCCTGCGTCATGGAGGTGTGGCCGTCTACTTGCTCATTGACGATGACCAGGCCCTTGCCGTAAGCACCGCCGACCACGAAGCCGCCTTTGCCCACGCTCGGGTAAACGGCATAACCGGCGGCATTTTCAAAAAAGGTTTCGATGCCCGGGTCAGCGCTCTTGATATCGAGAATGGCCCCTGCGACTTCGAGTTCGAGCTTGTTGTTGGTATCGGGTTCAAAGGCGCTCAGGGGTGATGTAAATACGGCAAGCAACAGGATGATCAGGAGGGTGCTCAATCGGGTCATGGTTTGTTTTCCTCGATAATTATGCGTATGGGTCAATAGGGCAGTAAATCATATTCTGCAGGGTCATGCCACACCCTCGCGGGCCTCGCTGGGCGGGACGCCGGTCCAGCCCTTGAATGCGCGCGAAAACGAGCTGACTTCGGAGAACCCGAGCAGAAAGGATATCTCGGTCAGCGTTTTGCTGCGGTCCTGTATGTATTGCTGGGCGAGGTCCTTGCGCACATCGGTCAGCAACTGCTTGAAGGAGGTGTCTTCCTTCTGCAATTTGCGGTGCATATTGCGGGATGTCATGTACAAGCTATCTGCCACCAGCTTCTCGGTGACGGCGCCGTTGGCGAGCCCGTCGATGATCGCTGCCTTGACCTGGTTCACGATGTCCTGCTTGGCCCGGTGGGCCAGGTACTTGACCACGATGTGCTCATTCAGGTTGGCCAGTTCCGCATTGGAACCGGTCAGGCGCTTGTCCATGTCTTTCACGCCGAACACCAGCTCGGTTTTTTCGCAGCCAAATTCCACCGGGCAGCGGAACAGCGCGAAATAGGCGCCGGTATCGTCCGGCTGGGTTTGCTGCAGGCAGACGTTCGCCGGGTTCAGGCCGGAGCCGGCAATCACCCGGCATAACTTGAGCGTGGAGGCGAGCTGGCGGTCCTCGCGAATCTTTTCGTTGAGCGCAGGAATGCCGGCATCGAGGGACACGTGGAAAAGCCCGTCTTTCTCTTCCAGGCCGATGACCAGGTTTTCCTGGATGACGCGGGAATAACGCTGCAGCCTGTCAAAGGCCTGGCGCAGGCTGGAACTGGCCAGCCAGGCAAAACCGAGTGCACCGAGGTGGGCGGGGCGTGTCGTATCGAATGCCTTCAGGCCGAAGTTGGGGTCGCCCGAGAGTTCCAGGGCTTTCAGTTCCACTTGCTGGAACTGTTCGTAGGAAATCCGCGCGCCGGCGTCGAAAATGGAGTCGGGGTTTATGCCCTCGGCATGGAAAACAGGCCCGGGATCCATTCCACAAGCTTCCAGTTGTTGCCAGAGCGTCCCCAGGGCGGGGGCGAAAATGCTCATGTTCTCCACCTATTCACTTCGATCCAACCGATTATTCTCCTTGAGCCCGCCCGAATTCGTCAACTATCCGTCCGTGCCGGTCAAGCGTGCGTGGACTGTGGGAATCACAATAGGCCCATCAAAAAAAGCAGGAGCCTGGCAATGGCCGATAGCGAAACAACAAGGGCAGAGCAGCCAGGCGGTATCACGGCCGGCGTCCACCTGAACGAAACGATGTTGCGATCGGAGGTCGCATTCTGGCAGGAAATGATCGGGTGCCGGAGCGATGCCATGCCGGCTGATGCGGTTGAACGCATGCACCAGGCCCTGGCGCTGGCTGAATCGCGGCTAATTCGTTTGTACCAGGATTTTTCAGATTCGTCTTCACCCAAGGTCCTTCAACTGGACCAGGCAAGGAGAAAGCGCAATGAACAGGGAACACGGTTTACAAGAGATGATCGGAAACCTGCCCGAGCAGGAAATATGGCGCGCGTTGCAGGACATGATAGCCACGGAAACTGAAGTCGACGACCAGACCATCGGGCTGCTCGACAGCCGTATGCAGGGTTTCCTGTTTCTGCAGGAATACATCGACAACCGCGAGGCGCGTATCGCTTTTGCGCGCTCCCCCGAAAACATGACTTACCTGCGCGAGGCGGCCGGCAGCCGAAACGTGTGGATGAGCGATGCCGAGTTCAGCGAGCTTGTTGCGCAGGATGACGCCGTCACCCTGGCCTGTTTTGCCCGCAGTGAGCAGATGAACCCGCACCACCTGGCTTATATCGAATACAAGCTGGCTTTGCACCCACACGGCAACGACATGCTGGCCACGTCTTACGACGCGATGATCACGACCAAGAAAGTGCTGGAACAACGTGGAATGACGCGCAATATGGCACTGATGCGCCTGGCCAAGGCCGCGCTGGAAGGCAGTGCGGAAGTCGAGACGGCACTGGCCAGGCGCCTGCGTCGCTCCGTGGGCGGTGCGCACGGCGACCCGCGCGCCTTGTGGCAGGCTTACCTGAACCTGAAATCACTGGACGCCGATACCCTCAGGGGTCTGCTGGAAACCTCCGCTGAGTCAAGCAGTCGTCCGGCCAGGACAAGCGGGTCAGCCGGCCGGTCCTTACACTAGTATCCAAGGTTTGCGAAGAACCTTATTTCTCTCCTCAATGTGTGTGCAATGTGAGTGCTTAAAGGGACAGGAGACTGTCCCTTCTTTTTATGGAGAAGCAAACATGAAACAGGAAATCGTTGCTTTCTGGCAAAGCTTTTTGAAACTGGTCCGCTTCCTGACATGGTACGCCGCCGGTGTCGCCGCCTTGCTGTTTGCCATGCCGATCGGCGCGCGCTTTCTCCAGGCACAATACGAAGACATGAGCGGCACCATCAAGTTCGCCATCGTGGCCGGGTTCTTCGTGGTAATCGCCGCCTGGCAACTACTGGGCAAACGCGACCGCCTGCGCGCCGAACTCCCCAACAACCAAAAAAAAGGGGCCGGATACATTTAACACCAGGAAAAGGGGCCGGATACATTTAACCAAATATTTGATTTACAAAGATATGTTCCAAAAGTAAAAAAGGGGCCGGATACATTTTTCGCCCAAAAAAAGGGGAAAAATGTATCCGGCCCCTTTCTTATTTGCCGCGGGCTCGTTGGACACATTCGTTGTAGGAGAGCGGCAGGCGTTCCCTGGTCTTGCGGTCGATGCAGACACAGGCGCCGGTATCGGGGTTGGTGATCTGGCATTGTTTGTCGAGTTCGGGGACTTCGGACGCCGGAGAGGACCGGCCGCCCCGTTGGTACTGCTCCCACGACCAAAGCACGATCTTCAGGAGCAGGAGCAGCACGGCAATCCTTACCACCCAGATAAGTACTTTTTTCATACCGGTCACCAGTAGCCTGCAATCGTGGGATTGGTCATATTTTAGAGTACACTCTCACTCCAATCCATGACGGGAAAAGCCATGCTTTTCCCGGACCAGGAGTACAGGATCATCTGGGATGCCGGGAAGAGATCTCGAGATCCTGCAGTACTAAACAAGAGTATCTAATCGGCGGTCAGGCCGGCAGGAGGGTTAAATGAATAAACTGATGCGTGGTGGCGTGGCGGGTGTTTTCCTGCGATGGGCATCGCGATTGCGATTTCCCTATCTTTTTTTGGTCACAACAATCCTGTTCATCTTCAACCTGTTCATTCCTGATGCACTCCCACTGGCCGACGAACTGGTCATGGGCCTCGTTGCTGTTTTGCTCGCGAACTTAAGAAAGAAGTCTGGCAATGAACCGAACGAAGTTTCCCGCGAGGCAACGGAGAACGATCACAGCTCCTGATGCGAAATTCTTTGTTGGAGCGGTCCCACAAGACCAGTCAGAATTGTTGCATTCCAATTGCATTAAATTGAAGTTCTGCGGTTCCTTTCTACACTGATATAAGCGGAGACGTTCGCTAGTCCATCGCTGGTTTATTCACAACAATTTGCTCGCCAGAAGCAAGTTTGTTCTCGATCAAAAGAGGCGGTTACACCTGTTTCAACAATGACGAGCGTTTAAACAGTGAGGTGTGGTCATGAGTTTCAGTATTTTTGCGTCCGGATTGCCGGATTTCAACTATGAGCGAGACAATTGCGCCGATGAAGATGTATTTGAAGCTACTGCAGTCATCAATGCAGTCAGGCAGCTGCAGCCAAGCGCCCAGGGGGTCGCGGAGGCTGTTTATGATTACGTGTCGCCCTCGGCGGCAGGAACTGCGCGGGAAGAAGCACAACGAGGGGGAGTCACCATCCATGGTATCGGGCTTGCTCGCGATGTAGACGCCTTGGCCTTGGGTGGGCGAGCACACGCAGGCGGGTGGATTGCTGTATCGGCTTATCAGACCGTTATCGCTTCGAGGCTAAGCATCATACCGATTGGCACGGCCGAGCCGGGAAGCTGCCGGAGATACACTTTTAGCGCGGGCGCAGAGCATGGTTACCTGTTTACACAGCGAGTCATGCCAATCCTGGAAGAGCGAGGCCTCAACAATTACGGGGTATTGAGGCAAATGAGGTGTGCTGTCCAACGCTACCGGAACAGTATGGGAAGCATCCCGATGTTACAGATTGTATTGCGCCATTGAATGCACAGCTTATTCTGTTTCCCTCACAGGCGCTGAATAATGGTCGGTGTTAACTAAACGACGGTCTGACCATCAGAACTGCAGAAAATTTACGCCGGAATCATTTTGATTTCGTGAAGGCCCAGGCGTGCGTCGTCTTGTCGCTCATGGAGGATAAGACTCGCTGCTCGCCGGGCGATTGACCTGCCTCCACATACCTCTACCCATATATACGGAAATGCGTATATAATCCCCCGATGGAACCTAATTCAATTTTTGGCATTCTTTCCGACCTCACCCGCCTGAGGGCGCTCATGCTCATTCAGTCGGAAGGTGAAGCCTGTGTCTGTGAAATGACCTTCGCCCTTGAAGAATCCCAACCGAAGGTTTCCCGCCACCTTGCACTGATGCGGGACGCTGGCGTTGTTCAATCACGCCGGGAGGGTACGTGGATGCACTACCGTATTAACACTGACCTTCCTCGATGGGGCAAGGAAATCATCGAGCAGACCCACGCCAGAATAAGTGGCCTGCCCCCATTCAAAAATGACAAAGAACGATTGGTAAGAATGAAAGACCGACCGGAGAGAGCCTGTGCCTGAAACAACAAACATCCTTTTCCTGTGTACCGGAAATTCATGCCGTTCCCAAATAGCCGAAGGCTGGGCGAGACATCTGGGTGGTGAGCGCGTGGAAGTCCAGTCTGCCGGAATCGAAGCCCACGGCAAGAATCCCAGGGCCATTGCTGTCATGCAGGAAGCGGGCATCGACATTTCCGGCCAGGAATCCACCATCGTTAGCGGAGCGATGCTCCAGCTTGCCGACATCGTCGTGACCGTATGCGGCCATGCCGATGAACAGTGTCCAGTGCTGCCAGCGACCGTAAAAAAAGTGCATTGGCCTTTGACGGACCCGGCCAAGGCAACCGGGACGGAAGAGGAAATAATGAACGAGTTCAGGGCCACCCGCGAAGAGGTCAAGCAGCGGGTAGGCAGCTTGCTTGATGAACTGATGGAAGGGAGCAGCCGGTGAGCGCGCAATGCGAAACCACTGGCCGCAGGGTTGGTGGTGCGGAAATGCCTTTTTTTGAGCGTTACCTGAGCCTGTGGGTCGCCTTGTGTATCGTGGCCGGCATTTTGTTGGGCCGGTTCGCGCCCGGAATGTTCGAGTCGCTGGGTTCGATGGAGGTCGCCAGAGTCAATCTCCCGGTGGCGGTTCTGATCTGGCTGATGATTCTGCCGATGCTGCTGAAAATCGACTTCCATTCGCTGGTGGAGGTGAGAAGCCACTGGAAAGGCGTCGGTGTGACCCTGTTTATCAACTGGGCGGTCAAACCGTTCTCCATGGCCTTTTTGGCCTGGATATTCATCCGCAATCTCTTTGCCGGGTGGCTGCCGGCCGACCAGTTGGACAGCTACATCGCCGGATTGATCCTGTTGGCCGCGGCGCCGTGTACCGCCATGGTTTTCGTCTGGAGCAACCTCAGCGACGGACACCCCGGATTCACCCTGTCGCAAGTGGCCCTGAATGACCTCATCATGGTCTTCGCATTCGCTCCCATTGTTGCCCTGTTACTGGGGATTTCTTCGATCCATGTACCCTGGGACACGCTGTTCCTTTCTGTAGTTCTGTACATTGTGCTGCCGGTCATGGTGGCCAGCGTCTGGCGGCGGTGGCTGATGCGGGGTGAACACGGTGAAGCACGTTTAAAGCGAGTGCTTGACCGGATGCACCCGGTTTCTTTGTCTGCACTCCTGGTAACACTGGTGCTGCTGTTTGGTTTCCAGGGCAGCCAGATTATTTCAAAGCCAGTCATCATCCTGTTGCTGGCCATACCTATTCTTATCCAGGTCTATTTCAATTCCGGCCTGGCCTATTGGCTCAACAAGAAACTCGGCGTGGCGCATTGCGTGGCAGCGCCCTCGGCGCTGATCGGCGCCAGTAATTTTTTCGAGCTTGCGGTGGCTGCCGCCATCAGCCTGTTTGGTCTGCAATCCGGGGCTGCGCTGGCCACTGTCGTGGGTGTATTGGTCGAAGTACCTGTCATGTTGTCGGTTGTCTGGATCGTCAACCGCAGCAAGCCCTGGTACGAAGCACGGCTGTAAGCTCATGTTCAGGCAACCAGGCTCGCTCTAGCGGACTGCTTACCCGTGCAGCTGGGGTACTTGTTCCTCGCACTAGACTGCAAGAAGTCCAGAGCAAGAAGTTGTCCTGAAGTGACTCCCGTCGCCATGAAATCGGTTAGCCAAACAAAAGGCCCCGCGATTTCTCGCGAGGCCTTTATTTATTTGGCTCCCCAGCACGGACTCGAACCGCGGACCTAGTGATTAACAGTCACCCGCTCTAACCGACTGAGCTACTGGGGAATTGTGTAAGGCGCGGTATTTTCCGTTCTTTGGGCAGGGGAGTCAAGGTCAAATCCCTGCTTTTTCGGGAAAATTCGCACCTGCGATCATTATACGCGCTGTAGGCCGCCTGTTTTCCAGTTTTCAGGCCGGGCAGAGGCTGGAACTGATCCCGGGGTAGCTGTCACGGCGAATCCTGCCGATGTTGGAGATAACCAGTTTTTTTGCGCCACCCGGGCCACCACGTCCGCACAGGCTGATGCTGCCGTTGCTGCCGGGCGTGCTGCCGTCCGGGAAGAATCGGATCTCCCTCCGGCTGGCGGGTGCATGGATCTCGATGGCTTCGTGCGGCTGTCCATGGCGCAGCAGGAATTCACTTTCCTGGGGCTGGCGGTCGCCATTGCTGTCTTCGAAAACGATCCAGCCACCGCTCCAGTCGCTGGCGCCGGTACAGCCTGAAACCGGGCTGCCCGGGCACACGGTCACCAGCGAATTGCGGTACACGGCCTGGCTGCGGGCCGCCAACAGGTCGTTGTGCAGCGCGTTGACGGCCGCTTTCATGCGCTGGCGGTTGGTGAATGACTCCAGGGAGGGTGCGGCCAGGGTAAGCAGGATGGCCGCGACGGACAGGGTGACCATCAGTTCGATGACGGTGGTTCCGGTGCCGTGGCCGTGGATCTTCATGGGGTTATTGTGAGGCGCGACAAACGATGCGTCTGTCGGAAAACCCAGGCAATTTTCGTAGGAGCGAGTCTTGCTCGCGCCGCGCTAACTAGCCCATTGCGGCCTTCATTCTACCGACGGCGTCTTCGAGGTAGTCCATGCCGGCGGCATAGGACAGGCGCAGGTGGCCGGCCGAGCCAAAGGCCGAACCGGGCACGGTGGCGACGCCGGCTTCTTCGAGCATCCAGGCGGCCAGTTCCACGTCGTCGCGCACGTCGTCGCGGCTGTCGATAAAGTCCTGGAACGACGGGAAGGCGTAAAAAGCCCCGTCGCAACTGGCGCACTGCACGCCGGGCAGAGCGTTCAGGGCCTCGTACATGAACTCGTAACGCGCCTTGAAGGCCCGCCGCATCTCTTCCACGCAATCCTGCGGCCCGAGCAGCGCGGCGACCGATGCCGCCTGCGATACCGAGCCCGGGCAGGACGTGCTCTGGCTCTGTACCTTGCGCATGGCCTTGACCAGGTCTTCCGGGCCGGCCAGGTAGCCGATGCGCCAGCCCGTCATGGCGTAACCCTTGGAAACGCCGTTGATTACCAGTGTGCGGTCGCGCAGTTCCGGGCAGCTGTTGAGGAAGGTGCGGTAGGAGCCCTCTCCCCAGTAAATGAATTCATAGATGTCGTCGCAGGCGATCAGCACTTTCGGGTGTTCGAGCAACACCTCACCGATCTCCCGGTACTCGTCTTCGCTGTACACCTTGCCAGTGGGGTTGGACGGCGAATTGAGGATGATCATGCGCGTGTTTTCGGTCAGCGAGTTCTGCAACTGTTTTGCCGTGATCTTGAAATCATTCTCCGCCGTGGTGGCCAGGATGACGGGCTGACCGTCGGCCAGCTTGACCATGTCGGGGTAGGAAACCCAGTAGGGCGCCGGCACGATCACCTCGTCGCCGCGGTTGAGCGCGGCGACCATCAGGTTGTACAGGCACTGCTTGGCGCCGTTCGAAGCGATCACCTGCTGCGGTGAGAATTCGAGCGAGTTATCGCGCTGCAGTTTCTGGATGATGGCCGTCTTGAGTTCGGGCGTGCCATCGACCGCCGTGTAACGGGTTTCGCCCGCGTTGATGGCTGCAATGCCCGCCTCACGAATGTGCAAGGGCGTATCGAAATCCGGTTCGCCGGCCCCCAGGGACACGATATCCTTGCCCTGGGCTTTCAGCTCCATGGCTTTCATCGTGACCATGATGGTGGCGGAAGGCTTGATCAGGTCAAGCCGGGACGATGTCCTGGTCATTATTTGTCTCTCCCCCCGAGGCCTCTATCAACCTCGTCTGCACGTATAATAGCAAATTCCCTGCACGACCCGGCGAGATAAAAGAGAAGCACAGCCATGCCAGAAAAAGCCGCCAAGTCCTTTGTTTTACAGAGCAAATTCAAGCCAGCGGGCGATCAGCCCCAGGCGATTGAAAAGCTGGTCGAAGGCTTGCGGGATGGATTGGCGCACCAGACCCTGCTCGGCGTGACCGGTTCCGGCAAGACCTTTTCCATCGCCAACGTCATCAACCGCGTGCAGCGGCCGACCCTGATCATGGCGCCCAACAAGACCCTGGCGGCGCAGTTGTACGGCGAGTTCCGCGACTTTTTTCCGCAGAACGCGGTGGAGTACTTCGTTTCCTACTACGACTACTACCAGCCCGAGGCCTACGTGCCTTCCTCCGATACCTATATCGAGAAAGACGCATCGGTCAACGAGCACATCGAGCAGATGCGCCTGTCGGCCACCAAGGCGCTGCTGGAGCGCCGCGATACCATTATCGTGGCCACCGTGTCGGCCATCTACGGTCTCGGCGATCCCACGCAATACCTGAGCATGGTGCTGCACCTGTCGCGCGGCGAGACCATCGACCAGCGCGCCATCCTGCGCCGCCTGGCCGAAATGCAGTACAGCCGCAACGACTTCGAACTGCGCCGCGGCACTTACCGGGTGCGCGGCGATATCATCGATATTTTTCCGGGCGACGAAGAGGCCCAGGCCATTCGCGTGGAATTGTTCGACCAGGAAATCGAGTCGATCTGCGTGCTTGATCCACTGACCGGCGAGATCCTGCAGAAGCTGCAGCGCATCACGATTTACCCCAAGTCGCACTACGTCACACCGCGCCAGGTCGTGCTCGACGCCACCGAGTCGATCACGGTGGAATTGAAGGAGCGGCTGGAGCAGTTACGCGAGGCGCATAAACTGGTCGAGTTGCAGAGGCTGGAGCAGCGCACGCGTTACGACCTCGAAATGATGCTGGAACTGGGCTACTGCAACGGCATCGAGAACTATTCCCGGCACCTGACCGGCCGCGGGGCAGGGGAGGCGCCGCCGACGTTGTTTGATTACCTGCCCGAGGACGCGCTGGTGGTGCTGGACGAGAGCCACGTGATGGTTCCCCAACTGGGCGCGATGTACAAGGGCGACCGCTCGCGCAAGGAAAACCTGGTGCTGTATGGTTTCCGCCTGCCGTCGGCGCTCGACAACCGGCCCTTGAAGTTCGAGGAATGGGAGGCCAGGGCGCCGCAGATGATTTTCTGCTCGGCGACGCCGCGGCCCTACGAAGTCGAGCGATCCGGTGACGTGGTCGAGCAGGTCGTGCGCCCGACCGGCCTGATCGACCCCGAAGTCGAGGTCCGGCCGGCGACCGACCAGGTTGACGACCTGCTGTCCGAGGTCAACAAGCGCACCGCGCTGGGCGACCGGGTGCTGGTCACGACCCTGACCAAGCGCATGGCGGAGAACCTCACCGAATACCTCGCCGACCATGGTATCCGGGTGCGTTACCTGCACTCCGATATCGACACGGTGGAGCGGGTGGAGATCATCCGCGACCTTCGCCTGGGTGAATTTGATGTGCTGGTTGGAATTAACTTATTAAGGGAAGGTCTTGATATGCCAGAAGTTTCCCTTGTAGCAATTCTCGATGCCGACCGGGAAGGTTTCCTGCGTTCCGACTCTTCCCTGATCCAGACCATCGGCCGTGTTGCGCGTAACCTGCGCGGCAAGGCTATCCTCTACGCGGACCGCATCACCGGTTCGATGGAACGGGCGATGGCCGAAACCGAACGCCGCCGCGGCAAGCAGATCGAGTACAACCTGGAACACGGTATCACGCCAAAAACCATCGAGAAGAAGGTCGCCGACGTCATGGACGGGGCGCACGATGGCGGCCGCCGCTACGACCGGCGCGCCACCCGCGTGGCCGAAAAAACTGGCGAGTATACCGATATCAGGCCAGAGAACCTCGGTCGCGCCATCGCGGAGCTCGAAAAGAAGATGTTCAAACACGCCGAGCAGCTGGAATTCGAGGACGCCGCGCGGGTTCGCGACGAGATCCACAAGCTGAAAGAACGAGTTCTTAAGGCGGGATAACCCCATGCTTAATGCCTGATTAGGCAGAACTTAGGGGCAGGTAAAATTAGATTAATGGAAACTAAACAAGCGCTTAGACCCTGCTAAATATTTCGTTCATCAGGCCCTAATCCGGTTCTTCTTATCATAGACACAGCTGAGAGGAGAACTCGGATGTACCGGCCAGAATATCGCCGTTGGTGTAGTCATTGCGTTGCCACTGAGCAGCGCTCTCCATGCTGTCTGTCTGCTTCTCCTCAGGACACGAACGTGGCCGACTTGTCGTTGTACGGCGAGCCGGCGAAATTTGCAGTCACTGAATCCGAAAACGGAGCGTAGTGACCAGGCAACTGCCCCCGGCGGTTACCCGGTTTGGAAGGAGAAAGTCATGAGTAAAATGATAAAAACAGCAGTAGCAGTTTCGAGTGTGATGTTTCTTGTAGCCTGCTCACCAGGCATGTACACCGGTGGCGGGTGGGCCGATACGGCAGGACCTGGTGACAGCAAAGCCAGCTTCGGGTTCAGCGTCGAGAGCTGTGACACCGAGGCCGCCGGGCATTTTAACCTGGCGGACGAAGGCTGGGATGTCCCGGTCGAAATCTCCGGCCACATCATGGATTTCGGTGAGTTGGGCGATTTTGGCGACAACTGCAATTTCTATGCGCTGCTCGAGTACGTTTCCGCCAACCCGGAACTTCCGGGCGAAGGACATGCCGTTGTCTGTTTCGGCAACGATAACGAAACGGCAGACGCAGAAAGGTTTGGCCAGGTGTGGGTCACGGTGCAAAGCGGCCCGTTCGAGGGCTACGAGAATTACGGACCGATTTACAGCAACGTCCAGTCGCACCAGTGTGACAGTTAGTATGTGCTGACGGGCCCGGCCGTGGCGCAATCTGCGGCCAGGCCCAGTTTTCTCAACATCGACCGTTTCTTGGTCTGGTGATCCTGCATCCTCTGCAGGATATCGTTAAGGGTTCTGACGGCTTCCAGGATGTACGGACCCTTGTTCAGCATCACGCATTCAGCTGATTGCCCCATCGCGGCGTCGGTGATCTCCGCGCGGCTGGCGTGTCCCCGCTTGGTCAGCCCTTCCAGCACCTGGGTGGCCCAGATCACGGGCACGTGCGCTGATTCGCAGATCCAGAGGATTTCTTCCTGCAACTCGGCCATGCGTTCAAAACCGCATTCAGCGGCCAGGTCGCCACGCGCGATCATCACGCCGCAGGCCGGGAACTTGAGGGCTTCCAGCAAGATGCCGGGCAGGTTGTTGAAACCGCGCTTGGTTTCGATCTTGACGACCACGCCGACATCGTCGCAGCCCATCTCCAGCAGGCGCTGGCGCAGTTCGCGCACGTCTTCCGGGGTGTTGGTGAAAGACAGGCCGATCATGTCTGCATTGGCCGCGACGAACCCGAGGTCCGCGATGTCCTCGGCACTCAGTGCAGGCAGGTCCAGCTGGGTGTCCGGCAGGTTGATGCCTTTGTCGGCCTGCAGTTTCTCCTCGGCTTTGCGGGTATGGGTGATACGCACTTGCAAGCAGTCATCGCCGCATTTTTCGATGATGCCGGAGATGCGGCCGTCATCGAAACTGATCGAATCGCCCGGCTGGGCGTCGCGGTAGACCTCGGGGATCGGCAGGGAAACGCAACCGGGGCGAAGCTGGACGCCGTCCCGGTCGATCAGTGCTGGCCTGCCGGGTCGCGGACTGCAGCTGACCTTCAGCTTGTCACCACTGCGTACCCGGATAACGCTCTGTTGTGCGGGCAGCCCCTCCAGCGTGGTATCGCCGTCTTTGCCCGGAAGGCCCAGGTGAGTGTTGTCCTGCAGGTAGGTGGTCTTGACGGACTCCACCCAACAACCGTGGCGGCCTACTTCGATGATACGCCAGCGCCGCTTTGCCCCGCGGGCGTCCTTGAGTTTTATCTTGTCGTCCACGCTGCAAGAGGCGAGCCAGTCTTGCGAAACCTTCAGGCAGGCATCGGCCGAGCCGCACTCATTGCCCTGGTTCGGGTCATTGGTCAGCCAGATTCGCGCGGGCCGGACGAGCTTGCCGTATTCATCCTTGACCGCCTTGACTTTGAGCACGGCCGGGGCGGCTTCCATCGGCCCGGTGCGGATTTTCGGACCACGCAAGTCCATCAGCACGCGGCAACTTCGGCCCTTGACGCGTTCGGCATAGCGCTTTTGCCGGATGATCTGTTGCCAGTTGTCCGGGCCGCCATGGGCGCAATTGATGCGAATACAATCCATGCCACCCTCTACCAGCCGGTGCAGCATCATATAGTCGTTGGCGGCAGACTCCGGCATGGTCACCATGATCCGGGCGCGCCGGTTCCTGGGTGGATCGCCGAGCAGGCGGATGGTGTTCTGTTCGAGGCGCGCGGTGAGCAGGTCGAAGGAACGGTAGACTGCGGAATCGCCAGCGGCGGAAGCGTCGCGGCCGCTGAGCACATACAGGTTGTGCAGGACGGAGTCGAGCGTGGCCAACACGTTGGATTCGGCGCGGCCGATCGAGGATAAGCCGATATGGGCTAGCTGCTCCTGCAGGGGGCGCAGGTCGCGGTTGCGCAGCGCCATGTAACGCAGCAGGTTACGCGCGCTGTCCTGCCGTTCCTCGGGCAATTCCGCTACCTGGCTGCTCCTGGACTCGGCATAACCGTCAACTTCGGCGCGAACGCGTTCCAGGGCCGTGATCAGGCCTTCAAACGGGTCCTGCAGATGTTCGCCAATTTGCCCTGCGGTCATGTCGACCTCCAACCTTCACTCTAGCCGTCCTGGACGGATTTTTCCATGCCCAAGCCGCCGCGCTTCAGTGCTTTCTCGGCGGTGTCCCAGGGCAGGGTGGCGCACTGGATGCGGCTGGGATAGGGCCTGACCCCGAGCAAGGGGGACAAGAATCCGATATCGGCCGGTTGCTCCGGCTCCCGCAAAGCGCGCTCCAGGACTCGTTTCCTATCACCGAATGTCGCAACCGCCTGGCCGGCCACATGCTGACACATCATGGACGCCGAGGCCATGCAAATGGCACAGGCCTCACCTTCGAATGCGATGTCCTCGATCCTGCCGGCGGAAATTTTAAGGAATATTTCCATGCGATCCCCACATTGGGGATTCAGGCCCTCGTGGTGGTGGGTTGGCTGGATGCTCTTCCGGTATCCGACCGGATCGGCGGCGTGCTGCCGGATGGTGTCCTGGTAGAGTTGCTTGAGGGTGTTCACAGTTTGAGATCGATCCATACCAGGCGGTGGTCTGAGGCGCCGGTGAGTTCATGGCCGGGCTCTCCCTCGGCGGGCCAGAACACGCCGCAGTCAAGCGCTTGCAGGTTTGCCGAGGGAAGTAAGTAGTCCAGCCTGAGGTTACCGGTATAGCGGTCGTTGAAGTCCGAAGTGTCCAGGGCCGGGTTTCCGCCGTGCCTCTCATTGCGCCCTCCCTGCAGGCGGCTGGCCTCGGCAGCGCCGCTGCTGGCGGGCAGGCAACTGCTGTTGATCCAGCTGGCGTCGAGGAGTTGATTGATGGCGCCGGGAATGGAGTCGCCGTCTTTCGGGTCGGCGTTGAAATCACCGGCGAGGACAAAGCGGGCATCCGAGGCGATGCCACCGCTGCGTCCGGCGTCGTCGACCAGCCAGGGCGCGTCCTTCGACCCGGCTTCGTAATACGCCTTCCAGAAACGGATTTCATCGTGGTTCCGCAGCCCGTTGCGGTCCTCGGGGCCGTCGAATACCGGTGGCGTCGGGTGGTGGGCCAGCAGGTGCAGTTTCTGGCCGTCGATGTTGAATACCAGGTCCCAGTGGCTCTTGGAACTGAGCCGCAATTGCCGCCAGGACGCAGGCGGGTAGAATGGGCTGCCGTCCGGGTTCATGGGCTGCCGGGCGCCGGGCAGGGCGGACCAGCGGAATTTCTGGAAAGTGCGGGTTTTGTCCTCGAGTAAAGGATAGCGTGAGAGCACCAGCATGCCATACTGGCCGGGAAAATGCCCAAAGCCCCAGGCATCGCCGGGCCCGCCGGTTTTTCCATCGCCGTCCAGGTCCAGTCCGCTGTCCTCGCCGGTGTTGACCGCAGCGCTGAAATGCCAGGGGTAGCTGAGGCCTTCCTGTCCGCCGAGGCCAGTGGCCAGGTAGTTCTGCCCGAGCAGGGCCGCGGCATCGATGTCCGGGTCGAAGTCAAACTCGTTGAGCAGCACGATGTCGGGTCGAACGCGTTGCAGGATCTCGGCGACCTGCAACAGGCGCGGGTGTCCTCCCGCTTTCAATGCTTCCGCCATCTCGCCCTGGCGGTCGAATCCCATCGCGATATTGAAAGTGGCGATTCGCACGGGCTGCGAATCGGCCAAGGCCGGGTTGGTGGCGGCTGCCAAAGCAAAAAACAAGGGAATGAAGCAATACATGCTCGTATGATATAGACAAATTCAGGAAAGAGAATCGCGCATGCCGTTTATCAAAGTCATCCACCCCTCAGATGCCACCGGACGGCTCGGTAAAATTTACGACAAGGTCACCGGACCGGGCGGGCAGGTCGATAACGTGCTGCAGATCCACAGTCTGCGACCGCATACCCTGGAAGGGCATATGGGGCTGTACAAGGCCAGCTTGCACCACCCACGCAACGAGTTGCCCATCTGGTTCCTGGAAGCCGTGGGAGTCTTGGTCAGCCTGCTCAACAACTGCTCTTATTGCGCCAAGCACCATGGCGTTGGCATGAAGCGCCAGTTATCGAAGGATCCGGAAAAATTCGAAGCCTGCTTCGAGCAGTTGCAGCTAGACCAGCCTGGTGAACCATTCAGCCCGGCGGAACAGGCCGCACTGGAATACGCACGCAAACTGACCCTGGACCCCGGCGCCATCGAAGACTGCGACATAGCCCCCATGCGTACCGCCGGCCTGAGCGACGGCCAGATCCTCGAGGTCAACCAGGTTGCCGGCTATTTCGCCTACGCCAACCGCACCGTCACCGGCCTGGGCGTGCACACCGAAGGCGAACAACTCGGCCTCTGCCCCCCCGAAGCCGAACTCGAAGACTGGCACCACAAGTAAGAAAATCAAAAAAGGGGCCGGATACATTAAAACGTGAAAAATGTATCCGGCCCCATTTATTGGGTGTTTTTAAGTCATTGATGTAAAAAGAAATTAGAAAAATATTGAAAAGGGGCCGGATACATTTAATGGCGAAAAATGTATCCGGCCCCTTTTTCTAGACGTTGGTGGCCAGGTGGGGTTTGGCGTCGAAGGGGTGGGGGTCGTCTTCGATCAGGTGCTCGGCCAGGAGTTCGACCAGGCTTTCCAGTTCGCGGTCCCACTTCCAGTAGTCCTTGCTGCCGTCCATGGTCAGGCGGCAGTTGGCACAGGCGGAGATCATCATGCCGGCGCCGGTGTCCTCGACCTGTTTCATCTTGATCTGGAACACCTTGTGGCGCAGGTCGGCCGCGCGTTCCATCGCCTGCACGCCGCCACCGCCGCCGCAGCACCAGTTCATGTCACCGGTCGGCGTCATCTCGCGGAAATCGGTTGCGTCTTCCAGCAGGTGGCGGGCCGCCTGCGTGGCGCCGCCGCGGCGCGAGATCTGGCAGGGATCGTGGTAGGTGATCGCACCTTCCATGGGGCGGAAACTGATCTTTCCTGCCGACTTGAGTTGTGACAGGTACTCGGTAATGTGCAGCACCTCGAAGGGCAATGGCCGCCCGAGGATGTTGGCGCCCGACCAGCGCAACACGCCATAGGCGTGACCGCATTCCGGGATGACCAGGGTCTTGGCTCCGATGGCCTCCGCCGTATCGACCAGGCGGTCGATGGCCAGCTTGGCCAGGTCGGGTTTGCCGGCCAGGAAGCCGAAGTTGGTGGCCTCGTAGCCCTCGGTGCTGAAGGTCCAGTCGACGCCGGCCTGGTTCATCAGCCGCGCCATCGCAACGATGGATTTCGGGTATTTCATCAGCTCGATGGAGGACACGGTCAGCAGCACTTCGGCTTGGTCCTTGTCCAGTGGCAGGTCGACCTCGTAGTCGTCCTCCAGCCATTCCACGCGGCCGTCGAACACCGCGGGCGTCACGCCCAGCGGGCTGCCTTTCTCACGCACGTTCTCGGCGGCCTTCATGAAGTCTGCCGGTCCGCGGCCCGCGGCGGCAAAGGCCGAACGCGAGGCCGAAACGATCGAGGCGATGTCGATGCCCATCGGGCAGACCTGGGTGCAGCGGCCGCACATGGTGCAGCTGTCAAACAGGAGTTCTTCCCATTCCTGCAGGTCTTCCTCGGTTATGGCCGGGCCGCCGAACCACTTCCAGGGCCACAGTGTTTTCTTGTGCGCCCTGGCCATCGGGAACAGCTTGTAAGCCGGGGTGTATTTCGGGTCGCCGGTGACCTCGTAAAAATGGCAGGCCGTTGCGCAGAGCCCGCAGCGTACACAGGACTCCAGGTAGGAAGCCAGGTTGCCACTGTTGAGCGCCAGGAAGCGATCGGCTGCGGCTTGTGCGTCAGTTTTTGAAGTTGCTTGATCAGTCATGGTTAGCTCACCTTTACCTGTACCAGTTCCTCACCATCCGGGTCATTCACATGCACCGCGCAGGCAATGCAGGGGTCAAAACTGTGAATGGTGCGCTGGATCTCGAGCGGCTGGTCTTCAACGGCCAGCTGGTGGTTGTCCATCAGCGCCGCCTCGTAAGCGCCCGGCTGGCCGGAAGGGTCACGCGGGCCGGCGTTCCAGGTGCTGGGCACCACCGCCTGGTAGTTGTCGATCTTGCCGTCCTTGATCACGATGTAGTGCGCCAGGCCGCCGCGCGGAGCTTCCATGAAGCCGACGCCCTTGCTTTCTTTCGGCCAGGTCGATGGATTCCATTTCTGGTCGTTGTGCACGTCCAGGTTGCCGGTCTTGATGTTGCCCATCAGTTCGTCCAGCCAGGAATCCATCTGGTCGGCGATGATCTTGGTCTCCAGCGTGCGCGCCGCGGTGCGGCCGAGGGTGGAGAACAGTGCATCGATCGGCGCGTCCAGTTTGCCCAGCGCCATGTTGGCCAGTTCCTGCGTCGGTTCGTGTCCGGAAGCATAGAGCATCAGTACCCGGGCCAGCGGGCCGACTTCCATGGCGTGGCCTTTCCAGCGCGGCGCTTTCAGCCAAGAGTAGCTGGCATCCACGTCGAGGTGTTCATACGGTGGCTCCGGTCCGGTGTAATTGAGCGTGGTTTCCCCGGCGTGCGGGTGCAGCCCGGTATCCTTGCCGCCCGAGTAGTCGTACCAGGAGTGGCTGACAAATTACTGCACCTGCGACGGGTCGTAGAGGTCGATTTCATGGATGGTGGAGAGGTCCCGCCCCAGGATGGCGCCGGCCGGAAGCATTTGTCCGCCGCCCATCGCGGAGGGGAAGTCACCAAAAGTCATGAAATTCCCAAGGCCCTCGCCGCGGGCAAACCAGTCCTTGTAGAAACCAGCGATGGCCAGCGTATCCGGCACGTACACCTGGTCGACGAAGGCGCGCATGCGCTTGATGATGTCGCGCACCTGGCCCAGCGTCACGATATTGGTCGCCGTCGAGGCCGATCCGCCGGTGGCTGAGCTGGGGTCGTTGCTGATCGGGGAGGGCATGCCGCCCACGATGAAGTTCGGGTGCGGGTTCTTGCCGCCGAAAATGGTGTGGATCTGCACCACGTTGCGCTGCCACTCGAGCGCTTCCAGGTAATGCGCCACGGCCATCAGGTTGGCTTCGGGCGGCAGGCGGTAGTCAGGGTGGCCGTAGTAGCCGTTGGCGAAAATGCCCAACTGGCCCGCTTCGACAAAATTTTTCAGTTTCGTCTGCGTATCCGCGAAATAGCCCGGGCTGGACTTGGCGTAGCTGGAAATCGACTGCGCCAGTTCGGAGGTGGCTTTCGGGTCGGCCGACAGGGCCGAAACCACGTCCACCCAGTCCAGCGCATGCAGGTGGTAGAAATGCATGACGTGATCGTGCACGTACTGGGCGCCGATCATCAGGTTGCGAATCAACTGGGCGTTGGCGGGCACTTCGATACCGAGGGCGTCTTCCACCGAGCGCACCGAGGCGATGCCGTGCACCAGGGTGCAGACGCCGCAGATGCGCTGGGCGAAAGCCCAGGCGTCGCGCGGGTCACGGCCCTGCAGGATCAGCTCGATGCCACGCACCATGGTGCCGGAACTCCAGGCGCTGGTGATCTGCCCGTCGCTGGACCGTTCCGCCTCGATGCGCAGATGTCCTTCAATACGGGTGATCGGATCAACTACAACTCGTGTCATGGTGGATTCTCCTTACAGCTGGGCGCCGCGGTGGTTGAGGTGGGCGCCGGTCTGGCTGCGGGTGACGAAGACCAGGAAGAAGTGCATCAGCTTACCGAACGGCAGGTAGACCAGTAACAGGGCGACGCTGAGGATATGCAGCGCCAGCAGGGTTTCATACCGCGCCCCGAGGTGGGTGGTGGCGATAATGCCGGTCAGCACGGGCAGGAAGGTCACGAACCAGCTGAAGTAATCGTCGAAGGTCGAAATAATGCGCTGCGCCGGGTTGGACATGCGCATGACCAGGGCGGCGATCAGCGAGATCAGGGTGACGATGCTGACGGCGTAAATCACGTTGTTGGGCAGGTGCCCCCAGTACAGCCCCGTCAGGTCCTGGAAAAACAGGATATGCGGCAGCAACAAAAACACGATGATCGCCAGGCCGATGTGGAACACGTAGCCGTTGATCAGGGTGAACAGGGTGCGTTCCTTGTAGGCAGACAGCGGCCACATGCGTCGCGCAATTTCCTTGAGTGCCGCGATGACGACCGGTCTTTCACGCCTGCTGCCCTGCGAGGAATCCTTGCTGCGCCACATGAACACCAGCGAGGCGATACGGAAAAAGATACCGGCGATAAACACGGTGATCGCGAAGGTCAGCGCGGGACCGCGTGCAAATTCAAGAAGTTCCATTATTTGGTCTCCTCTGCGGGGGTGGCGGCGGCCGCGGCGGCGGCTTTCATCACCTTGTCTCTCTTGCTGCGCACGGCGACAGCGCTGGCGGCGCCGATCGCGGCTCCGGCAACGGCCGCACCGGCGGCGTACTTGAGCGCGTCATCCTTGGCCGTGGACAGCGGTTTGTAGAAACCACCGAGGTCCCAGAAGCCGGGTTCCGAGCAACCCAGGCAGCCGTGGCCGGACTGGATCGGGAAGGACACGCCGCCGTTCCACTTCAGCGTGGCGCAGGCGTTGTAGGTAACCGGGCCCTTGCAGCCGACTTCGTAGAGGCACCAGCCCTGGCGCGCGCCCTCGTCGTCGAAGCTCTTGGCAAACATGCCTTTTTCATAAAACGGCCGGCGGTAGCAGCGGTCGTGGATCGCTTCGCCGAAAAAGGCCTTGGGGCGGCCGAGGTGATCGAGTTCCGGGATGTCGGCAAACGACAGCAGGTAGGCGATGGTGCCGGTCATGGCTTCCGGGATCGGCGGGCAACCGGAAATATTGATCACCGGCTTGTCGGTCAGTTCGGACACCGCCACCGCCCCGGTCGGGTTCGGATTGGCGGCCGGGATACCGCCAAAGGTGGCGCAACTGCCAACCGCGATAATCGCCTTGGCGTGGGCCACCGTGTCTTCGAACATCTGGCGGTTGGAAATGCCGGCAATGGTCGAATAACCCGGGTTGGCCAGCGGTATCGAGCCGTCGACCACGACCAGGTATTCCCCCTTGTTTTCCTCCATGGCCTGCTCGCGCGCCGCCTCGGCGGCGTGGCCGGAGGCGTTTTGCAGGGTGTGGTGGTAGTCCAGCGAGATGAAGTCGAAGATCAGGTCCTCGATCGACGGCGAGGAGGCCCTGGTGATCGATTCCGTGCAGCCCGTGCATTCCTGGAATGAAAGCCAGATGACCGACTGGCGCCGGGCCTTGGCCAGGCCGTCCGCGATGGCGGTCGCAGCCGTCGCCGGCAGGGCCATGATCGAGGCCGTGTAGGAAGCGAACTTGAGGAAGCTGCGCCGCGAGACGCCGCGTTCTGCCAGCATTTCGCCCAGCGTCTGGTTCGCCTTGTTGTTTTGCAGTGTGTTGTCAGCCATTGGTGGCCTCCGCTTGGGATGGGTGGTTTTCCAGTATTTCCTGCTTGATGCGCAGGGCGGCCGCTTCAATGTCGGCTGCATGTGTGACCAGGATGCCGGGTACGGGGCATACCGCGATTTCTTCGGACGAGATCTTGTCGCCGGCACCGCGGTGGCGTATCCACCAGGCCCCTGCGTAGGCGGTTTCCCACACGCTCGAGCGCCCCGAGACTTCCAGTTCCGCGGTCACTTCGCCGCGCCCCAGCAGTTCTTCGAGTTGCTGGCGGTCGGCTTCGGTCAGGGGCAGGCTGCGCAGGTCGATCGAGGAAGTGGTGCCGTCCGTGGCCAGGGACTCCAGCATGCGGGCCACTTCGGCCACGATGGAGCGGGCCATGCCCGTGATGTTTTCCGTCTGGCAGGGGGCGCCGTTGGAATGCATCAGGCGGCTTCCTCCGCGTGACACCACTCGCCGGCGAGCCGGTTGATGAGTTCACAGGCCGGCTCGATAGCCGCGTTGACCGCGGGGGTGAACTCGGTGCCCCAGTCGGTGCAGCCCGGCTGGATGGCGACCAGCGCCCTTTGCGCCGGCATGCGCCCACAGATCGCCGCGGCGCCAAACAGGTCGAGCAACGCCACCTCGTGCACGGTGCGGCGCTTGCCGGACAGTTGCTTGTCGATTTCGCGGTTGTGGAATACGCGCATGGCGCCGGGTTCGGCGCCCAGTTCCGAGGCGTCGACGACGATGACGGCAAAGGCGTCCTCGATCTCCGGCAGCAGGGCCAGGCCGATGGTGCCGCCGTCGACAAGGTGCAATGAAGGGTGGCTGTTTTCTGAAGACCTGAGCGTCTCGATGATGTGAATGCCGATGCCGTCGTCCTGCATCAGGGTATTACCCACACCCATCACGAGGACCTTTTTGCTGTTAACGGCTTCAGACATTGAAATCAGAGCTCACATTAGAATATTAGTATACCTTAATAGAAGCTTAATGGGCGCTGGATTGCAATACGGTGTTGCCCGTAGTGAGGGTCATGCTTGATCAAAGTCAAGCAAAGTGGGGGAGACTGGAATAAAATTCCAATCAGTACATTAATTATGTTGTGGGAGTGGCTTTGGCCACGATTGGTTTTTCATTTTTTCGCGGCTGAAGCCGCTCCCACAAATAAAGACAACCTGGAGAAACTGTTTATGTGCCTGGGCGTCCCCATGCGAATCGTTGAAATCGACGGCTTCAATGCCCGCTGCGAAGCGCGCGGCATCGAGCGTAAGGCCAGCCTGTTCCTACTGCAGCATGAAAATGTCCAGGTCGGCGACATGGTGATGATCCACGTCGGCAATGCCATCCAGAAGATGAGCGAAGAGGAGGCGCTGTCGGCCTGGGAGATCTACGACGAGATGTTGGCGCTCGAAGACGAGGCCAGCGGCCGTGCATGAACTGTCGGTCTGCCAGGGCCTGATCCGGCAGGTGGAACAGATCGCGGCGCAGAATCAGGCGTCGTCGGTGGACCGGATCCTGCTGCGGGTCGGCCTGCTGTCCGGTGTCGAACCAGACTTACTGAAACACGCGTTCAGCATCGCCCGCGAAGGCACCGTGGCCGCACATGCCAGGCTGGAAGTGGAAACGGGCCCGGTACGGGTAAAGTGCCGGGAATGCGGCGGCAGCGGCGCAGTGACCGTGAATTGCCTGCTGTGCCCTGATTGCGGCGGCTGGCAGGTGGACGTGACGGAAGGCGAGGAGATGCTGCTCCTGAGCCT
Organism: Lysobacterales bacterium; assembly: GCA_036351055.1. Classification (GTDB taxonomy): domain Bacteria; phylum Pseudomonadota; class Gammaproteobacteria; order Xanthomonadales; family SZUA-36; genus JABDPF01. The sequence continues at coordinate 23,009 of JAZBOH010000095.1, forward strand.
GGATCTGGAAACATAATCTGTGGGAGCGGCTTTAGCCGCGATTAACTTCGCGGCTAAAGCCGCTCCCACATGGAGCAAAGGAGAACCACCCATGTGTGATACATGCGGCTGCAATGTAACCCCGGGCAACGCCCACCTGGTCGACAAGACCACGGTTGACGTGCTCACCAACCTGTTGCACGAGAACGACCACGTGGCCGCGCACAACCGCGAACACTTCGAACGCCACGGCGTCCTGGCCGTCAACCTGATGTCGTCGCCGGGGTCCGGCAAGACCAGCCTGCTGGAAGCCACCATCGAAGCGCTGGGCGACGAGCTCTCCATCGCCGTGGTCGAGGGCGACCTGGAAACCGAGAACGACGCCGACCGCATCCGCGCACGCGGTGTGCCGGCGGTGCAGATCACCACCGGCCAGGCCTGCCACCTGGACGCGCACATGGTGCACGACGCCCTGCACGGCATGGACCTGGACGGCATCGACGTGCTGTTTATCGAAAACGTCGGCAACCTGGTGTGCCCGGCCAGTTTCGACCTCGGTCACCACGCCAACGTCACCCTGCTGTCGGTCACCGAGGGCGACGACAAGCCGGCCAAGTACCCGGTGATGTTCCGCGCGGCCGACCTGGTGCTGCTGAGCAAAACCGATTTCCTGGAAATGATCGACGATTTCGACACGGCCAAGGCCGAGCGGCACGTGCGTGAACTGGCCAATGCCGCCCCCGTGCTGAGCCTGTCCGTGCGACGGCCGGAGACCCTGGCGCCCTGGTTCGACTGGCTGCGGGGGTCGATTGCGACCCTGCGCGACGGCCAGCAGATGACGCCCAAAGTACAGCCCGAAGGCGCTGCCGTTCACACGGCCTCCTGAGTTGGTGAGCGACGCCCGCGCCTGGCTGGACCGCATCCGGGCACTGGAACTGCCCGGCAAGGTCCGCCTGATGAACGTGTGCGGCGGGCACGAGCGCTCGATCACCATGGCGGGACTGCGCGGCGCGCTGCCCGAGCAGGTCGAACTGATCCCCGGACCGGGTTGCCCGGTCTGTGTCTGTCCCGAAGAAGACATTTACGCCGCCATCCAGCTGGCGCGCCGTGACGACGTGATCGTCACGGCGTTTGGCGACATGCTGCGCGTGCCCTGCAATGCGCCCAAGGCGGAGCCGCGCTCTCTGGAACAGGCCAAGGCCGCGGGCGGTGACGTGCGCCCGCTGTCCTCGCCCGAGGAAGTACTGCCGATCGCGCTGGATAACCCGGCCAAGGAAGTCGTGTTTTTCGCCGCCGGTTTCGAAACCACGACGGCGCCGGTTGCGGGCCTGGTCGCGCACGGCGTCGACCAGGGCTGGCCGCCGAACCTGAGCATCCTGCTATCTGGCCGCCTGACCTGGCCAGCCGTGGCCTTGCTGCTGGACAGCGGTAAACCGGGTTTTGACGCCTTGATCGCACCGGGGCATGTGTCCACCGTGATGGGGCCGGAAGAATGGGAATTCGTCGCGAAGAAACACGGTATTCCGGCGGCCATTGCCGGCTTCAATCCCGACAGCCTGCTGGCCGCGACGTACTCGGTATTGCGCCAGGTGATCGAGAAACGGCCCTTCCTGGACAACTGCTACCCGCAACTGGTGCGCCCGGGCGGCAACCCGACCGCGCTGAAAATCCTCGGCCGGGTGATGGACGTGGTTGATTCGAACTGGCGCGGCATCGGTGTTATCCCGGGTTCCGGCTTCGCTCTGAAAAAGGAATACGAGGCGCTGGACGCCCGTTTCCGTTTCGGTATCGAGCCCGACGAGGACCGCAAGCGGGCAGGGGAGATGCCGCCCGGCTGCGACTGCGCCCGCGTCGTGCTCGGCAAGATCTACCCCAACGAATGCATCCTCTACGGCAAGGCCTGCACGCCGCGCAAACCCATCGGCCCCTGCATGGTGTCCGACGAGGGCGCCTGCCGCATCTGGTGGGCCAGTGGGGTGAGGGAATGAGTTCCCAGGCAAGAGCGGTAACAGTAGCGAGCATCCATGAAATGGGGCCAGGCTCGTGAACCAGACCCCGGTTGTGGCCAAGTCGTGACAGCCCGGGCCCGCCGACTGGTCCTCACCGGCCGTGTGCAGGGTGTCGGCTACCGGCCGTTTGTCTATAACCGCGCTGTCGAACTCGGCCTGTCGGGCACGGTTTACAACGGCTCGGGCAAGGTCTTTGTACACGCGGAGGGAGATTCATCCTGCCTGGAGCGGCTGGAACAGGACCTGGTGCATGCCGCGCCGCCGTTGGCGAGGCCGCAGTTGGCCTCTTCCGAACCGGCAGCAATGGAGGGTTTCAGCGGGTTCGCCATACTGGCCAGCGAAGCGTCTGCCGAGGCTGAAATCCACGTGCCGCCCGACCTGTTTGTCTGCGCTGACTGCCTGGATGAGCTGACCGGGCCCGAAGAGCGTCGCTTTGCCTATCCCTTTATCAACTGCACCCAGTGCGGGCCGCGCTACACCATCATCACGGCGATGCCTTACGACCGGCCCAATACCTCGATGGCCGGTTTTCCCCTGTGCGACGATTGCCGGGCAGAGTACCAAAATCCCGCCGACCGCCGCTTCCACGCCCAGCCGTTGGCCTGCCCGGTGTGCGGGCCGCAACTGGAGTTTGTGCTTGCCGATAGAAGTAGTGGCATTGTGAGAGCGGCTTCAGCCGCGACGACGCCCAGGAGCCAGGATCAATCGCGGCTAAAGCCGCTCCCACAGGCAGATCCACTGCAACAAGCCATTGAAGCCCTGAATAGAGGCCAAATTCTCGCCATAAAAGGCGTTGGCGGCTACCACCTGGTGTGCGACGCGGCCAACGACGAGGCGGTACGAACCCTGCGCCAACGCAAGCGGCGCCCGCATAAGCCGCTGGCGGTGATGTTTCCGCTGGCAGGGGAGGATGGACTGGATGCCGTGCGGGCGGAACTGGATTTGGATGATGTGACCGCAAGGGCTCTGTTGGACCCGGCTCGCCCCATTGTACTGGCCCCTTGTAGGAGCGGCTTCAGCCGCGATGACTTGCAAGACGGTAGACCATTCGCGGCTGAAGCCGCTCCTACAAACGCCCTCAGCCCCCACCTGGCCCCAGGCCTGCACGAACTCGGCGCCTTTCTGCCTTACAGTCCGTTGCACCACGAGTTGCTGGGCGAGTTTGGCCGCCCCCTCGTTGCGACCTCGGGCAACGTCAGCGGCGAGCCGGTGATCACGGACAACGCCGAGTGCGAGCAACGCCTGGCCGGCGTGGCCGATGCGTTCCTGCACCACGACCGCCCCATCGTGCGACCGGCCGACGACCCGGTGGTCCGCACGGTTGACGGAAAGGCGCGGGCCATTCGCCTGGGCCGCGGTATCGCGCCGCTGGAACGTGTTTTGCCCGGGAAATTGCGCCAGGCCCTGCTGGCGACGGGCGGCCATATGAAAAACACGGTCGCATTGGCCTGGGACGGCCGGGTGGTGATCTCACCGCATATCGGCGACCTGGATAGTCCACGAAGTAACGATATATTTAATAAAGTAATTAATGATATACAGCTTCTATATGATGTTAAATCACAACTAATTGCATGTGACCTGCATCCCGCTTATTCAAGTACGCGCTGGGCTGAAAAACAGGGATTGCCGGTCGTTCGGGTACAGCATCACGCGGCGCATGCCTCGTCGCTGGCGGGGGAGCACCCGGACATCGACAACTGGCTGATTTTTGCCTGGGACGGTGTCGGCTACGGCAGCGACGGCACGCTGTGGGGTGGCGAGGCCCTGGCGGGAAGCCCCGGCAGCTGGAAACGGGTAGCGAGTTTCCGTCCGTTCAAACTGGTCGGCGGCGACAAGGCCGGCCGGGAACCCTGGCGCTCGGCGGCCGCCCTATTGTGGGCCGAGGACCTGGACGTGCGGACAGCTTTAGCCGCGACTGCTTTCCCCGGTGAAACGGAATCGCCGCTGGAGCCGCTCCTGCTTGCCCAACAGGCCTGGAAAAACGGCATTAACACTTTCCAGTCCTCCGCCGTGGGCCGTATCTTCGACGCCGCAGCGGCCCTGGTCCTCGGCCGCAACCTATCCAGTTTCGAGGGCCAGGGGCCGATGGAGCTGGAACAGGCCGCCCAAAAAGGCGGTTCCGCCGTGCGCCTGCCACTGAGTTGCGACGGGCACGGCGTATGGCGCTCCGACTGGGCGCCGCTGTTGCCCGTGCTTTCGGACCCTGCGATCCCGGTTGCAGAGCGGGCGGGTATATTCCACGAGTCCATGGCCCGTGCGCTGGTCGACCAGGCGCTGGAGGTGCGGGTCAAGCACCCGTTTGATGCCATTGGCCTGAGTGGCGGCGTGTTCCAGAACCGTTTCTTGAGCGAAAGGGTGGTGGAATTACTGGATGAAAAAGGAATCGACGTGCGCCTGCACCAGGCGGTGCCGGCCAATGACGGCGGCCTGTGTTACGGGCAGGTAATCGAGGCTTTGGCCTTGCAGGGCCAGACCCCGTAGGAGCGACGTAAATGGAAGACAAACACATCAGCCTGGCCCACGGAAACGGCGGCCGCTACATGCGCGAACTGATCGCGGAAATCTTTGCCCGTCACCTGTCGGACCCGGCGCAGGCGGATGCGCTGGATGTCACGCTGGACGCCGCACCGATCAGCCTGGACGCAGGCGAGGTGTTTATGACCACCGACGGTTTTATCGTGCAGCCACTGGAGTTTCCAGGCGGCGATATCGGTTCACTGGCGGTCAACGGCACGGTCAATGACCTGGCCGTTTCTGGCGCCGCGCCGAAATACCTTTCGCTGAACGCCTTTATCGAGGAGGGGCTGGAAATCGCCACGCTGGAACGTATCGTGGCCAGCCTGGCCGCGGCGGCGCGCCTGGCCGGCGTAAAAGTCGTTGCCGGCGATACCAAGGTTTTGCCGCGCGGCGAGGGCGGGGGCTTGTACCTGGCGACCACGGGTGTCGGCGTGCGTGCAAAGGGCGTTGCACTGGGCATGGACCTCATCCAGGCCGGAGACTGCATCCTGGCCAGCGGCCCCATCGGGGACCACGGTATCTGCGTGATGCTGGCGCGACAGGATTTCCAGATCAGCGGTAATGTGTTGTCCGACTGCGGCAACGTGATCGACCTGGCCAAAACCGCCATGAGGTTTGGCGGTTTACGCTTTATGCGCGACCCCACGCGCGCCGGCCTGGCCGGGGTGAGCTACGAAATCGCCCACCAGGCCGGCATGACCGTGCGCCTGCGCGAAACCGACGTCCCGGTGCGCGATTCCGTGAAAATGGTCTGTGAAATGCTGGGCTACGACCCCTACTACCTGGCCTGTGAAGGCCGCTGTATCGCCATCGTGGCAGCCGAAGAAGCCGGACCCCTGCTGGCCGAGTGGCAAAAACTGCCCTCCGGCGAGGGCGCCGCCATCATCGGAACCATCGAACAGGGCGCCGCCCGCATCGTCCTCGAAACCGAACTCTCCGGTGAACGCATCCTCGACGACCTCGAAGAAGACCCACTCCCCCGGATCTGTTAAAAGGGGCCGGATACATTTTTCGCCAAAATCACGCCCCAAAATAAATGGGGCCGGATACATTTTTCAGGGAAAAATGGCCAAAATTCGTTGGAACTGCGTGCAAATTCCCAACTAAATGTATCCGGTACCTTTTTCTGGTTTTCGGGAAAATGTATCCGGTACCTTTTTCTACTTGGGGTTGCAGTTCTTGTTGAGGGTCTTTTCGGGCAGTGAGTAGTTGTCCGGCCCCAGCACTTGTTCGATAACCTCCAGCGCTGGCCTAAGCGTATCCCACTGTGATGCCGCCTCAGCGCCATCGAATGCGGCCACGTTGGCATCCTCGCGGGTATACCGCCAGGCGTGCACCCAGGTGCCGGTACCGGTGAACGTCTCCATCACGGCCTCCAGGTTTTCCGCCTTGTCGTCGGTCATCACGATGATTGATGGGTATTCAACGCCGGTTTTGTCCAGCAGGGCTCTCAGCATCTCGCCCTTGTGCTGGCCCGCTGTGAGGAACACACCGTCTTCGTAGATCGCGGGCCTGGAGCCTCCTGCCGGTACAAACGGTTCGGGCCAGCCGCGTTGTGGCGGGATGGCCGTCGGCCAGAAACTGATGTCCTGGCGGCGCAGTTCGCGAAAAGTCTGCAGGCGGTAGTCGCTGCCGCGGGAAGTGACCGCGATGGCCCTGATGCCCTTGTCCTGAATACGATCGACCTGTTTGCCGGCATCCGGCTGGGTAGCTCGCATTGCGCTGGCGTAAAACACCGCGCCTTGCACCTGGAATCGGTCAGCGACCAGCTGCGGGCTGCATGGATCCTGTTCGCCGAGGTGCTTCTGCCAGTAATACCACTGGTCAGAGCCGAGGCCCTGTTCCATCGCCAGCAGGGTATTGTCGATATCAAAAACGACCAGGACGGCTTGTGTGCCGTGGTCATCCGCCATTCGAATGGCCCAGTCCGAGACCATCGCCAGGTCATCGGTTTCGGCCTTTAGGTTCTGCGGAACAGGGGGCGGGGCGGAAACGCAGCCCATCAAGAGCACGAGCAGGGCTACGGTCAGTAAGATCCGGGATTGTGTCGAGGGCATGGTTTACCTACAGCCTGTATCGATGAACATCCCTTAACTCTGCCAGCGACAACTCAACTAAGCAACGGAATTCCATTGATAATCGGCTTCGCATAACCTAAAATTGCCGCCCTTCGAAAGAAGACACAAAGATTTCCGGAGAGGTGTCCGAGTGGCTGAAGGAGCACGCCTGGAAAGTGTGTATACGTTAATAGCGTATCGAGGGTTCGAATCCCTCTCTCTCCGCCAATTCCTACCGTAAGGTGTTGAAAAGCCCTGCTTATTTATAGGCAGGGCTTTTTGTTACCACCAATGAACCCACAATGAAATATCCAAGCCATTGGATAGGTTTAATCACAAGGAATCGTAGTAGTGGTAGCATGCCTCGCCACCAGTTTTGGATCGGTAATTGCACAACATCTATGGTGTCCTTTGTAAATTGCCCGATACCAGTTTACCGGCCAGGACTAAAGGCCTGTTTAGCGGGATTCTGGCGGTCGAAATGCCGAACTGGGGCAAGGGTACCACTTTGCTGAGATATGGCCTAGGTGGTCGTTCCCGCAGGCTCCTCGCTGTCACTGCGTCCATGCTCTCACCGGTCAGTCGGAATTGTTGCGGGGGTATGCCTCACCTAGACTTGTCGAAAACCCCAGCTTTCCCCCAAATTTCAGACTGCTTTTTACTTCGATATTGATTTGTATCACTGCACGCCGCTTTGTGACCTGTATTTTAAAAAATCAGTTTAAAGGGGAACGGATGATGAAAGCTCTCATCACCCTAGTTTTTTTGACATCCATTCTATTTGCCATTCCAGTACAAGGTGGCCAATACCTTACCGAAGCGCAAAAAGAAGCGCTTTTGAGAAATAGTGGAGAGTTGGCGGCGATTTCCGAAAAAGAACACGCTCAAAGTAGGAGTGAGAAGAACAAACAACCAAACATCGTCAAGCAGCAAAATGGGCGTATAAATTCCCACCAATTAAATTCAAAATATTTAGGTGCGAATAGTACTCACAAAACTTCACGTATTATTGTTGCTCCCACCAGGTCGCGGAATCAAACTCAGAGTTTACAGTCAGCATTTAGAAGTACGAACTGGAACTCTCCATCAAAAAGCAACCACATTAATCAGCAGAATGGAAAGGTTGTTAATACCGCCCATAGCTACAGTTCTATTAAAAAGGCCCAACAAAATGCTGCTACCCCCAATCATCGCAGTAATACTCAGCAAAGCCGACAAGTTGCTAAAACTGCCAGAAAAGCTAAGTGGTCAAACTTTTTTAAGAAAGCATTAGGTGTAGTAAGTCAAATTGGCCACGGTATCAACCAGTCAAACTCGCAGTTCAAACCATACACTCCACAACCGACTCGTTTCACGCCACAACCGACTCATTTCACTCCCCAACAATCTAATCAGATAATCCAAACCATGCGTGTTGGAAACCAAACCATCAATGTTGGTGGTAATCATGAACTCCGCACTTGGAATGTTGGCAATCAAACATTTGGAACTTTCGATAATAAGAAAGTAAAAATGTACAATTTTGGCGACTTCTCACATGGGACTATCGGTGGCGAAAAGGTTAGATGTCACAAAGCTGGGGAATTAACGTTTTGCAAGTGATGTCTTCTCAAAAAATTTAACCAAGCTATTAATCTAATACCGATAATTCCATGATCACCACTAGCACATCACCATTCCTCGACGTTGATCTGGGCAACGCTGAGCCAGATGTGGCCCTGTATGTTAATTTGCATCCAAAACTGCCCCGGGTTTTGCATCGAAAATTGCCCCACCCAGAAAGCCTAATTATGGCTTAAATCGGATCGGTTTTTACGCTTTTTCCTCCCTTTTTCTGATTGATCGTCGAATCCTTGAAGCGGTAGCTGTCGATGCCGGGACTTTTCGAGGATCGGGACTAGCCGTAGCCCGAAGCGGCGATCAGGTCGGCTTCAGATATTGGATCCCTGCGAAGACAGGTCACCTCGCCTCAGGTCGTCATCATCGTTGACCGAATCCAGGTAAGACCCTCCTGCCGGAATCATCGGGTACACGTTGGCTTCCCGCTCGACGATTACGTCCAGCAGGTAGGGTTCATCCGGGTCGGCCAATAGCCGCTCGTAAGCTGCCTGCAGATCGTCTGGGTTTAAAACCCGTTCGGCCTTCACACCATAACCTTGCGCGATCGCCAGGAAGTCGGGATACACACCCCGGTCACCTTCCGGTTTTACTTCCATGAACGGATCCGACAGGTCCGACCCGGCCCGGTGGCCGTCGTAAATCATGTCCTGCCACTGACGCACCATGCCCAGCCACTGGTTGTTGATCACCACCACCTTCACCCCGATGCCGTAGCGGTGGCAGGTGCTCAACTCATGGATGGTCATGTTCAGGCTGCCGTCGCCGTCGATATCGATCACGGTTCTCTCGGGGTGCGCCACCTTGGCCCCGATCGCCGCCGGCAGGCCGTAGCCCATCGTTCCGAATCCCGAACTGGACAGGAAGGAGCGGGTTTTCACGGAACGGTAATGCTGCATCGCCCACATCTGGTGCTGGCCCACCCCCAGGCTGACGATGGCTTCCCCTTGTGTCATCTCGCTCAACAGTCCGATCGCTTTCTGCGGACTGATACCTTTCGTCTCCGCTACCGGGTACGGAAATTGGATCTTCAGCTCGGTGCAGTAGACGCACCACTGACCGAACCCATCCTTCGGGACCTGCATCAGTTGCTTCAGTGCCGCCTTGACGTCCGCACAAATGGGTAAGGTGACAGTCTTGTTCTTGTTCAGTTCGCGCCGATCGACGTCGATATGAATGGTTCGGGCATGTTTGATGAATGCATCCACGTTGCCGGTCACCCGGTCGTCGAAGCGAACACCCAATGCGATGACGAGATCGGCCTCGTTGATGGCGATATTGGCGTACTGTGCGCCGTGCATGCCGAGTACATCCAGGCAAAGCTCGTGGCCGGGTGGAAATGCCCCCAGGCCCATGATGGTGGTCACCACCGGCGCGCCAAGGCGCTCGGCAAAGGCCAGCAATTCTTCCTCGGCCCCGGCGGACACGATGCCGCCGCCCACGTACAGGATGGGGCGTCGCGACAGGTCGACCAGGCGCAGGCACTCCTCGAGCTGATCCGGGTGCATCTCCCCCACGATCGGTTCGGGCAGCTCGATCACCGCCGGCATGCGCGGCTCGGCGTAGTTACCGTCGGGGTCGCGTGGGTAGTGCTGCTGGATATCCTTCGGCAGGTCGATGAGAACCGGTCCCGGGCGGTTGTTCAGTGCATGCCAGAAGGCCAGCCGCACCGCTGCCGGAACGCGGCTTACACGATCGACCAGGTACGCCCGCTTGGTGATGGGCTCGACGATGGAGACGATGTCTACTTCCTGGAAGGCGTTCTTTCCCAGCAGCTTGCTGGGCACGTTGCCGGTGATGGCCACGATGGGCACCGAGTCGCTGTTGGCGTCCGCGATACCGGTCACCAGGTTGGTGGCGCCGGGACCCGAGGTCGCCAGGCACACGCCGACCTTGCCGGAAGCCCGGGCATAGCCTTGAGCGGCATGGGCCGCGCCCTGTTCGTGCTCCACGCGCACGCAATGGATGCCGTAGTCGCGCAGCACGTCGAAGATCTCCAAGTTGGCGCCGCCCGGGTAACCGAACACAACATCCACACCTTCGAGCTGCAGGCTGCGAGCCAGTAACTCGGCGCCGCGCAGGGCGCCTTCACGCTGTTCCGGCTTGATGTCGGCCAGTGTTCCGCCGGTGATGGTGGCAATGTCCTGGTAGGTGATGTTGTCTAACGACATCAGGTTAACCTTTCATTGAAAAAGAATTTCGGTCCCGTCCCTCCGGTGGAAGCCGGGATCCGTCATAAGGTGAAAGAAAAATTGTTCATGGCCAAAGCGTCGTGCTCAGGTACTTCAGTCCCGCGTCACAAATGACCACGGCAATCGTGCCCCCCGCCTCTTTGCCGCGCAGGAGTTGCATTGCCGCGGCGACGTTTGCGCCCGAGGAGAATCCCGCAAATATGCCTTCGCGACGGGCGAGCCGCCGTGTCATTTCGATAGCCTCTTCGTGCGTGACCGTGAGGTAGCCGTCGGGGCGCGACTCGTCCATCTGACTCAGCTCAGGGCGGACGTATCCGCCGCCCTGGATAGGGTGCTGCGGCCGCGTAATGGACTCGCCGGCCAGCACGGCCGCGCCTTCGGGCTCCACGACATAGCACCGGATTCCCCGGTTCTGTTCACGAAGGTAGCTGGCACAGCCCGCAAAGGTGCCGCCGGAGCCGACAAAATCGCAAAATGCCGTCACGGCGCCCCGGCTTTGCTGCCAGATTTCGGCCGCGGTCCCGTCGTGGTGAGCGTGCCGGTTGCCCAGCAGTTCGAACTGGTCCGCGCGAAACGCGTCCCGTTCCTTCACAATGCGCTGCGTCTCCTGTTCGACCAGCTCGAGGTCGCCGCCGCTGACTTCGCCCGGAATCGAGTCGGGCAACTGGTCGACGAGGACGACCTCGGCGCCGAGCGCCCGCATCATGCGGGCCCGTTCTGAAGAATTTCCCTTCGACATGACCGCGACGAAACGGTAGTCGCGCACGACGCACACGATCGCCAGCCCCGTGCCCATGTTTCCGCTTGTCAGTTCAACCACCGTGTCGCCGGGCTGGATGTCGCCGCGGCGTTCCGCTTCGTCGATGATTCGCAGTGCCGCCCGGTCCTTCTTGGAAAAGCCCGGGTTCAGCATTTCGAGCTTGGCAACGATTCGGCCGTCCAGGTCCTCGGTCAGGCGGTCCAGGGCTACGAGCGGCGTCCAACCGATGGCGCCGGTAACGGAGTCCAGGAGTTTGCCGTTACGTTCGGGAAGAATCACGGTCGTCCCCATGCCAGGCGATGTGCCGCCAAGGAAATGTCAGGAAAGCCGAACATGCTCCGCGCTTTCCAGGAACCGCTCGCTGATGCGTGCGCCGATTCCGGGCTCGTCGGGCAACTCGATTTTACTGGCGATCTGGGCATCGTATTGGATTCCTCCTTCCACCGGATCCTGCTTCAGTATGAAGGCCGAATCCAGGTCGAGAAAATGGATATTGGGCCGCGCGCAGGCCAGGTGGGCCGCCGCGGTCAGGCCCAGGCGCGATTCGGCAAAGCAGCCCAGCATGCATTTGCTGCCCGCGCTGCGCGCGATGGCCTCGATCCTGAGCGCGGTGTTGATGCCGCCGGACTTGCCCAGCTTGATGTTCAGGTAGTCCACAGCGCCTTCCGACAGCAGCTTGAACGCGTCCCGGTCGTCGAAGACGGATTCGTCGGCGCACAGGGGGATGGTGACTTTTCGGCGCAGCCGTTTCAGGTTTTCATGATCCCAGTGCGCCAGCGGTTGTTCGGAGTACTGTACGCCGAGGGTCTGCATGGCGTTCAGATTGGCGACCGCGGTCGGGTAGTCCCAGCCCTGGTTGGAGTCGACACGGATCGGCAGGTCCGGCCCACCCCGTTCGCGCACGGCGGCTACGTGTTCGAGGTCCCGCAGACCGCTGCGCCCGACCTTCATCTTGACCTCGGTGAAGCCCATATCCAGGATCTCGTCAAGCTCCTCAAGGGTCTCATCGACCGTCGGCTTCATTCCGATGGTTTTGTCGGTAATCAGCGTCCGGCGTTCACCGCCCAGAAACCGGTAAAGCGGCAGTCCGGCCGTTTGCGCCACGATATCGTACAGCGCCATGTCGAAGGCCGAGCGCAACGAACTCTCGCCGACGGTTGCCGCGTTGATCTCCCTCAGGCGCTCCTCGAGCGCGAGCGGGTCTTTGTTCAGCAGTAGTTTTCCCAGCAGCCGGGCCGTGACGAAGTTCGAGTCCTGCGTGTCGCCGGTGATCGGTGCGAAGGGGCTGGCCTCACCCCAACCCTGCAGCCCGCAGTCCGTCGTGATACGGATGATGACGTTGCGTGCGGCGTCGAGAACACCGATGGGTACGACGGTGGGTCGCGTCAGTTCAACGTTGAGCCGGTAGATGTCGATTTGGCTGACGATCATGTCGTAGTCTCCATTCCAAGCGATATATTCTGAGGACACCGAACCTTCTTCAGGATAGCCCGATTTCAACGGCCCGGGTCACCGCTTCGACGATGATGTCTGCTTCAGCGGTCGTCAGGCACAAGGGTGGAGCAAGTCCAAGAATGTCACCCTGCGGCATGGCGCGGCCGATCACGCCCTGCTCGAGCAGGGCGGCTGCGACGCGTGCACCTGCCTGGCCCTGCGGATCGTATAGCCTGCGCGCCGCCTTGTCCGCGACGAATTCGACCGCCAGCAACAAACCCTCGCCCCGGACTTCGCCGACGCTGGGGTGATCGCTGACGGCCGCCTGCAGAGCACTCTTGAAGTACGCCCCCACGCGTCCGGCATTGTCGATCAGGCCCAGTTCGTCGATCACCTTGAGGTTGGCGATACCGGCCGCGGCCCCGATCGGGTGCGCGGAGTAGGTCCAGCCGTGGCCGAAGACTCCGTACTCGTCCGTACCCTGCTCCAGCACCTTCCAGACTCGTTCGGAGACAATGGATCCGGAGAGCGGGGCGTAGGCAGAGGTCAGGCCCTTGGCGATCGTGATGAGATCCGGTTCGATGCCGTAGTGATCCGAGCCGAACATGGAACCGAGGCGGCCGAAGCCGGTCACGACCTCGTCGGCGATCAGCAGGATGTCGTACTTTTTCAGCACTGCCTGGATGGCTTTCCAATAGCCTTTTGGCGGCGGCACCAGTCCGCCCGTTCCGAGGGCAGGCTCGCCGATAAAGGCCGCGATCGTGTCCGGACCGTGGGCCAGGATCAATTTTTCGAGTTCCGCTGCACAGAACGCCGAAAACGCTCCTTCGCTCATGTCGCTGTCGGCGCGGCGGTAGTAGTAGGGTGCTTCTGTGTGGATCACCTGTTCAAGCGGCAGGTCGAACTTCCTGTGAAACAGTTCGAGTCCGGTCAGCGAACCGCTCATCAGGCTGGACCCGTGGTAGCCGCGCCAGCGCGAAATGATCTTCTTTTTCTCGGGGCGTCCCAGGATATTGTTGTAGTACCAGGTGATCTTGACGTTGGTCTCGTTGGCGTCCGAGCCCGAGAGACCGAAATAGACACGCGCCATGTGGTCGGGCGCGCGGTCCAGCACCATCTTCGAAAGGGTGATGGCCGCTTCGCTGCCGTGCCCCATGTAGGCGTGGTAGTAGGCCAGCTTGCCTGCCTGCTCGGAGATGGCGTCGATGACGGGTTGGCAGCCGTATCCAACGTTCACGCAGTACAGCCCGGCAAAAGCATCCAGCAGGTGATTGCCCGCGAGGTCGTCGATAAAAACGCCCTTACCCCCGGTGACAACCCGGTTCGGGACATCACCCCGGGCGAACCCGGCCAGGTGAGTCGATGGGTGGAAGAAGTACTGCCGGTCGATTTGTTCGATCTGATTGAGTTTGTTCACTTGGCTTCCCGAATTGATGTTAAGAGGTCCGTTTCCTGCGCGAAGGTCAGGCGTAGTCACGGCAGACGTACTTGATCTCGGTATAAGCTTCCATTCCGAGCCGCGCGCCCTCCCGCCCGATACCGGATTGTTTTACGCCGCCGAACGGGATGGGGGCACCGGTCACCTTGGTCCGGTTCACGGCGACCATGCCGTACTGCAGGGCCCGGGTCAGACGGTACACGCGCCGGGCGTCGGTGGTGTGAACGTATGCGATCAGGCCGTACTCGGTATCGTTCGCACGGCGCAGCGCCTCGGCTTCGGAGTCGAAGGGCGCAATGGCGGCGACGGGGCCGAAGGTTTCTTCCTCGAGGATGAGGGCATCGTCCGGAACGTCGGCCAATATCGTCGGCTGGAAGAACAACGGCCCGGCCGCATGCCGCTCGCCGCCCGTCAGCACGCGGGCGCCGCGGCGTACCGCGTCCTCGACGTGGCTTTCCTGCTTGGCGACCGCACTCTCGGACATCAGCGGTCCGATCACAGGGTCGTCGATGCCCGGGCCGACACTGAATTTCGACACCGCCTCGGCGAACCGCTTGCAGAACTCCTCGTAAATGGGCCGCTCGACGAAAATACGGTTGGCTGCCAGGCAGTCCTGTCCGGACGTAGCAAACTTGGCCGAAATGGCGCATTCGATGACACGATCGAGGTCCGCATCGGCAAAAGCCAGGAATGGCGCGTGCCCCCCGAGCTCCATGACAAGGCGCTTGACCGTATCGGCGCCCTGGCGATAGAGGATGCGGCCGACCTCGGTCGAGCCCGTGAACGAAATCACGCGCACCTGCGGCATTTCCATCCAGGGAACGACGATGGTCCTGGCGCGCCCGGTGAGCACGTTGAACACGCCTCGCGGCAAACCTGCACGTTCACCCAGTTCGGCCAACGCGGTTGCTGAAAACGGGGTTTCATGAGACGGGTGGGCGACCACCGTGCATCCTGCCGCGAGGGCCGCACCGGCCTTGCGGGTCAGCATCGCGGACGGGAAATTCCACGGCGTGATCAACCCCGCGACGCCCATGGGCTCACGCCAGACCTCCATTTCCGCGTCGGGCAGGTGGGAGGTGACGCCCTCGATGTTTGGCCGCTTGGCCTCTTCCGCGTAAAACTCGATAAAGGAAGCGGCGTAGCTGATTTCTCCCAGCGACTCGGACAGGGGTTTTCCCTGTTCCAGCGTCATCAGCAGGGCAAGGTCGTCCCGGTGCTGCATCATCAACTCGTACCAGCGGTGCAAAATGACGGATCGCTCCTGGGGCAGGCGCATCGCCCAGTCTGTAAATGCGCGATGAGCCGCTTCAACTGCAGCTTTACTCTGTTCCTTCGAAACGCTGGCGACGGTACCGACCAGCGCCCCGTCGGCTGGATTGGTGACATCCATTGTTTCGCCGTTCTCGCCGGCGTGCCATTCACCGTCGATGTAAGACGACTCGCGGTAGAGCCCGGTGTCCTGCAGGCGCTCCAGGTGTCGGTCCCGGGGTCGTGTTTCGATTGTCGTGTTCATTCGTTTACCTTCCTTTCTGAGTGTACGGTGGGGCCACTTTTTGCCATGCGTTCCGGCACGGTGATCACCGAGGCTTCGTGTCCCGTGATTTCGAGTATCCGCTGTACTTCCTCGTGCGCCAGGACGAGGGTCGATGTGTTGACCATGGGATGGATCAGCAGGTGGCTGGCCGCCCATACCGTCCGCTCCACCAACACCTCGACGGACCCCGCGGTGTCGTGCAGCAGGGCCAGCAGGCTGACGGCGCCGGGGCTGACGCCGAGGTGCTTCTCGAGCCGTTCCGGCGACGCCATGCTCAGGCGGTCCACTGCCAGTTGATCCGCGAGCGCCTTGAGGTCGATCTTCTGCTCGGGCCGGACGATCGCCAGGAAGTGGCGGCGGCCTTTGCGGTCGCGCAGAAACAGGTTCTTGGTCCGGGTGCCCGGCAGGTCAGGCACGATCCGGTCGGCTTCCTCGCAGGTGTACACGGCCGGGTGGTCGCACCGCTCGAAGGTGATTTCGTTTGCCTCGAGAAACTCGAAGACCGACTGTGCCGTGTTTTCCTGTCCTGTCGGGTTTTCATTCGTCATCGTTTCATCACAACCATCAGTTCATGCATTCAGCCGCACGCCCTCGGGATCGAAAAACGTCAGCGGAACGACCTTCGCGGCTGCCTGCCGCCCCTCCACGTCGATGATGACCTCCTCGCCCAGCCGTGCATGGCCCGATTTCAGCATCGCCATGCAGATGGAGCGTTCCAGGGTCGGGCTGATACAACTCGAGGTGACGTGCCCTTCGGCCTGAGCCCTCTGCGTATCGACGATCTGCGAACCGACAGGAACGAAGCCGTTCCGGTCGCGGGGTTCCAGGCCGACCAGTTGCAGGCGGTCCGTGCGCAGGTCGTTTTTGCGTTCCAGGGAGCGCTTGCCGATGAAATCCGCCTGCTTTTTCGAGATGGGAACGGCCCAGCCCACGTCCAGGGGGTTGGTGGAGATGTCCGTATCCACGCCGACTTCGAGGTAGCCTTTCTCGGTTCGCAGCACGTCGAGAGCCTCCATGCCGAGGGGCGTGATCCCGAACGCGGCGCCGGCGTCGAGCAGCCGCTGCCACGTGGACCGGGCATCACCGGCGGGTACGCCCAGTTCGAACGACGTCTCGCCCGTAAAACTCACGCGCATCAGGCGGTACGCCATGTTTTCGTGCACGCCGGTGCGCACGGACATATGCGGGAACGTCTCCGCAGAGAGATCTTCATTCGGCAGCACTGAGCTCAGAACCTTTCTCGCGCACGGTCCGCTGACCGTGAGCGTCGCCCACTGCGTCGTCGCGTTGTGGACCAATACGTCCAGATCCGTCCATTCCGTCTGCAGCCACTCCTCGAGCGCGATGACAACGTCCGCCGTGCCGGCGCTGGAAGCGGAAACGAGGAACAGGTCGTCCTCCAGCCGGGCGAAAACGCCGTCATCGACGATGACGCCGTTTTCATCGAGCATCATCCCGTAGCGAACGCGACCCGTTTTCAGCGTTTCCACGTTGTTGATGTAGATGCGGTTGAGGAATCGCGCCGCGTCCGGTCCGCGAACTTCGATCTTCCCCAGCGAGGAGCTGTCGAAAAGCGCTGCCGCGTTGCGGGCGGCAAGGGCCTCCCGACGGATGGACTGTTCCTCGTTTTCGCCTTCGCGGGGGTAGTAAGCCGCACGCAGCCAGCCGCTGTGGTCCTCCATCACACCCCCGGATTGAACGTGCCAGTCGTGCAGCGGGAGGCGACGGGTCGGCCAGGCCCGGGAGCCGGTTTCGCGGCCGGCCAGTGCACCCAGTGTTACAGGCTGGAATGGCGGCCGGAACCGGGTTGTGCCCACTGCTCCCGGCGAACGGTCACTGGCTTCGGCCAGGGCGGCAATGGCATTCGGGTTGGCCGTCTTGCCCTGGTCGAGGGACATGCTGGTTGTCGTGTAGCGCTTGAGGTGCTCGACGGAACGGTAGCCCTCGCGTGCGGCGACGGTAATGGAGTCTCGTGTCACGTCGTGCAGGTAGTCTATCCACTGCCTGCCTTTCGATGCGGGCGCGCCCGTTGCCCCGGGCTGAATGGAATAGGGTTCTTCATGCGTCGTTGACGGCGCCAGTGTGCCCTCGGGTCGCGTGCCGGTCAGTCGCTCGACGGCGTCCAGTCCTGCCTCATGGCCTTCGAGCAGGCAGGCAGACAATTCGAATGCGCCGTTGGCCGCCCCGGCGGGAAAGACCGTACATCCACGCCCTGGATCGATATGGGCAGGGATGAAGCTGGCGGTCTTTTCATCGTATCTCAGTTCGCCGCCCGCCTGGGAATAGAGGTGCAGCGTTGGGTTCCAGCCTCCGGAAACGCAGAGCAGATCGGTGGAGACCCGTACCGGGCCGGATGCTGCGCCACGGTTGGTGTCGATCGGCCGCAATGTGACTTCTTTCAGCCGCCAATAACCGCGTGTTGCTGCGACTTCGTGGCCGGCCAGGACATCGATACCCCGTTCGCGGGCCCTTCGAGCCGCTTTGGCTGGCGGCGTCGTGCGGGTGTCGGCGATCGCTTTAACCCGAACGCCGCTTTCCTGGAGGTCAATGGCGGCCCGGTAGGCGCTGTCATTGTTGGTGAAAAATACAGCTGAGCTGCCCGGCCGGGCTGCGTAGCGGTTGACGTACTGTCGCGCCGAATCGGCCAGCATGATGCCCGGCCGGTCATTGTCGGTAAAAACCATGGGCTGCTCGATCGCCCCGCCGGCCAGGATCGTGTGCCGGCTGCGGATCTTCCACAGCACCTGTGCGGGTTGCGATCCACCGGTGTCCTGCACGGCCGTGAAGTAACCATGGTCCCAGGCGGCAGCCACTGACGTCCGGTGCAGGACCGTGATGTGCTCCTCCGCCGCCAGGCGCTGGACCATTTTGCGCGCCCAGTAAGTGCCCTGGCGCCGTTCAATCAGTGCATCACTCCATAGCAGCGAGCCGCCGGCCTCGGTCTGATCATCCACCACGATGATCCGGAGCCCGGATCGGGCGGCCGCGAGTGCCACCGTCAGACCGGTGGGCCCTGCGCCGATCACCAGCAGATCGCAGTGCGCATTCCGTTTTTCATAGCGATCAGGGTCGGCTTCTCTAGGCGCCCGTGCGCCTCCCGCTGCGCGGCGTATGAATGTTTCGTACCAGCTCCAGCGCGGCCAAATAAAGGTCTTGTAATAGAAACCGACCGGAAGAAAGCGGGAAAACCATCCGTTCAGAGCACCGAGGTCCCACTTCAGCGTCGGCCAGTCCCGCTGGCTGTGCGCGACGAGGCCGTCGTAAAGTGGTTGGACGGTGGCCCGGACGTTGGGCGTAAGCGATGCGCCGCTGCCCACGGAAACGATCGCGTGGCACTCCTCCGCGCCGGCGCTGAAGATGCCCCGCGGACGGCGGTAGCGGAAACTTCGCGCCGTGAGCATTACGCCGTTTGCGATCAGGGCCGAAGCGAGCGTATCCCCTTCGTACCCCGTGTAGTCCCGGCCGTCGAATGTAAAGCGGAGAACTTTTTCGCGGTCGATACGCCCGCCGTTGTCGCGCCTGGCATCGAACGTGCTCATGGGTTCACTCCCGGCGCATCCTCGGTGATCCCGTAAACGGCTTGGATTTCGTGCGTGCGCGTGTCGCGCAGCACGTTAAACCATTGCCCGCAGCCGTACAGGTGCATCCACCGTTCGGCGTGCAGGCCCTTCGGGTTTTCGCGCACGAACTGGTAGTGGGCCCAGTCGCGGTCGGAGAGCAATTCCGGATTTTCGGGGCGGTTGATGTGGGCCTGTCCGCCGCAGAGGAATTCTTCCTGGTTGCGCGGGCCGCAGCAGGGGCAGTGGATCAGCATCATATGATGGGCGCTCCCAGGTCCATGCCCGACGATGCGCCTTCGTCGACCAGCGCGCCCGTTTCGAAACGGTCCAGGGCGAAGGGCTCGATCAGGGGATGAGCTGTATTGTTGGCGACGGTGTGGGCCATCGTCAGCCCACCGGCCGGAATGGCCTTGAAACCGTAACTGCCCCAGCCGCCGGTGATGTAGAGACCGTCCACCGGCGTTGTGCCCATGAGCGGGCTGTGGTCCGGCGTGTAATCCACGATGCCGGACCACTGGCGCATCCAGCGCAGGCGGCTGAAGCAGGGGAACAGGTCGATCAGCGCCGCGAAGTTGCGCTCGACCGCACCGGCCATGCCGCGCTGGGCGTAGGAGGCGAAAAGGTCCGTTTCGCCCCCCACGACCAGTTCCCCGCGGTCCGACTGGCTGACATAGACCGCGCCGTCCAGCACGAGGTCGATCAGCGGCGCCACGGGTTCGGACACCATGGCCTGCAGCGTGAAACAGCTGATCGGCAGGTCGATCCCGGCCTTGCGGGCCAACGAACTGGAATGACCCGCGACGGCCAGTACGATGCTGTCCGCGCTCACCTTGCCGCGGCTTGTTTCGACACCGGTGACCCGGCCGCCGGTCTGCTCAATTCTGGTGACTTCGCAGTTTTGCACGATGTCGACGCCCAGCCGGTCGGCCGCGCGTGCGTACCCCCAGGCGACGGCGTCGTGGCGGCAGGTGCCGCCGCGTGGCTGCAGAAAACCCCCGAATACCGGCCGCGTCATGTCGGGTGACGTATTGAGAATGGGCAGAAGACGGCGCACGCCGTTGAGGTCCAGCATGCAGGCTTCCACGCCCTG
>JAZBOH010000096.1:0-51045 GCA_036351055.1 Lysobacterales bacterium
GCCATCTACGTCGAAGAAGCCCAGAAAAAACTCGAGCGCGAAGGCTCCAAACCCACCAAGAGCGCTATCGCCTTGATGACCGGATTGGATACGAGGGTTGTTTCGAGCCTTATGGCTGAAAATCTTGAAAGCACAATTCAGAATCAGAATGTAAATCCAGAGCACGCCCTCATAGACATGTGGTCAAGCGATCCATTTTTCCTAGATACAGAAACTCGCAAACCAGCGAGTCTCCCAATTGTAGGTAAGGGGCGCACTTTTCAAACATTGGTATTGCGGTCAATTGGTCGAAATATCACAGTAAAAACTGTGATTGGCAGACTGCTTGAGTCAGACAATATTCGTGTCGTCCAAGAAGATGTTGAAAAGGTCGAATTACTGTCAATGATCTATTCACCAATATCTGATGATCGAGCAAAGCAAACCGAGGTCGGCCTAGTTGAAGCCTCTCGTGTTCTCACTGCTGTAATTCACAACATGTCAGCGGATTCAACGACTAGAGTTCCTCAACAAGGCAGATGGACTTACCGCTTGAGTCCAGAAAGGTATAAAGAATTTAGAACACGTGTTCGTGAGCTTCTCGGCAAACAAATTAAAGAAGGGGAGTCGTTACTCGAAGAGTTCGAGGAACCGACAAAGCAACCTGGTCAAATCACAGTCGGTATCGGTTGGTACCAGTGGGGCGACCATGAACCTGTGGAAGAGGAGGTTGAGTAGAAGGGGGATTTAGTTACTCACAATCTTCTCAGGTACTCGTTTAGCAGCCGGGTCAATCGCAGAAGGCAATAAAGCCCGCGAGAGACCAAAACCTGAAGAAAAAGGAGTAATACTATGTCTCGTTGGACAATTGAAAAAAGTGGTACAGGGATCGAAAAATCAGGAACCGGGATTGAAAAATCGGGGACTGGTATCGAAAAGTCAGGCACCGGGATTGAAAAATCCGGGACTGGTATTGAAAAATCTGGCACAGGTATCCGGCGCGGGTTGTTGGCCTGCACGCTGGCTACGCTGACGTGCGCCGCCAGTATCCAGGCAGCACCCGTTGATCCTGCAGGATCTTTGCAGGTTGTCGTCCATAACGACACGGTAGCTGTGTCCTGGATTATTGGTGAAAGTGTATTTTCTGGTGTTTCATCCTTGAATGGTTCTTATGCCAGCCTAAGACTCACCGAAATAGCCCTTACGGCTCCGAGATACAACGTTGATGTGACAGGCGGAGGAACTGGTTCAGAGCTCGAGGTTACAGGTGGTGGAACTGGGTCAAAGGTTCAAGTTACTGGCGGAGGCACAGGATCAGATACACAAGTTACTGGCGGTGGAACAGGCTCCAAGGTACAGGTAACTGGTGGCGGAACCGGAGCTAAGGTTGAGGTCACCGGTGGTGGCACCGGATCTCATGTCCAAGTTACTGGCGGTGGAACAGGCTCTAACACTCAGGTTACTGGCGGTGGAACAGGCTCTAACACTCAGGTTACTGGTGGTGGAACAGGCTCCAACACTCAGGTTACTGGTGGTGGCACTGGCTCCGATATCCTCGTAACCGGCGGCGGCACTGGCTCCGACATTCTTGTAACCGGCGGTGGCACTGGCTCCGACATTCTCGTGACTGGTGGCGGGACCGGGTCATCTATTCTCGTGACCGGAGGAGGCACTGGTGCGGAAGCAATCTCAATCACCCTTCCAGACGGAACCGGCATGAGCATGGAAGTCATTCTGGGTTGTGAAACTGCAGGAGTTTCAATAATTGACGAGAACTCTGTACCGATCGTGACTTTCGACAATATTCGAGTCGTAGGCGACACGGGAATGTGTAATAGCAGCAACGCTCGCGGTTTCAATGACTCATATATAAGAAATCCCGAGTTGCGAGGTAATTTTAAATAGAGGTCGTTAACTAACCTTTATATAAAATATTTGCTAAGTCCAACGAGTAATTTTGCCCCTGCAAAAAGCAGGGGCACCTTGTTGATTTAGGTCATGAAAATAGTCTTAGGCCTTACTAATAATTCGTGGCCTTTTATAGATTCTTTTGCTTGCAAAAATTACTTGAGCTTTTTTAGCGAGTTACGTAAACAGTATTCTAGACCCCCTACCCCATCCCCTCCATCTGCCTTCCTCCGATCAAATGAAGATGAATGTGGAATATCACCTGACCGCCTGACCGGTTGCAGTTCATTACCAGGCGGTAGCCGTCTTCGGCAATGCCTTCCTGGTCGGCCAGTTCGGCGGCAACGAGGAACATTTTTCCTACCAGCTCTGCGTGTTGCGGTTCGAGGTCGTTGGCAGTCCTGATATGCTCCTTGGGAACGATCAGGATATGTGTCGGCGCCTTCGGGGCTATATCACGGAAAGCCAGCAAGTCTTCGGTCTCATAAACGATATCAGCGGGAATTTCACGATCGATGATCTTGAGGAACAGGTCGTCTGACATTTCTTACTCCAGTTGATGTTCTTTTGCCAAGTATGAAATAACTTTCACGCCTTTCGCAAGAATCGGGTGGCGCCAGACCCATTCGACCTTAAAATGCCCGTATGACCGGAAACACACATTACGAGTTGGTCGCCAGGGCACTGGACTGGATTGCCCAAAACCGGCTTGAACAGCCGGAGTTGAGCGAGTTGGCGCGGGAACTCGGCGTCAGCCCGCACCACTTGCAGCGGGTTTTCCAGGAATGGGCCGGCGTCAGCCCGAAGCAGTTCCTCAAGTCACTCACCCGGCAGGCTGCCCTGGAGCGGCTTGCCTCCGGCGAATCGGTGCTCGACGCGGCCATCTCTTCGGGACTGTCGGGGCCCGGTCGGCTCCATGACCTGCTGGTCACCACGGAAGCCCTGACGCCGGGTGAAATCAAGAAGCGTGGTCAAGGCGTTAAGCTTTGCTATGGTTTTGGTGCCTGCCCGTTTGGCGAGGCGCTGGTTTCATGGAGCGGCCGGGGCATCAATTTCCTGGGCTTCTGCGGCGAAAAGAGCCGTGAACAGGTACTTGACGAATTGATTTCCCGGCTCTCGAACGCCGACTTTCGGGGGGACCCGGAAGGAGCGCAGAAGTGGCTGGACACCATTTTCGAAAGCGCCGGCACACAGCCGGTCTCCCTTTGGCTGCGCGGCAGTCCCTTCCAGCTGAAGGTCTGGGAGGCTCTACTGGCGATACCGGAAGGCGCTAACGCCACTTACGGACAAATCGCAAAACGGGTCGGGTCCCCGGGGGCGTCCCGGGCCGTGGGCCGCGCGGTCGGCAGTAACCCGGTGTCGTGGATCATTCCTTGTCACCGGGTGATCCGGCAACTGGGAGAACTGGGTGGTTATCGCTGGGGAACGACAACCAAAAGCGCCATGATCGGCCTGGAAGCAAGCCGCATCAGCACTTAAGCGCTTCGCGCAGATCGATGAACACGTCGCCCCACGCCTCGTTGCCGTCAAGATATGCGGTAATGCGCGACGCAATGGGTTCGGGTGAAGGCGTTTTCGCGGGGTTTTCCGAGTGGTAAACGGCGGCCCTGATCTTTGAGCGCATGGGCCCCGGGTTAACGCCTTTCACTTCAATCGTTCCCGCCTTACACTCCTCGGCCAGCTGGTTAACCAGGGCGCGCAAGGCATGCTTGCTCACACCGTAGGCACCCCACAGTGGGCCTTCAACCTTGTCCATATCCTCCAGCAAGAAGACCAGCTTTCCAGCCGGCGACATTCTCAGCAAGGGCATTGCCATGGCACTGAGCAACCAGGCGGCATTCAGGTTAACCTGCATTTGCATCAGCCATTCCTGTGGCAGCACATGTTCCACCGGTGCCAGGCCCTCAAACCGTGCGGCACAATGGACGATGGCATCCAGGCCAGCAAATTCATTCTCCACGGTGTCCAGCAATGCTTCGAATAACTCGGGGTTGGAGCCCGCCAGGTCCATGGGATAAAGAGCGGCAACACCGGGACCACCCTCTGCAATGCGGTCATACGCCTGTTCCAGGCCAGCTTTGTTACTGTCCAGCATGACGACATTCCAACCGGCGTTCACCGCCATCAGAGCCAGTTCGGACCCGAGGCTACCCGCGGCCCCGGTAACAATGGCGGTTTTGCTTTTCACAATCAGACTCCAGACGACGGTTCGATCCTGCCGCGGCAGTTTAACCTGTCTTGTACCGGGATTGAATTGAGAACAGCCCGCAATAGGTTACAATTCGGTACCGCGCACGCCACGGAGTTTGGATCCAGCCATGCCGATTTACGAATACCAGCCTGAGGGAGAACAGCACTGCGATTATTGCCAGGGCGGTTTCGACCTGCTGCGCAAGTTGAAAGACCCGGCATTGTTGTCCTGTCCCCGCTGCGGAGCACCGGTCATTCGAAAGATTTCGGCACCTAACCTGAACACGGCCGGACCGTCACTGAGCGAGTCCAATATCGAGAAACATGGCTTTACCCAGTACCGGAAAGTCGAAAAAGGCGTTTACGAAAAAACGACCGGAAAGGGCCCGGATTTCATTTCGAAAGACTGAAACGTCGAGCCGTTTTCCAACACGCCAGCAGATCCCCAACCCCCAGTTTGGCTAATTCCTCAGGGTAATCAACAGGCGAATTCGAGTTCATGCATTTAAGCTTTCTCCTGGCCAGGGCGTCATAGACGAATAAATGCCTATCACCCTGTTTTTTATTTGATATATCTGAATTTTTTACCAGGAAAGACGGTTTCTCAAAGCTTTTGATACCCAGAATGTCGGTCATCAATAGTTTAGCCGGATGCGCTGCTGCCGCAGTAAACAGATCAGCCCGTGCCAGTCCGTGCCGGGCCAGCAGATCCAGGGGCAGCCACCAGGAACTGCGTTCACCGGTTTGCGCCAGGTTTTCACGTATCAGCTGCATAAAACCCCTTCGCGCGACGAGCCCCCCCAGTGAAGCCGGGTCGGTTTCATCCACACCACAAACGGCCAGCTCCAGCTCTACCAGGGGCCGCCCGGTTCGCAAGCACAACTGTTCAAGTTCAGCCTCGCCCGCAGGGGCGGGAGCATCGATTCGATACCCTGCCTCGTCAAGCAGGTTCTTGATCAGCCTGGACGGCATGTTGTCCGCGGCGCCGCTTCGCCTGAGCTCCGTCAAAACCGGGTGGCTGGATGGGGTACCCGCGCCGGCCTGCATTTCCACCCGCCACCAGGCGAGCGTTCTCTCGGCGACCGATTGGTCTGACATCGAGCTACACACCTGCTCAATGACGGAGAAAAATGCGTACAGGGCCAGCAACCGGTCCTGGAAAGCCTTTTCGGCAAATAAATGGGACATGCGAAACGCAGGATCGGTCCGCAAAACCTGTTCCCGGCAAAACAGCCTGTCGTTGTTTTCTTCCTTCACTGCAGCAGGTTCAGCAGGTCTGATGGCCGATGCACGGGAATACTCGATGCCAGCAAGGAACCATTTAGCCCGGCGGATCCATAACCGTAAAACACGGCCGCCGTCTGGGTTCCGGCCGCCTTTCCGGCCTCGAGGTCACGCTGGTCGTCCCCCACAAAAAGCACCTCGGCAGGGGCAACGCCCATCTGCTCGCAGGCCAGCAGGACCGGTTCAGGGTGGGGTTTTGACTTTTCCAGGGTATCACCGCAAACGATGCTTGTGGCGCGACCAGCCAGGGCCGTGGTCCCGATAAACGCGTGGGTCAGTGACTCGATCTTGTTGGTCACGATGCCCCAGGGCTTGTTCGCCACATCAAGGGCTTCCAGCAGTTCGCTGACCCCTTCGTAAAACCTGGAGAGTGGAAACCCGCTGGCAAGGTAGTGCTCGTGCAGCTTCAGCCTCCAAGATTCGAATGTTTTTTCATCCGTTTCCGGCATTCCGGCCCGCAGCAAGCCGGGCGCTCCGCGGGTAACGGCATGACCCACCTCGTTCACCGGCAGCGGGTGAAGTCCCAGCGTGCCGCGCAGGTGGTTGAGCGCCGCGACCATGTCGGGGGCTGAATCCACCAGGGTGCCGTCCAGGTCGAACAGCATCGCGTTGATCACGCTCATTCGTGCGGTTTCGAGGCATGCAACAGGTAATTGACCTGCACGTTACCGCCCAGCATCACGCTGCGGGTCACCGGGTTGTAATGAAGCCCCACGATGTCCTCGACCACCAGACCGGCATGACGCAGCCATGTACTCAACTCGGAAGGTTTGATAAAGCGGTCGTAACGGTGCGTGCCACGGGGCAGGAGCCGTGCGATGTGCTCTGCCCCGACGATACCGAGGGCAAACGCCAGCGGCGTGCGGTTTAGCGTGGAAAAGAACCCCTGCCCGCCCGGTTTCAACAGTCTGGCCGCGGCCCCGATGATCGAGGCGGGGTCCGGCACATGCTCCAGCATTTCCATGCAGGTCAGCACATCGAACTCGCCAGCAGATTCAGCAGCAAAGTCCTCGACGGTAATTTCCCGGTAGTCAACATCCTGTCCCGACTCATGCAGGTGCAGGCGGGCCGTCGCCAGCACCCTCGGCGCGACGTCGATCCCGGTGACCACGGCGCCTTTTTCCGCCAGTGACTCGGCCAGGATGCCGCCGCCGCAGCCCACATCGACAACCCGGGCTCCTTCCAGGCCGGCACGGTCCGTCACGAATTTCAGCCGGGAGGGATTGAGATCGTGAAGCGGGCGGAATGGCCCGTCCGGATCCCACCAGCCACTCGCGATGGAATCAAACTTTTCACGTTCGGCATGGTCGATGTTCTGCTTGGCTTCCGCGCTCACTTTTTATAATTCCTCGTTCAATGGGAAGTGCCGGCTTCAAACTGCGCCAACCGCGACTGCCAGGCTTGTGCAGATTGCATGACTTCATCCAGATCAATGGTGGTCAGTTCGCCCGAATCAAGGAGCCGCTTTCCGGCAACCCAGACATCGCTGACCTGGTGTCGCGACGCGGCATAGATCAGCTGGGACACCACGTGATGCAGAGGCTGCGTTTCCGGCTGCCGGAAATCCAGCGCAAACAGGTCGGCCTGTTTACCCGGCTCGATACTGCCCACACGATCGGCCATACCCAGCGCACGGGCGCCGTTGATCGTCATCATCTCGAGCGCCTGGAAGGCATTGACGGCCTTGGCATCTCCTGCCACACCCTTGGCGAGCAGAGCGGCCGTCTGTGCCTCGCCCAGCATGTCGAGGTCGTTGTTGGCGGCCGCTCCGTCCGTACCCAGCGCAACATTCACGCCGGCGTCCATCAGTGCCGCCACCGGGCAAAAACCGCTGGCCAGCTTCAGGTTGGACTGCGGGCAGTGGACCACGCTCGCGCCGGACTCCGCCACATGATCGATGTCTTCCGGGCTCAGCTGCGCCATGTGTACCGCCATCAACCGCGCATTCAGCAGGCCGTGGCGACGCAGACGGCTGACCGGGTGGAGGTCGTGTTGCTGCAGAGACTGCTTTATTTCCCACTCGGTTTCCAGCAGATGCATATGCACCTGGAAACCCTTCTCCTGTGATAATCCGGCTATTCGCTCCAGCGTATCGTCCGAAACCATGTAGGGGGAGTGCGGCGAAAGTGTAAAACTGACCAGTGGGTCATCACGCCACCGGTCGTGGGGCTCCAGGCCTTTCTCAATGTAAGTACTGACGTTGCCCGCATACGAGGACTCTAGCTCGATGATCGTGATGCCGGCGCTGACACGCATGCCGATTTCATGGCAGACATCGATGGTGGAGCCGGGAAAGAAGTACATGTCGTTGAAGCAGGTCGTCCCGGAGCGCAGCATTTCGGCCACGGCAAGGCGGGTGCCGTCTGCGACGAAACCAGGCGCAACGAATCGAGCTTCAGCCGGCCAGATATGCTCCTGCAACCAGACGTGCAGCTCCATGTCATCAGCATAGCCGCGCATCAGGCTCATCGGGGAGTGGGTGTGGGCGTTGACCAGGCCCGGCAGCAAAACATGGCCGCGCAGGTCTATGGTTTGTGCCTCCGGCCACTTCGCCATGGCCTCGGCGGTCGGCAGAACCGCCAGGATAACGCCGCCGGCCAGGGCCACCGAGTGATCTTTCAGGGCCTCTTTGTGCGGCCGGACCGGCACCACGTAGCCGGCGTTGATCAGCGTGACCGCTTCCGGCCTGGTGTCCGGTGATCCCATGACCCAGGGCTTCAGCCCTTGACCCTGGAAACGTACTCGCCGGTGCGGGTATCGACCTTGATGACTTCGCCGTTATCGACGAACAGGGGCACCCGGACCACGGCCCCGGTTTCCAGCGTGGCCGGCTTGCCGCCACCGCCCGAAGTGTCCCCGCGCAAACCCGGGTCGGTATCGACAATCTTGAGCTCGGTGAAATTGGGTGCGGTAATGCTCAGCGGTTCGCCGTTATAAAGCATGACCCCGCAGACGTCGCCGTCTTTCAACCACTTGATGACATCGCCCATCGCTTCCTTGGCCACAGCGTACTGCTCGTAGGTTTCTGGGTGCATGAAATGCCAGAACTCGCCGTCGCTGTAGAGGTACTGGACTTCCATTTCAAAAATGTCGGCGGCCTCGACGGATTCACCGGATTTGAAAGTGCGCTCGATCACACGGCCGGTTTTCAGGTTGCGGACCCGGACACGGTTGAATGCCTGCCCCTTGCCGGGCTTTACAAACTCGTTTTCGACGATGTTGTAGGGGTCGCCGTCCAGGATAATCTTCAGGCCGCCTTTGAATTCGTTGGTGCTGTAACTGGCCATGATGGCCTCCGAATAATAAAACATGGATTCTAACGCGAACGGCCCACAGACTCCACGCAACACGCAATCGACTATAATTTCTGCCCGTCTTGGGCCATAATCATTGTACTGCCCAGCTTTTAACTTCCTTGGAATCAAGTTTCAGAATATATGCTAATTAATTGATTCATGGTGGATATATATGGTAAAACCGATTGGAGAGTAATGGGCATGGAGGCCAATTACAGATGCACAGCGTAAATCTGCTTGTAGCGGATAGATCACCGGAATCAGCGGAACTTATTAATTCCATGCTCCGCAATTCCGGAATTAAAATTCATGTGATTCACGCTGAATCAAGCATCGATATCAAGCGCGTGCTGGACAACAATTCCCCTGTTCTGATCCTCTATGCCGATATAGATGAGGGCGAGGCGCCACTGGAAGAGGTTGCCGAACTGGCCGCAGCGTTCAATGTGCCCCTGGCCCTGTTCACGGATGTCGGTGAAAACGAGCACCTTGCGCAATCACTCGAACACACCGCTTGTTTTGTCATTAATTCACGCAAGTCAGAACTGCTGACAGACGCGGTAACCCGCCTGATTCGCAATGCCGAAAACGAGCGCCTGTACACAAGCCGCCAGCAATACCTCGAAGAACTCGAGCACCGCTACAACCTGCTTCTCGACAGTTCACGTGACGCCATCGCTTATATCCATGAAGGCCTGCACGTCTATGCCAACCGCGCTTACCTGGAATCACTTCATTTGCAGGACGCTGATGACACGATGGCGCTGTCCCTGCTCGAGCTGATCAAGCCAAAAAGCGAAAACGTCAATATGAAGTCTCTGCTCAGGAACCTGTCAAAAGGTGTTCTGCCGGAGGCCGCAGTTGAAGTGCAGGTTAACCGGCCCGACGGCAGCGAATTCGATGCCAGCCTGGTTTTTTCCACCGCGCGTTTTGATGGCGAAGACTGCACGCAGATGATGATGCAGCGCAAAGACGCCGCAAGCGAGCTCGCGTACGAACTCGAACTCATGCGCGTCACCGATCCCATCACCCGCTTGGCTAATCGCCGGGCCTTCAGCGAACTGCTGGATCAATGCATCGCCACAGACTCGCATGACTCGGTGGCCGCCGTTCTTTACATCGAGCCCGATGGCTTCGAACAGCTGCAGTCCGACTTGTCGGCCAAGATGCTGGACGAGTTTGTCGCCGACTTTGCCGGCGTCATCCGGCGCAGCCTCGACACAGATGACACGGGCGCCCGCATCGGTGAAGGCAGTTTTGCCGTGCTGGCGCACCGCCCCAGCGTTTCCGACATGGAATCGCTGGCCGGGAACATTCTCAAGACCTGCCGCAGTCACATGGTTGAAATCGGTGAAAGGGCCTTTTCGATCTCCTGCAGCATCGGCATCTGTAACATCGGCCGCCTGGCGACCGACGCGGGTGAAATCATCTCAAACGCCCGGCAGATCCATGCCGAAGCAGCCGAAAAGGGTGATTGCTTCGAGGTCTACCGCCCGCAGCTGACCGCGGTTGAGACCATAGACGGCGAACAGGCCTGGATCGATCGAATCAATTATGCGCTTGGCAACCAGGACATTTATACCGTTCAGCAGTCCATCGTCGACCTCGACGGCGACGGTGACCAACTGGTTGAGAACATTCCATTCATGCGTGGCGAAGAAGGTGACTACCCGTCATCCGAGTTCCAGCTTTACGCGGAGCGTAACGACCTCGCCGGCGCTATCGACCGGAATGTCATCCCGGGCCTGCTGAAAACCTTTGCTGACAGCGATGAGCAACAGATCATCAACCTGAGTAGCAACTCGATACTGGATTACAGTTTCCCGGGTTGGTTCGCACAGCAGATGAAGGAAGCGTGTATCGAGGGTGACCAGATTACCCTGCAAATAGCGGCAAGTGCGGCACATAATAACTTGAGGCCCGCCCAACGGCTGATGAAGGAGTTGAAGCCCCTGGGGTGCCGGCTCTCGGTCTGCCAGTTCGACGCGGAGCGCCGGACACTGCAATTGCTGGAACACCTGGACGCCTCTTACGTCAAGCTGCAACATTCGCTGACCGAAGACCTGATCTCCGATACGAAAAAACAGGACGCCATCCGCAGGATCGTGGAGGCCGCCGAAGCGCAGGGCGTGGAAGTCATTGCCGACGAGGTCGCCAACACGTCCAGCCTCGCCGTTTTGTGGCAATGCGGGGTCAAGCTGATTTCCGGCGCATTCCTCAGCGAGTCTTCCCAGGTCATCGCCCAGTAAGTTTGCAATCAAGCCGTGATGTCACCAACCGGCCGCTTCGCCCCCTCCCCCACCGGAGAACTGCATTTCGGCTCGCTGGTCGCAGCAGTCGCCAGCTACCTGAACGTAAAATCCCGCGCCGGCCGCTGGCTGATCCGCGTTGAGGACATCGACCCGCCCCGCGAACTACCCGGCAGCGCTGACCGCATATTACAGAGCTTGCAGCGCTTCGGCATGCGGGCGGACGCACCCGTTGTTTTCCAGGGGCGGAGAAGAAAACGACACCGCGCGGCGGCCGATGAACTGGTTGCAAAAGGTCTGGCATACTGGTGTGGCTGCAGCCGCCGCGACCTGCCCCCGTCGGGCATCTATCCCGGCACCTGCCGGAATGGCATCCCTCCCGGCAAATCGCCACGGGCGATCCGCCTGCGCGTCAACGCCCGGCCGGTCTGTTTCGACGATCTTATCCAGGGAAGAAAATGCGAAAACCTGCTCGAGACAGTCGGCGACTTTGTCATCTGGAGAGCTGACGACTTGCCCGCGTACCAGCTTGCGGTGGTGGTGGACGACGCCAGCCAGGAGGTCAGCGAGGTCGTGCGCGGTTTTGACCTGCTCGCCTCGACGGCCCGCCAGGTGCACGTCGCCAACTGCCTGGGGCTCGCTGTTCCGGAGTATGCCCACCACCCGGTGGTGATCAGCCCGGACCGGCGAAAGCTCAGCAAACGCCTTCAATCCGACCCCATCGTATCCTTGTCCCGCAGGCAGACGCTGACCAGGGCCTTGAGATTCCTGGGGCAGGCCTGCCCGGAGAACCTCGACCTGCGGAATCTCTGGGCCTGGGCCCTGGCACACTGGGACCTTTCCCGCGTACCCCGCTTGAGCCAGGCCGAGGCCGTGGAAGCACCCTGATCACAAGAATGAACTTCAGGCTATAATGCATCCTCTTCAATCTGAGCGGATGCGATGAACTCCAACTACCTCGATTTCGAGCAGCCCATTGCCGAGTTACAGGCCAAGATCGACGAACTGAAAAACGTCGGTTCGGACAACGCCATGAACCTGGACGAGGAAATCCAGCGGCTGCAGTCCAAGATGAGAACGAAAATCAAGGCCATCTTCAAGGACCTCACACCCTGGCAGATTTCACAACTCAGCCGCCATCCGCTGCGCCCCTACACACTCGATTACGTCGACAAGATTTTCGACGAGTTTCATGAATTGCACGGAGACCGGTCGTTTGCAGACGATCACGCCATTGTGGGCGGGCTGGCCCGTTTTCGTGGGCGCTCCGTGGTTTTCATAGGCCAGCAAAAAGGCCGCGATACCAAGGCCAAGATTTTCCGCAATTTCGGCATGCCGCGCCCCGAGGGTTACCGCAAGTCGATGCGGCTGATGAACCTGGCCGCCCGTTTTCGCTTGCCCCTGCTGACGTTTATCGACACACCCGGCGCTTATCCCGGGGTTGGCGCCGAGGAGCGTGGGCAATCCGAGGCGATTGCCCGCAACCTGCAACGCATGTCACGCCTCCCCGTGCCGATCATATGCACGGTTATCGGTGAAGGCGGCTCTGGTGGTGCGCTCGCCATCGGTGTCGGTGACCGCGTCAATATCCTCGAGTACAGTACCTACTCCGTGATTTCGCCGGAAGGTTGCGCATCGATCCTGTGGAAAGATGCAGCCAATGCCGAGGAAGCCGCCACCGCACTCGGCATCACGTCGCAGAGCTTGAAAAAGCTGGGGCTGGTTGATGAGATCATTCCTGAACCGCTGGGTGGCGCCCACAAGGAACCGGACGAAGTTGCCCTGCGCATCGCTGACTGCATTGAAAAGCAGCTGGACCAGCTTGAATTGCTGACCTCCGAAGAATTGGTCGAAAAGCGATACGATCGCCTGCTGTCCTACGGCCAGTTCCAGGAGTAAAGCAACGGCAAACCGATGAGCAGGCTTGAACGGAGTTTCACCGGCAGCAATTTGCTGGATAGCCTGAGGCGCCTGCCGATTCCATCCAGGTACTGGGTTGGTTTCAGCGGCGGTGCAGATTCTACCGCCCTGCTGCTGGCTCTGCATGAGAACGCAGAACAGCTGGCAGCGCCGGTACACGTCGTACATTTTGATCACGGGTTGCAGGAAGCGGCCAGCGCCTGGGCTGCACACTGCGAGGAATTTTGTCGCCAAAGAAGCATCCCCTACCGGCTCGAAACCCTGTCTGTTCCGCGCATAGCCCGTAGCAGCCTGGAGGAAGAGGCGCGCAGCAAGCGCTACCATGCCATTTCCCGAATCCTGGGGGAGCAGGAAATGTACCTGACCGCCCACCATGCCGAAGACCAGGCGGAAACACTGTTTTTGAACCTGATGCGCGGCAGCGGAATCGAGGGGCTGGCCGGCATCCCGGTGCTGCGCAACCTCGGTGCAGGCTGGGTGGCCCGTCCCCTGCTCGACACACACCGCAAAGAACTGGTCGGCTTCCTGCGCGACCGCGGCGTTGATTGGCTGGAAGACCCGTCCAATACCGACATGGCTTTCGACCGGAATTTCCTGCGCGGCGAATTATTCCCGCAACTCGAACAGCGCTGGCCCGGCCTGGCAAAACGCCTGTCGCGCACCGCGCGGAACGCCAGGGCCAGCGCCAGCGCCATGGCGGCGTTCATAGAGCAACATTTGGGCGACTTGCTGAGAGACTGCATGCGGATGCCGGTCCAAAATCTGCTGGCGCTTGACACAGAGATGCAATCGCTGGTCCTGCGGCAGTGGCTCAGGCGGCAAGAAATCCCGGTTTTGCCCGAATCACGCCTGGTTGAGTTTCTGCAACAACTGGCGGCGTCGCAAGCGGACAGCCAGGCGGAAGTGCAGTGGGGAGACTGGATGATGAAGCGGTACCGCAACGATATCTGGTTGCACCGGCGCGAACCCTTCGCCGCCTGTATCCAAAAAGCGTGGGGTGAAGGCATGCAGGTCGAACTGGGGCCGGATAGCGGAAGTTACTGCCTGCGAGGCAAAAAAACGGAAATTCCTTGCGGGTGGCGTGTCGGCACTCGCAAGGCCGGTGACCGGATCAGGGCTTTTGAAACCGGCCCGAGCCGTAAACTCAAACATTTTTTCCAGTCGGCATCCATTCCACCCTGGTTGAGGCTTGGCATTCCGGTCCTGTACTGGGATGATGAACCGGTAGCGCTCGGGGACTGGGCCATCGGCTATCGCCTGCAATGGTGGCTGATGGAAAACGGCCTGGAGCTTGAATGGAAACCAGCAGACCACGTACTCGTGAGGGTGCGCAGGGACTGCCAGGCTTGAACGGACGATATGAACGATAAAAACGAAACGCTGCCGGATTTCGAGAAGTCGCTGGAAGAACTCGAAACACTGGTCGAGCAACTGGAGTCAGGCGATCTGAGCCTTGACGACTCGCTGAAACAGTTCAAACGCGGCGTCGAACTGACGCGCCATTGCCAGGGTGTGCTGGAGAGAGCACAGCAGACCGTGGAAAAACTCGTGGACAATGCCGACGAATCCTCAGCCGTACCTTTTGAAAACCGTGACTGACCACGCCGCGCTCTTAAACGGCTGGCAGAAGCGGCTGGACCGGGTGCTGGAACAGCAGTTGCCGGGTGAAGAACAGGAACCAGCGCTGCTGCACCGGGCCATGCGCTACTCGACCCTGGCCGGAGGAAAGCGCTTCAGGCCCGTCCTGGTTTACGCCACGGGGCGCGCACTGGGTCTGCCGGAAGCAGAACTGGACCCGGTCGCTGCAGCAATCGAGATCATTCATGCCTACTCCCTGATCCACGACGACCTGCCCGCGATGGACGACGATGACCTGCGCCGAGGTCGGCCGACCAGCCACAAGGCTTTCGACGAGGCCACCGCCATCCTTGCCGGCGACGCCTTGCAGGCCCTGGCGTTCGAAGTCCTGGCCCGGGAACTGCCGGCCGGCCGGGACTGCAGTCTCAAGGTCGTGCACCTGATTGCATCGGCCTGCGGCTCCATCGGGATGGCCGGCGGGCAGGCCCTGGACCTCGCAGCGGTCGGACATCACATCGGCGTCGAGGCGCTCGAAACCATGCACCGTCTGAAAACCGGCGCCCTGATCCGGGCCTCGGTAGTGGCCCCCTGCATCATGGCCGGGGCCGGTGATGACGTGCTGGAGCATGTATCTGCCTACGGCGACTGCACCGGGCTGGCCTTCCAGGTGCACGACGACATCCTGGACATCACGGGTGACAGTGAACTCATCGGAAAGAACACCCTGGCCGACGAGGCTCTGGACAAACCGACTTTCCCTTCCATCCTTGGACTGGAAGCGTCCCGTATGCGCGCCCGCGAACTGCGCGACCTGGCCGTGGCCCACCTCAATTACGTCCCGGGCGATACCACCACGCTGGCCTGGCTGGCCAGTTATATCATTAGCCGGGATCGATAGCTTCCTGCCAGTCAGGCAAGTAAAATAGCCCGGATGAATACGCAGCTTTACCCAATCCTGAGCCAGATCCAATCTCCAGCCGATCTGCGCGAGCTGGATGAAGAGACACTGGTCGCGCTGGCCGACGACCTGCGCCGTTACCTGATCGAGTCGGTCGCCACCAGCGGCGGTCATTTCGGGGCCGGGCTGGGCTGCGTGGAGCTGACGGTTGCACTGCACTACCTGTATGAAACCCCTTACGACCGTATCGTCTGGGACGTGGGCCACCAGGCCTACCCGCACAAGATATTGTGCGGGCGTGCAGGCAGCATCACCACGATCAAGCAGAAACAGGGCCTGGCGCCGTTTCCCAAGCGCGAGGAAAGCGAGTTCGATACCTTTGGCACCGGCCACTCTTCGACTTCCATCGGCGCCGCGCTCGGCATGGCGGCCGCTGCCGCCCTGAAAGGGGAGGACCGGCGCTGTGTCGCCGTGATCGGCGATGGCGCGATGACCGCGGGCATGGCTTACGAGGCGCTCAATCATGGCGGAGACCTGGACACCAATCTGCTGGTTGTCCTGAACGAAAACCAGATGTCGATCTCCCCGAATGTCGGCGCAGTGACCAAGATGCTGGGCCGCCTGATGAGCGGACCGACAGTCACCGGCATCCGTGAACGCAGCAAGAGCATGATGCAACGCGATTCACGGGCCTGGCGTTTCATGAGCCGCTGGGAAGAGCACGTCAAGGGCATGGTGATGCCCAGCACCCTGTTCGAGGAGCTGGGGTTCAATTATCTCGGCCCGATCGACGGTCACGACCTGGCCACCCTGGTGCGCACCATCCGAACTGCGCGCGACGTCGAGGGTCCCAACCTGCTGCATATCATTACCGAGAAAGGCAAGGGCTATGCCCCGGCCGAGGAAGACCCGGTCAAGTACCACGCGGTCAGCCCCTTCGACCCGGAAAAAGGGGTCGTCGCCAAGCCTGCAACCACGACCCCCGCGGCAACCTACACGGATGTCTTCGGCCGTTGGCTGTGTGATATGGCGGAACAGGACGATTCACTGTTGGCCATCACGCCGGCCATGCGCGAAGGGTCCGGCATGGTGGAGTTCCACCAGCGTTTCCCGGAACGCTATTTCGATGTCGGCATCGCCGAGCAACACGCTGTTACGCTGGCCGCCGGCATGGCCTGCGAGGACATGCACCCGGTTGTCGCCATCTACAGCACCTTCCTGCAGCGCGCCTACGACCAGTTGATCCACGACGTGGCCATCCAGAACCTGCCGGTCCTGTTCGCGGTTGACCGCGCCGGGCTGGTCGGGCCCGATGGCCCCACCCACGCGGGCAGCTTCGACCTGAGTTTCATGCGCTGCATTCCGAACATGGTGATCATGGCGCCCTCGGATGAAAACGAGTGCCGGCAGATGCTCTATACCGGTTTCCGCCACCCCGGCCCGGCAGCCGTCCGCTACCCCCGGGACACGGGCCCGGGCGTTGAATGCCAGCAAGAGATGAGAGCCATTCCAATCGGTCAGTCACGCACCCTGAGCCAGGGCTCAGGGACAGCGATTCTCGCCTTTGGCAGCATGGTCCAGGCCTGCCGAGAGGTCGCGGAACAGGCCGGAGCGACACTGTTGGATATGCGCTTTGTCAAACCACTCGACAGACAGGCGATCCTGAGCGTCGCAGCCAGTCACGACAGGCTGGTGACGGTCGAGGAAAATGCCGTGGCCGGTGGCGCAGGCAGCGCCGTAAACGAACTGCTGGCCGCGGAACGCATCAGCCTGCCCGTTCTCAATATCGGGCTCGATGACTGCTACATCCAGCACGGTACAAGAACCGAATGCCTGCACCTTGCCGGGCTGGACGCACAAGGCATCGGTCAGCGGATCAGCAAGTTCCTGGAACTGGAAGCGGATACCGGCATCCGTCACAACGTGGCTGGCTAGCGGTCTTTTTCCAGCTTGCGCAACTGCCGGTCGTGCCGGCCGCTCAGGAGCAGCAGTGCAATCACCGCGCCTGCCAGGGCCAGGAACATATCGGACTGGGTATCCCATGCATAACCCTGGGTGCCAAGGAAGGCTTCCGCCGCTTCACCACTGAGCAATGCCACCCACCACTCGATCAGTTCGTAAAACGCACTGATGGCCAGGCAGATACTGACCACGATCGGAGAGAGCCACCCCCGTTGCGCCACCACCTGTTGACGCATGAGTATTTCACGGGCGACCAGTGCCGGCACGAAGCCCTGGGCAAAATGACCGAGCTTGTCGTAATTGTTGCGTGAACCACCCGTCCACTGCATGACCCAGTCGCCCAGCGGGACTTCGGCATAGGTGTAGTGGCCGCCAACCATCAGGATCACGGCGTGGACCAGGATCAACCAGTACACCAGTGGTGTCAGTGGAAACCGCTCGCGCGTGAGCACCAATACGATCAGCGCGACAAGTGCCGGCAGCACTTCGAGCCACCAGGTCGCGTAATCGTGAGGGTTCCAGGCTGACCAGCCCAGGACCAGGAAAAAAATACCCAGCCAGGTGACTATTTTGCCGTTGAACCGCACTCAGGCGTCTTCGTAGACACGGACCGCCAGCACGTCACAGGGGGATCCGTGAAGCACCGAGTTCGCCGTCGCACCGAGCAATAACTGCACACCTTTCTGGCCATGTGTGCCCAGCACAATCAGGTCCACGTTATTTTCTTCGGCAAAACGATGAATTTCACGAGCGGGCGTGCCGCTCAGGAAATGACGCGCGTCATTCGCGACACCGTATTTCTCTCCGATTGCATCGAGCTTCTCATTCAGCTCCGAGCGCAGGTTTTCCTCGACCTCATCCATGCCGACAAAAACCGGTCCGTAGGGCACCACACCCATGTATACCGAGTCCATTGGTTCCTGGACGTAGATCAGACGGATCTCGCTATCCGGGCCGGACACTGCCCTGGCGCGCTCCAGGATGGCGAGGGATTCACTGCTCAGATCAATGGCGACTGCAATCTTCCTGTAACCGGACATTCTGTTCTCCCATTCAATTCGTCGGGTAAAACACACCTGTATTAATTTTAGACCAAGCCGGCTTAGAATGGGGCAGTATTGCCGCAGAGCGATATTCTCGAACCCAGGGCCGAGCAATGAAACACATGAAGTACGGGCCGGACACACCGGTTCCAGCAAAAACCCGCGCCATGCGCCTACACGAGACCGGACCGATCCAACCCGCCGGTTCGCCGCTTGAATTCGACCTGGTCGACACGCCGGTCCCGGGGAAAGGCGAAGTCCTGCTGCGTGTGAACGCCTGTGGCGTCTGCCATACCGAACTGGACGAAATCGAGGGACGCACCGCGCCACCCCAACTTCCGGTGACGCCAGGCCACCAGGTAGTCGGCACGGTGCTGCGGGAAGGCCCTGGATGCCACCTCGGTCTTGCCGGGCGCCG
The DNA here is from genome assembly GCA_036351055.1 of Lysobacterales bacterium. GTDB lineage: Bacteria > Pseudomonadota > Gammaproteobacteria > Xanthomonadales > SZUA-36 > JABDPF01. The sequence continues at coordinate 18,726 of JAZBOH010000096.1, forward strand.
GGTCGGGGTCGCCTGGATCCATTCCGCCTGTGGCCGCTGTCAGTGGTGCCTGGAAGGCAGGGAGAACCTCTGCCCCGATTTTATCGCCACCGGGCGAGACGTCGCTGGCGGCTATGCCGAGTTCATGACCGTAAGCGAGGCTTTCGTGCATGAAATCCCCGCCGAAATCGGTGACCTGGAAGCAACACCGTTGCTCTGCGCCGGCGCGGTGGGTTACCGGGCCTTGATGCTGTGCAAACTGCGCAACGGTCAAAAACTGGGCCTGACGGGTTTTGGCGCATCGGGCCACCTGGTGCTGCAGATGGCGGCCCACCTGTACCCGGATTCGCCCGTTTACGTTTTTGCACGCAGTGAGAATGAGCGCAGCTTCGCCCTGGAACTGGGCGCACAGTGGGCTGGCGGCACCACGGACCGGCCCGAATCCGGACTACACGCCATTATTGATACCACGCCGGCCTGGTTGCCGGTGATGGCGGCGATGGAGGCACTGGCCCCGGGCGGCCGCCTGGTGATCAACGCCATCCGTAAAGAAGCGGGCGACCAGTCCTTGCTGTCGGAACTCGACTACGACCGCCACCTGTGGCGCGAGAAATCCCTGTGCTCCGTGGCCAACGTAACCCGCAAGGACGTGCGTGAGTGCCTGCGCCTGGCCGTTGAAATCCCCCTGAAACCGCGGGTGACACCCTACCCCCTCGTGGAAGCCAACCGCGCGCTGAGGGACCTCCGGCAAGGCGATGTTCGTGGAGCGAAAGTATTGCTGATAAGCCCGCCGGTCTGAACCGGGCCGGGACGGGATGAAATCAGACCTCCTGGACAAGCACCCAGGGAGCGACGACGACCGCCCAGAACGCCGTGTTTTCTTCCTGCCAACGCATGGCGTCCTCGTCCAGCGCCCGGTGCAATAGTCCGTCTTCGTACAATTTGCTCACCTCCTGCGCGTCGTCACCTATCAGCATTTCAGCCACCGCAACCAGGTCTTCCCCCCGGCACACACAGACCACCAGGCCGCGCGCAAAGTAGCGCGCCAGCTCCGGCCATGAAATTCGCCCCGTCTGGGCATTCAGCAGGTCGTGGGTGTATAGCTCATGATCCTTCATCCTTTGAGAGACTCCGGCGTGAATGGATCCGGCAGGTATTCGGACGCAGACCAGGACCGCACCTCCGCGGTATCGCAAAAGGAAAATACCATGCTGTCTTCGGACATCAACTCGCGCATCACCTGGCGGCAGGCGCCACAGGGCGGATGAGCCCGCTCGCCCGGAATGTACAACACGAGAAGATCCAGGCTACCGGGCAGTTCGCCGGCGGAAACGGCGGCCGTCAGGGCCGCACGTTCCGCACATTGGGTCAGCCCGAAAGAAGCGTTTTCCACGTTACAGCCCGAATAGACCGTTCCCTCGGGGCCGAGCACCGCCGCCCCAACCCGGAACCGGCTGTAGGGGGAATACGAGTTCGCGGCCGCCGCCACCGCGAGCCCCTTCAGACGTTCGATCAGCGCTCTATCGGGCTTCATTCGATGCAACTCCTTCGACTCTTGAATGGACGACAGGCCCCGCAAGCGGTCGCTCGGCGCGGATGGTGTAGGCTTCGACAATGGCCTGTGCCGCCCGCTGCCAGCCTGCTTCGTCCGCGGCGTGCACCACGGCAAGCGGCGCACCGCGTTCAACCTGGTCGCCGCCTGCAAGCAAGGCCGTCAAACCAACCCGCGGATCGATGATATCGTCAGTACGCGCCCGGCCGCCGCCGAGCGATACCACGACATTGCCGACCGCCGTGGTGTCGATGGCCGAAATAAAACCAGCCCTGTGCGCGGCGACCGGCCGCACGACATGGGCTCCAGGCAGGTAAACGTCGCTGCGTTCAAGTAAATCCGCCGGTCCGCCCTGCGCATGGACCATCCGGGCAAATTTCTCCGCGGCGCGACCAGAAGAGATGCTCTCCGCGGCCAAGCGCCTGCCTTCGGCAGCCGAAGCAGCCAGCCCGCCCAGTTGCAGCAACTCACCTGACAGCCCCATGGATACCTCTTCCAGCCTGGGGTGTGGCTCTTCGCCGGCCAGGAAACGGATCGCCTCGCGTACTTCCACGGCATTTCCCGCCGACCATGCCAGCGGCAGGTTCATATCCGTGACCAACGCATTGCAGGCGACCCCCGCGTTGGCCGCGACAGACGACATCTGCGCGGCCAGTTCCAGCGCCGCTGCAGCATCGGCTGTGAAGGCGCCGGAACCGTACTTGATGTCCAGCACCAGGCCATCCAGGCCTTCGGCCAGTTTCTTGGAGAGGATGGATGAGATCATCAGCGGCGGCGATGACACCGTAGCCGTGACGTCGCGAACCGCGTAGATCCGCCGGTCAGCCGGCGCCAGTTCGTCGGTCTGGCCGACGATGGCGATGCCAAGGTCCCGGACTTGCTTTGCAAAGTGCTCGATGCCCGGTGTCGTATCAAATCCCGGAATGCTTTCCAGCTTATCCAGTGTACCGCCGGTATGACCCAGTCCACGCCCTGAAATCATCGGTACATAGCCGCCACAGGACGCCACGATCGGCCCCAGGACCAGGCTGACCAGGTCGCCCACACCACCGGTGGAGTGCTTGTCGAGCACCGGACCGTCCAGGCCCGGCCAGTCGAGCACGGATCCGCTGTCGCGCATCGCCAGTGTCAGCAAGGCGGCTTCATGATCGGACATACCATTGAACCAGGTCGCCATGGTGAAGGCCGCGATCTGGGCATCGCCGATGTCTCCACTGGACACACCGTTTACGAAATCCGCTATCTCCGCGGCGCTCAGCGTCAGTCCATCACGTTTCTTCCGGATAATTTTTTCGGCCGGGATCATCTGGTCTCCTCGTTGCCAGCGTTCTATTTTAATGCTTTTAAGGGGGGAAGTTGCTTCGAAATACGGACGGGTTCACGAGAGTATCTCACTGGCAAGGTGATTTGAGACCCGGAGCACGAGGCGCAGGCATGGCCGAAGTCCTGGTCATGCTCGAAGCAATAGCCGGGATGCTCTACCTGGCCATGATCGTTGCCAGCCTGGTGGGGGATACCAGGATCAGAGGTTCCGCCAAATGATCACTGCCTGAGAACGGAGCCACGTTCGGCAAGTTCCCGGCATTGCTCGAAACCGATCTCGGCTCGTGCGCCTTCCGGTTCAAAACACACACAGCGTTCCGCGTCAGAAGAGTAAGCGCAACGCAGGGCGTCTTCCCACAACTCCTGCTCCGTCTTCCGGCGCCCGTCCGGGTGAAAATCGCCCGGAGCCGAATGCATTTCCGATCGCATGGACCAGGCCTGGTGGAGGCGATGGAAAGCATCACCAAACGCCACGTAAACACCGGCGGCGAACGCCAGCACCAGCGCCAGGCGAAACAGCATGATCCGCGTGTTTCCGCGCGCAGGGCGAGACCCGATACGGGCCGTGTCAATTTCCTTCAATGCCCGGTCAGCCTGCTCCCCGGTCAGCAGGTGCTGACCTTGCCTGCGCATATGGCGGATCAACTTTTCTGCGGTCACCACGTTGGGCGGGGGGGCATTTTTGAAACCGCTCTGTCCCACCATCACCAATACGCGGTGAAACACCTGGCCGGGAAACTGCAGCAGTGATTGCAGCGCCTGGGCTTGCAGGCGGTTCCGGTACAGGGGATTGTCGAAACGGGTGATGCGCCCGAAATTCTGCTGTTTCCAGCGGTCCTGGACTTCGCTGCCGGAGACCCATCCACGGGCATGGTGGCTTTCGATGACAAAGATGCCGAACTTTGACACCACCACATGATCGATGTGGATCGTACCGCCGCCGGACGGAATGAGCACGTCGTTCAGGATGGTGTAGCGGCTATTCTCCAGGCCCTGGGCCAGGATACGACGAACGCGGGATTCCGCAATGTCGCCCCGGTAACGGGGCGACGCAAGAAAGAAAATCAGTAGTAAGAGCGGTACGATCCAGGCGAGGTGTAACAACTGCAGCTGCGCGCTAGCCGCACTTGGAGTAACCGCAGGACAGGCAGGTAGCGCAGTTGTCCATGATGACTACCGCCTTGGTGTGGCACTTGTGGCAAAGCTTGGCTGATGCCGGGTACTCCGAGTCAGAATCCGCTTCAGCATTTTTTTTACTGTTCGCGGTTTCCGCCTCGGCGCGCTTCTGGTCGAGGATCAGCTGCTGCTGTTCAGATAATTCCTCCTTTTCCATCAGTCCGATTTTCTGCAAGTGATGCTCGATAACAGCCCCGATGTCGGCAATGATGGAGGGCATGAACTTGCCACCCGGCTTGAAATAGCCACCGCGCGGATCGAAAACGGCCTGTAGTTCTTCGGCCAGGAAGGTCACGTCACCCCCCTTGCGGAACACGGCAGACATCAGGCGGGTCAGCGCCACGATCCACTGGAAGTGGTCCATGTTCTTGGAATTGATAAAGATCTCGAATGGGCGGCGCTGTTCGTGTTCGGTGCCCTGGTTCAGGATGATGTCATTGATGGTGACGTACATCGCGTGATCGTCCAGCGGAGTCTTGATCTTGTAAGTCGAACCCTCAAGGGCTTCCATACCCTCCGGACGCAGGATACTTTCCGTCATGCGGATGATCTTGGCGGATTTGCGCCCTTCTTTCTCGGAGGCCGCTTTTTCTTGCTGCGCCGCTTCCTCTTCTTCTTTAACGACTTCGTAGCCGACGATTTTGCTCTGTATCTTGATGGTCATCGCTCAAATACCTTTACGTGCTTTCTTGTTGCCGGGACCTTCCGGTTCCGGTCAACCCCTCGCTGTCATGGTTATTCTGATAGAAAAGAGGTGTACGTCCTTGTACGCAACACCTCCGTAATGTTTGACGGTTCCCATACTTCCCTCTCCGTCACTAGATCCCTGATCTTTTTTTATTATTACTTCCGTGTGTCATAAAAACACACTTCCTTGTTCCGGATAGGGCCGAAGCCGGCTATCCTGTACTGCTCACTGCCTTCCCCCAGTCCTCTCCGGCTCTTCTCGTTCTGCCGCTCTTCCCTGTGCCGGCGTGCTTGATCAGAATTTGCCGTAATATCCTTCTTTCAATGCGTCGAACAGATTTGCCGCTGTGTGCATCTCACCGTCGTATTCGATTTCTTCGTTACCGGCCACCTCGACCACTTCACCGTCTTCCATTACGAAGCGGTAAGTCGTGTTTTCGAGGTCCTTGTCTTTCACCAGCACTCCCTGGAAGGCTTCCGGGTTGAAGCGGAACGTGGTGCAACCTTTCAGCCCCTTGCTGTGTGCATAGGTGTAAATATCCTTGAAATCCTCGTAGGGGAAATCGGTCGGAACATTGGCCGTCTTGGAAATGGACGAATCGATCCACTTCTGGGCCGCCGCCTGGATATCGACATGTTCTTTTGGCGATATGTCCTCTGCGGTTATGAAATAACCCGGCAGCTTGGAAGCCGGATCTTTTGCGTAAGGCATGGCGTCCGCATTCACCAGCGCGCGGTAGGCCAGCAACTCGTAACTGAATACCTCGACCTTTTCCTTGGTTTTGCGGTTCTCGCGAATCACGTTGCGGCTGTAGTGGTGCGCAAAACTGGGCTCGATGCCGTTCGAGACGTTGTTCGCCAGCGACAGGGAAATGGTGCCGGTCGGCGCGATCGACGTGTGGTGCGTGAAGCGCGCACCCTCTTTGACCAGTGATTCCACCAGTTCGGGTTCATATTCGGCGAGCTGTTGCATGTAACGGCTGTACTTCGCCAGCAACACTTTACCACTGACCTTGTCTCCAACCCGGTAACCATCGGCCTGCATTTCAGGGCGATGCCGCAGCATGTCGCCGGTCACTTCGAACTCTTCGTTCATGATCGGCGCAGGACCTTTCTCACGCGCCAGTTCCAGGCCTTCTTGCCAGCCGGCAACCGCCATCTCACGCGCCACGCGCTCCGTGAACTCCAGCGAGTCGGGCGTTCCGTATTTCATGCCCAGCATGGTCAGCGTGGAACCGAGGCCCAGGAAACCCATGCCGTGGCGGCGTTTGCGCTCGATCTCGTCACGTTGCTTGCCAAGCGGCAAACCATTGATTTCCACCACGTTGTCCAGCAGCCGTGTGAACACCTGCACGACCTTATGGTACTCGTCCCAGTTAAAACGGGCTGATGGTGTGAACGGGTTTTCCACGAAACGTGTCAGGTTGACCGAGCCAAGCAGGCAGGCACCGTAGGGCGGCAGCGGCTGTTCGCCACAGGGGTTGGTTGCACGGATGTTTTCGCAGAACCAGTTGTTGTTCATCTCGTTGATGCGGTCGACCATGATGAAGCCGGGCTCAGCGAAGTCATAGGTCGAGGACATGATCATGTCCCACATCCTGCGCGCCGGCACCGTCTTGTAAATACGGCATGCCACCAGGCCATCATCGCGAACGATGTAACCCCGGGTCTCCGGCCACTCACGCCAGACCACCTGCTCCGCGTCGCCCAGGTCGAACGCATCCGCCTCGTGCTCGGCGATCGGGAAGGCCAGTTGCCATTTCCCGTTACTTTCAACGGCTTCCATGAACTCATCGGTAATCAACAGCGAGCAGTTGAACTGGCGCAAGCGTCCGTCTTCGCGCTTGGCGCGGATAAAGTCCATCGCGTCGGGGTGTCCGACTTCAAAGGTTGCCATCTGCGCACCGCGGCGACCGCCAGCAGAGGAGACGGTAAAACACATCTTGTCGTAGATATCCATGAAACTGAGCGGACCGGAGGTATAGGCACCGGCGCCCGAAACATAGGCCCCTTTCGGGCGCAGGGTCGAAAATTCGTAGCCGATACCGCAGCCCGCTTTGAGGGTCAGGCCGGCTTCATGGACTTTCTCCAGGATGCCGTCCATGGAATCCCTGATGGTTCCGGAAACCGTGCAGTTGATCGTGGACGTTGCAGGCTTATGTTCCTGCGCGCCGGCATTGGATGTAATCCGGCCCGCCGGAATGGCCCCACGGCGCAGCGCCCAGAGGAACGAGGCATACCATTTTTCCTGGTTTACCTTCCCTTCTTCAACGCTGGCAATAGCCCGCGCGACACGCTTGTACGTATCGTCGATGGTCTCGTCGATGATTTCACCGGTTTTTGACTTCAGTCGGTACTTCTTGTCCCAGATATCCAGCGACGCTTCCTGCATCGCAATGTCTTTAAAATCAGGGCTAATGGGCTCAACCTGCACGCTGCTCATTAATTATTCCGTGTAATTCTTTGGTTTTGTTTGATTATAGGGCACAACTTATTGTGCGTTATTTTTATATTGGGCACAAGATGTTGTGCCGCTAGTGTGGAAAGATACGCGCAGACTTTCGCCCTGTCAAATTAAGTTTCGAGCGTGTAGAATTTCCATGGTTTATGATATTTTTGTTTAAATTCAGATAGATAATTATTTTTTTAAACGAAGCCTTTTAATCGCCTCCGGTCTCCGGCTGACCGGAAACGGCGACACATAAAGGATTCGTTTCATCGCATTTCGGGAAAAAAATTAAATTCGCATGTTGAACGTAATTCTCTACCAGCCGGAAATCCCCCCCAACACGGGAAATATCATGCGGCTCTGCGCCAACTGCGGTGCGCGGCTCCACCTGGTCGGACCGATGGGTTTTGTACTGGATGATTCCCGCCTCAAACGTGCCGGCCTGGATTACCGCGACATGGCCCAGGTGCAGCGCTACACCGACTGGATGGACTTTCTGCAAACGAACCCGGAAATGCCCATCTGGGCGTTTTCAACCAGGGGCCAGCGGACGTATGACGAGGCCAGTTACCAAGGTGGCGATGGGCTGCTGTTCGGCCCCGAAACGCGGGGCCTGCCCATGGACTTGCTCGAAAACATGGGAAAAGACCGGGTGCTGCGCCTGCCGATGATTGCATCAAGCCGCAGCATGAACCTCTCCAACACGGTCGCCGTGGGCCTGTACGAAGGTTTGCGCCAGTTGGGTTACCCCGGGCTTTGCTGAAGGCTTGGGCCTGTCAACGCTACGTGGGCCCTAGAGGGTTTCCTGCTTCTGCTCACGGCTGAGCAGTTCACGCAGGCTCTCGTAAGGATCCCTGCCCTCGTGAATGATACCGTAAACCTGCTCGGCAATCGGCATGTCAACACCCAGGCGCCCGGCCAGTCGCCAGACTTCTTCGGATGTTTTGACGCCTTCCACGACCTGGCCGATTTCCTCGACCGCCTGCTCGACCGTTTTGCCCCGGCCCAGGGCCAGACCCAGGCTGCGGTTGCGCGACAGATCGCCGGTACAGGTCAATACCAGGTCACCCATACCGGTCAGGCCGGTCAGCGTTTCCTTGCGTGCCCCCAGTGCCCGCCCCAGGCGCATCATTTCAGCCAGTCCGCGGGTCATCAGCGCCGCGCGTGCGTTGTTGCCCAGGCCCATGCCGTCCGCCATCCCCGTTGCAACGGCGAGCACGTTTTTGACCGAGCCGCCCAATTCCGCACCCACGATGTCGTCACTGGTATAAACACGGAAATTTGCGCCGTGCAGGGCTCGGGCGATCCGGCCACAGTATTGCGGGTCCTTTCCCGCCACGGTTATCGCCGTCGGCAGGTTTGCTGCAACCTCTTTGGCAAAGGAGGGGCCGGTCACCACAGCCAGGGGCCGTTCGTTACCAAACACAGCCTCTGCGGGCTCATGCAAGAAGCGGCCGGTGCCGGGCTCCAGGCCCTTGCAGGCCCAGGAGATGCCCTGGCCTTCTTTCAGCCAGGGCCGGATCTGCTGGATCAGGCCGGCGAAGGCGTGTGACGGCACGACGATCAGTACCTCGTCGGCCATGCGCACCGCCGTTTCCAGTTCGGGCTCGATCACCATGCCCGCGGGCAGGGGATAATCCGGCAGGAAGCGTCGATTGCAACGCGCACTGCCAATGGCCTCAATGTGCGCCCGATCCCAGTCCCACAGGACCACGCGGGAACCGGATCGCATCAATTGCATGGCCAGCGCGGTTCCCCAGGAACCGGCGCCCAGAACAGCGAACATCGGTCCGCCGTTAGCGGCGGAAGATTCCTGCTGGAAGCCGTCCGTCATGGTTCAGTCGTTGGTGGTGAACTCTGCAGCAACGGTTTCCTCTTCACCCGCTGCGCCACCCTCGGCCTGCTCGGCAGCCATTTGCTGCATGCGTTGGGCGTAGAGCTGTTCGAAATTGACCGGCTGCAGCGTCAGCGGAGGGAAACCGCCGTCGGCGACCAGGTTGGTGATCGATGTACGTGCATAAGGGAACAGGGTATTCGGACAGAAGGTATTGACGATGGCGTGGTGGGCCTGCTCGTTGAAACCGTTTATCAGGAAAATACCGCTCTGCGCCACCTCGGCCAGGTAGGCGGTTTTCTCACCGATGGTTGCCGTTACGGTCACCGTCAGCGTGATTTCCTCGAGGTTATCACCGAGATTTTCGACTTTCTGGGCAAGGCTCAGCTTGACATCGGCCTGGCCCTGCTCCTGGAATACCTGGGGCGCATTGGGAATCTCGAAAGAAATGTCCTTGGTGTAAAGCTTCTGGATCTGTAACTGTGCATTGGTGGCTTCTCCCTGGGGGATCGCCTGTTCCTGGTTCTGTTCTTCTGTCATGGTCTTCTACTCTTCTGGTTGGTTTCGCCCCTTCCCGGGGCTGAAAAAAAGAAATTATCTCACTTTTTGCTCGTTACCGGGAGTTGGTCACTGCGCCAGGCGGCCATTCCGCCTTTTAGCACCGCCACCTGCTGGGCTCCCATCTTCTGCAAGCTGGCTGCAGCGCCCACGGCCGTCTGGCCCGTGCGGCAAACGACCAGCAGCTTCTTGTCCTTCAGTTTCTCGATTTCCGCGTCCGGCTTGGCCAGGCGCGATGCAGGCAGGTTTCGGGCATTGACGATGTGGCCCTTGTTGAATTCAGCGGCTGGCGAAATGTCGATAATGACGGCATCATCGTCGTTTATCCAGGGGATGGCCAATGCCGGGGACAGCTCCTGTAAACCGCTGATACGGCGTTTGAGCTCGGTCCAGATCAACAGGAGTAATACGGCGACAAATCCTGCGGCCAGTAATGCGTGGTTTGTCGCAAACTCGATCAAGCGGTCCATTTTCTGAATCTCTTTTGTGGAATAATAGCGCTCTCCCACAGCCGGGGGCGGGAACGTATACTGCGATACGCCTGTCGTCCCGCTGTGGGCCAATCACATCTGGAGTCGGCCAGGCCAAAATGCAAGTAGCCGGCTGCAAAATATTCACAATCCACGAGAGTAAAGCATGAGCAGTGAATCCACGCGCAAACCCCTGGTGCTGATGATCCTTGACGGCTGGGGCTACCGGGAAGAAGCGGAAAACAACGCCATCCGGCTCGGCAACACCCCCTGCTGGGATGACATGTGGCGCAACGACCCGCACACCCTGATCGAAACCTCGGGCGAGGCCGTTGGCTTGCCCGAGGGCCAGATGGGTAATTCCGAGGTCGGTCACATGAACATCGGCGCAGGCCGTACCGTTTACCAGGACTTCACCCGCATTGCGCAGGCGATCCGCGACGGAAGTTTCCATGAAAACCCCGCCCTGTGCAAAGCCATCGACGCGGCGCAGGCCACCGGCGGTACCGTCCACGTCATGGGCCTGATGTCCCCGGGCGGCGTGCACAGCCACGACGACCAGTTCGTGGAAACCGTCAAGCTGGCAGCCGAGCGCGGCGCGCCGCGCATCGCCGTGCATGGCTTCCTGGATGGGCGGGACACGCCGCCAAGAAGCGCCGAAGCCTCGATCGCGCGCATGCAGGAACTGCTGGATACGATTCCCGGCGCTTCATTCGCCACGCTCAGCGGCCGCTACTACGCCATGGACCGGGATACCCGCTGGGACCGCGTGCAGCAAGCCTATCGCGCGATTGCCCTCGCCCAGGCCACACAGCACGCCGACACGGCCTTGCAGGGCCTGCACGAAGCTTACGGGCGGGGCGAAAACGACGAGTTCGTTTTGCCAACCGTCATTGCTCCTGCAACGGGCGTGAAAGACGGCGATGTCGTGTTGTTCATCAACTTCCGGGCTGACCGCGCACGCGAACTGACCATGGCATTCGTCAATGAGACATTCGATGGCTTCGAGCGCAACCGAATCGAGCTGGCGGACTATGTCTGCATGACCGAGTACATGGCCGGCCTGCCCGTTTCGGTAGCCTTTCCCCCGGTCACGCTCGATCACCTGCTGGCCCAGGAACTGGCCGACAACGGTCTGTCGCAGTTGCGCATTGCCGAGACGGAAAAGTACGCGCACGTGACGTTCTTTTTCAACGGCGGCGAGGAAACACCCTTCCCGCTCGAGGAACGCATCCTGATCCCGTCCCCCAGGGTGGCTACCTATGACCTTCAACCCGAGATGAGCGCACCCGAAGTGACCGACAAGCTGGTCGAAGCCATCCACTCCGGCAGGTTCGACGTCATTATCTGCAATATCGCCAACGGCGACATGGTCGGACACACGGGGATCATGGCGGCTGCACTGAAGGCTGTTGAAGCCGTGGACTCCTGCCTCTCGCGTGTCCGCGAAGCGATCGACGAGGTGGGCGGCGAGATGCTGGTGACGGCCGATCACGGCAACGTAGAGCTGATGAAAGACCCGGACAGCGGGCAAAGCCACACCGCGCATACCACCTTCAGCGTGCCCCTTCTGTTTCATGGACGCCCGGCGCGGTTTAACGGCGGCGGCTCTTTGCGGGACATCGCGCCTACCATGCTGGCGCTGCTGGGCCTGGAACAACCAGACCAGATGACCGGCAGCCCCCTTCTGGCGATAGATGACGGCACGGGCTAACAAGGCAGCCCTGGTCTTGTTCACCCTGGTGACGGCGTTTGGCGCGGCCGCACAGGAAAGTGACCGGCCCGAGCGTGAACGCGCCGAAGCCAGGTTGCAGGATGTACTGGAAGAAATTGCCAGTCTCCAGCAGGAGATCCAGGACTCACGCCAGGAACACCGGAAGGAGCAAGAACAACTGCGCCAGCTGGACCTGGCCATGCAACAGGTAAACCTGCGTTATCGAGTCCTGGAGGCCGAGAAACAGTCGCACGAAGAAGAGCTGCAGATACTGGAACGGCAGCGTGAGGATTACCTGGCCAGCCTCGATCAGCGCCTGGCCCAACTGGCAGAGCAAGTCAGGCTGACCTACCGCAGCGGCAGGCAGTCACGGACCCGGCTGGTTCTGAACCAGGACGACCCGGGCAAGATCGGCCGCATGCTGGCTTATTACGATTACATCAACCGCGCCCAGGTGGAAAAAATCGCCGGCCTGCGCGAGGCGCTGACCCGGCTGGAAAGCCTGCAACAACCGATCGATGCGGAGCTGGCCCGCATCGCGGGACTGCAGCAGGAACAGCAGGAAATACTGGCCCAACTCGAACAGCAACGCGCATCCCGTTCTGAGTTGCTGCTGCACATCGCGGGCCGGATCGATGACCGTGAATCGGCACTCAAGGAACGGGAACAGAACCGCCGTGACCTCCAGGCGCTGATTGAAAAACTAGCCGATGTCCTCGCGGACATCCCGGATGACCTCGAAAGCCACACCGGCGTGGCCGGGCAAAAGGGCCGTCTGCCGATGCCGATCGAGGGGCCGGTCAGGCATGCTTTTGGCCAGGACCGCGGTTCGGAACTCAACTGGCAGGGCTGGCTGATCGGGGCGGACGCGGGCGCCGAGGTGAAAGCGGTCGCATACGGCCGCGTGGCCTTCGCAGACTGGCTGCGTGGCTACGGCCTGCTGATCATCATCGATCATGGGGACGGTTACATGACCCTGTACGGGCACAACGAGAGCCTGCTGCACGATGCTGGAAACTGGGTTGATGCCGGCGAGATCATCAGCGTAGTGGGCAGCAACCCGGGCAGTGGCCAGGGGCTGTACTTTGAACTGAGGCGAAACGGCAAGGCCGTGGACCCGGCCGCCTGGCTTGCAAGATAGGCGGGAAAAGGGAAGAATTTTCAACCATGATCAAATCAAGAACGGCATTGTCCCTGTTGATGTGCGCCGGCCTGGCCACGATCGCACCTGTCGCCCTGTTGCAGGCGCAAGAAACGGCCGCCGGCGAGGCGGCTGCACGGCAACTGACCCTGGACGACCTGCGCACCTTTACCGACGTCTTCAACCAGGCGCGGCGAAACTATGTCGAGAACGTCGACGATAAATCGCTGCTGGATGCCGCCATCCGCGGCATGCTGTCCGAACTGGACCCCCACTCAAGCTATCTCTCGCCTGATGATTTCGAAGCGCTGGACGATTTTTCCCGGGGCCGCTACAGCGGCATCGGGGTCAGCCTGTTGGTCGAGGATCAGAAGATTGTTGTCAAGCAAGTTGTCACCGGCAGCCCTGCTGACGAATCGGGCGTGAACCCGGGCGACATCATCACCGCGATCGATGGAAGGCCGGTCAAGGGACGCTTCTTACCGGATGCGGTCGATGAACTGAGCGGCGAACCGGACACCGAACTGACCGTGAGTATACTGTCGCCCGGGGAGAAAGAGCGTGACCTGAAACTGACACGCAGATACATCCAGGTACCGACTCTCAGCTTCGAAATGCTCGACCTTTCCTATGGGTACTTCAAGATGACCCAGTTTCACCGCGAGAGTGCTGCTGACCTGGAACGCGCACTCGATTCGATCAGGGCCGAAGGCACAGAGCTTCGTGGCCTGGTGATTGACCTGAGGAACAACCCGGGTGGTGTACTGCAGCCAGCAGTCAATATCGCGGATGGATTTCTCGACGAGGGCCTGATCGTCACCATGCGCGGGCGTAATTCATCGATGCAAATGGAATTTCGGGCGCATGAAGGCGACTGGCTGCCAGGCAAGCCCGTCGTATTGCTGGTCGACCGCGGATCCGCCTCGGCCTCCGAGGTGCTCGCCGGCGCGCTGCAGGACCATCACCGCGGACTGGTCATCGGTGAGCGGACTTTCGGCAAAGGCTCGGTTCAGTCGGTTGTGCCGTTACGCAACGGCGGCGGCATCAAGCTGACAACAGCACGTTATTACACGCCATCCGGAAAATCCATCCAGGCGGAGGGCATCCTGCCGGACATCGAAATCGACAGTTACGTGGACCCGGCCCACGGTGACGACCGGGTACGGGAATCAGACCTGGACAGGCATCTGGGGCGCCAGGGCGAAGGCGGGAAAACAGGCCATGGGCTGGATCAATCCACCAGCGGTTTCCCGGTGGATGAAATCCTGTCGGTACTCGGTGAAGCCGGCCTGCTCGGCGAAGCGGAACAGCCAGAAACTGAAGGCGTACCGGAACCCTGATCAAACAAACCCAGGAGCAGGGAAGCGAAACTCTCTGCTGACCGGTTGGCGTCAGCCAGAGGGCAGCTCAAACAATGCAGTTGAGCGCAGGCTTCTGAGAAAGGTACGGTTTTGCCGTCAGGCAAAGAAGTGCCTTTCGAAGGCCGTCGTGCGTGCAGCCGCCTTCCGCCGCAAGCGCAGGCAATGCAAGGAGTGCGGTTTCGCAGCGCAGGCAGCGAGGCAGGAACGGTTTTCAGCGCAGCTGAAAGAAGAGCCTGCTGAGCGCCGTTGCGCGTAGGCGAAGAAGCGCTACTGGAATGCCGTAGCGCGTGGGAGCAGGGAAGCGAAACTCTCTAATTGGATGAACGATTTGGCGGGGGCGCCGGAAACGGGGTGACTTTCTCACCGGACTTGCGGTCCCGTATCAGGCATTGACCACGTTTTTCAACCTCTTCCACGCGCAGAACACTCTGGATCGGCAGGTGCAGCACGCTGGCGTGTTCAAAATCCTGGCGCATTTTCTCCTCGGTTGGATCCACCACCAGGCCCTCCGACGTATCAAAAACCAGGTTGGAGACCTCGACAAAACCCCACAGCCCGCTGCTCGTCACACCCTCGCTGAACAACTCATAGACCTTGCCGTTGTTCAGGAATACGATTTTGTAAAGTTTGTTGTCTGCCATTTCCCTACCGATTCGTCACGCCAGACTGGGGCCGGACCAGGGACAGGGCCCTGGCCGCCAGTGCAAAACTGATACCCAGTGCAAACCCGGCCAGGTGTGTCCACCAGGCCACTGCTGCATTAATGGGGCCAAAAACGGTATAAAGCAACTGCAACGTGAACCAGGAACCGATAACGAACAGGGCCGGCACCCGTGCAAACTGCAGATAGAGGCCCAATGGAAGGAAAAGCCCTATATGCCTTGCCGGGAACAGTCCGAGGTAGGCACCGATCACGGCCGACACCGCACCGCTGGCGCCAATGATGGGCGTGTTCAGTCCTGGCAGCCGCAAGGCCACGATGACATTGGCCAGTGCGCCTCCAAGCAGGAACAGTGGCAGCATGCCCAGGGCACCCAGGCGCTGTTCGACCTTCATGCCAAACACCCACAGGTAGACGAGGTTACCAAGCAGGTGCAACCAGCTGTCGTGCACCAACAGTGCCGTAAACAGGCTGAGCGCCGGCAGACTCAACCAACTCGAAATGGGTTGCTGAAACAGGCTGGCGATCACCGCGGGCTGCATGCCGCCGATATCGATCATCGCCTGCTGCATGATCGGGCTCAGGCTGGCGTATACCAGGTAAAGGAACAGGCAAGCCAGCGTGAAACCGATTGTCACGTAGGGGGGGTGCGGGGAACTGTCCGACCAGTGGGTGACGATCCCGGCATTCATACCGGTTCAGCCTTTAACCAGGAACCGGTAATTGCGGTAACGGAAAATAGCACCGTGACGCTGGATTTCCTCCAGCACGACACCGTTGACGCTGTCTTTCTCAACCATGCGCTGGCCATTGATCAGCAGGAACCGGTTCTCGGGCTGTTCGGCATAGACCATGACGGTGATATGGAATTCGGGCAGGCTGTCACGAACATTCTGCGGCAACTCCCAGTAACTGATGGGGGCGGACTCATGGGGTGCGACAGGCCGGGGTTGTGCCGTTTGGCGAGCTGGCTGAGGTGATGGGGCTTGTAGTGCTGCCTCTGCTTCGGCCCCCGTGTCGGTTGCCGCGGATTCAGCCGCGGTGCCTGCTGGTTCGGGCCTCCTGAACTGGCTGAACGACTGGGCCAGTTCCTGGCGGCGCTGCTCATCCTGTCCTTCCGGACCACTTTCCACCGGGTCCGCCTGTTCCGCAGGCGCCTTGAATGACTCGACCGGCGTGCGGGCTGTTGGCCCAAGCCCGGCCTGTTCCGGCTGGCCATCTGCCTGCGGCGCCGGGCGCTCGCTGACCGCAGGTGAACCGGATACAGATTCCATTTCTGGCTCGCGATATTGTTTCAATCCGAACCAGCTCATCACGGCCACGGCCACGATGCTCAGCAGCAAAGGCAACCACAGTTGAGCAGGTTTCCGTTCACCGGCCGGATTGTGGTCACCGGCAGCGTGAATGTCTGGAGTCCTGCCAAGTTGGCGTTGTTCCTCTGATTTTTTCAAAGCGTCGAGTAGGATCGACATGGCTTATTCGTCCTCTTCCATGTCCATGACCAGGCGAGGATCGCTTATGGTCGGAGCCATCAGGTGAATCAGTGTTATGGGGCCAATGATGCCGTCCGCTACGAGGCCGTTATGGCGTTGGAAATCTTCCAGCCAGGATTCAAAGCCGGCGTTGAAAATGCCGCCGCCGTGCCATGCCGGCTCGGCAAACGCAGCCATCTGCATCACGATATCTACCGCCGGACCGGACTGCCCGCGGTAAATCTCGCTTGGCCAGTCCGGGGCTTGTGGCCAGGCAAGAAGATAGTCACCCAACCACTTTTGCTCGATGTCATCGCGTGCCATGGTCCGGCTGTCTTCATCCGACCCAACCAGCACGGCGTCACCTGCAAAACCCCGTAAAAGAAGCAGCCGCTCATCTCCGTCCCGCAACACCAGTATCACGGGCAGCCCAAGGTGCCGGATTCGCGACCAGTTACCGGATTCCTGCAAGCAGGCAAAACCAGTCCCCTGCGCGCCGTCACAGGCCGCCTGGATCAGCGCCGAGTTTTGCGGGTTGCCCCACAAGCCTGCAAGGGAACGCCAGGAAGCCAGGTGCTGCTGGTCCAGCCAGGCCGGGTCCAGCGCTTCGCCCGCGGCCGCAGGCTCTTCCAGCGATTCATCGACTACCGGCGGTATTGACTCAACGGCCCCTGTCGCCGGCGTTTGCAGTTCGACCAGCGGGTCCGCTTGTTCAACAGCCAGTTCCCTGGCCGGCACCGGCGCCTGCTGCGCCGAAACCGCTTCCGCAGCGGGTTCTGCCACCGGCAGCGGGCTGCCTAACCATGCCGGCCCCCAGGAATAGACCGTGATCATGACCAGCAACAGGCCGGCAGCGGCAGCGAGTACGCCCGGCCAGCGGTTGGACCTGACCCGGGTTTCACTGGGCTGCACCTCGTTGGCGGCAGCCTGGATCAGCCGTGATGTGACCTGGCCGGATTCGCGCGCATAGGCGCCGGCCAGGGCACGGTCCGCGATGATGTTGATCAGTCTTGGCACCCCGCCCGAGCGCTGGTACAGCGAGCGCAGGGCGGAGCGGCTGAAGGGGCTGCGCTGGGCGCCGGCTACCATCATCCGGTGCCTGACATAGGCCCGGGTTTCTTCCTGGTTGAGGGGCTTGAGGTGATAGCGCGCCGTGATGCGCTGGGACAGCTGGCGCAGGTTCTGACGTTGCAGCAACTGCCTTAGCTCGGGTTGCCCCAGCAATACCATCTGCAGCAGCTTCTCCTTGGGTGTTTCCAGGTTGGTCAGCAGGCGCACCTGTTCCAGGGCTTCCGGGCTGAGGTTCTGCGCCTCGTCGATCACGACCACGACACGGTGCCCGCGGGCATGCTGCGCCAGCAGATAGGCGTTCAGCTCATCGACCAGGGCCTTGTTGCTGTCGCTGATGCCTTTCGTGTCGATACCCAGTTCGTCACATATGGTCGCCAGCAACTCCCGCGGCGTGAGCAGGGGGTTCAGCACCAGGGCAACGTGGGTCTGTTCTGGCAGCTGTTCCAGCAGGCACCGGCACAGCGTGGTTTTGCCTGTACCGACCTCGCCGGTCAACTGTACAAAGCCGCCCGCACCGCCCTGCCCGACACCGTAAAGCAGGTGTGCAAGCGCCTCCCGGTGCTCAGGGCTGAGGTAGACGAAGGCCGGATCCGGGGTAATCGAAAATGGCGCTTCTGACAATCCGAAAAACTTCAGGTACAAGGCATTACTCTTCAGTCATTGAGATCCAGCAGGCTGGCGTTGCCGCCAACCGCGGCGGTATTCACCGTCAAGGTCCGCTCGGTCGCAAACCGGAACATGTAGTGTGGACCACCCGCTTTGGGTCCGGTTCCGGAAAGATTCTCTCCGCCGAAAGGCTGGACACCCACGACGGCGCCGATCATGTTGCGGTTAATATAACAGTTACCCGCCCTGACACGGCGCGCAATATGACGCTGGGTGTGATCAATGCGGCTGTGGATACCGATGGTCAGGCCGTAATTGGTCGCGTTGATGGCATCGATCACCCGGTCGAGTTCCGATGACTTGTAACGCACCACGTGCAGGACCGGGCCGAAGATCTCTTTTTCCAGCACATCGATGCCGGAGATCTCAAAGGCACAGGGGGCCATATAATGCCCGGACAGACCTTGCCCCAGGGGTGTTTTCGCGATCAGGCGTTGTTCCTGTTCCATCCTGCTGGCATGAGCCGTCAAGGCGGCCAGCGCATTAGCATCGATGACCGGACCCACATCGGTGGATAGCAGCCACGGCAGACCCACCACCAGTTCCTGCATGGCGCCCGCCAGCAGGTTCATGATGGTGTCCGCCACGTCGTCCTGCAAAAACAGCACGCGCAGCGCGGAACAACGCTGCCCGGCACTGTGAAAGGCGCTGCGGATCACGTCCTGAACCACCTGCTGGGGCAATGCGGAACTGTCCACCAACATGGCGTTCTGGCCGCCGGTTTCGGCGATAAAGGCTGCCAACGGTGCGTCGCGCGCGGCCAGCGAACGGTTGATGATGTGCGCGGTATCCATCGACCCGGTCAGCGCCACGCCTGCGATTCTCGGGTCGGAAGTCAGTTTTGCACCCACCACCGCCCCCCTACCGGGCACAAACTGCAGGGCAGCCCTGGGGATTCCGGCCTGGTGCATCAGGCGCACCGCGAATGCGGCGATCGCCGGCGTCTGGTCGGCCGGCTTGGCCAGCACCGTGTTGCCGGCAGCCAGTGCCGCGCTGACCTGTCCGGTAAAGATGGCCAGGGGAAAGTTCCACGGACTGATGCAGGCAAAAACCCCCTTGCCATGCAGGCTCAGATCATTGCTTTCCCCGGTCGGCCCCGGCAGGCGCCTGGGCCGGTCGAAGTTTTCCCGTGCCTGGGCTGCATAGTAGCGCTGGAAATCGACTGCCTCGCGGATTTCCGCAACGGCGTCGTGTGGTGTCTTGCCGGCCTCGCGCGCGGCCAGGGCCATGAGTTCGGGTGCATTCTCCTCCATCAGCTGCGCGGCTTTTTCAAGCATGGCCGCCCGGTCAGCGCCCCGCACGCGGTCCCATTCCACCTGGAAGGCCCGGGCATCAGCAATCGCCCGTTCCACCTCGTCCGGGGTGGTTTCACGGACATGCCCTACCGTGTCCGACAATCGGCCCGGGTCGATATTGTCGCTGTGGTTCCTTTCCACTCCGGGCGTCAACTTGCCGGCAAGGATCGGTTCCACGTCCCAGCGCGTGCGCACAAATGCCTGCATCCGGTCGGCCAGGGCCAGGGCATCGCTCTCATTTTCGAAGTTGACGCCGGTTGAATTGAGGCGCTCTTCGCCATAAAGATCGCGCGGCAAAGGGATGTCAGGGTGATAGACCGGCCGGGTTTCCTCCACTTTCAAGACGGGATCTTCGGCAACTTTATCAAGCGGCAGGCTCGTGTCTGAAATACGGTTGACGAAAGAGGTATTGGAACCGTTCTCCAGAAGGCGCCGAACCAGGTAGGGCAGCAGGTCCTCGTGCCGTCCGACGGGCGCGTAAACGCGGCAGGCGTGGCGAAAACCCGGCTCTGCCATGACCACACCATAGAGGTCTCTGCCCATGCCGTGAAGCCGCTGGAATTCATAATCGAGCCGATCGCCCGCCAGCTCGGTGATCGCCGCGATGGTATGCGCATTGTGCGTGGCGAACTGCGGGTAAAAGGCCTGCCGCTTTGACAGTACTTTCTTCGCACAGGCGATATAGGAAACATCGGTATTGGCTTTTCGCGTGAACACCGGGTAGCCGGCGAAACCCTCGACCTGCGCGTGTTTGATCTCGGTGTCCCAGTAAGCCCCTTTGACCAGCCGGACCGGAATGCGCTGGCCCGACCCGGTCGACAGCGCCGCCAGCCAATCGATCACCGCCGGCGCCCGCTTCTGGTAAGTCTGCAGGGCGAGACCCAGGCCATTCCAGCCTTTCAGCGACGGGTCGACAAGCACCGCGGCGAATACGTCCAGCATCAGCATCAGCCGGTCAGCTTCCTCTGCGTCCACCGTCAGCGCCATGCGGTTGGCCATCGCCAGTTGCGCCAGTTCAAGCAATCGCGGGGTCAGTTCGCGCAAAACCCGGCCCCGCTGGCCCGGCTCGAAACGCGGGTGCAGCGCGGACAACTTCACCGAAATGCTGGGCGCTTCGAAAATGCCTTCAGGCCGCTTGCGTGAACCGATCGCCTCGATAGCAGAGCGATAAGCCGCCATGTAACGGGCGGCATCCCCGGCCGTCAGCGCCGCCTCACCGAGCATGTCGAAAGAATGGCGGTACATGCTGTGGCCTTTTTCTTCCGAGCGGTCCAGGGCCTCGTTAATGGTGCGCCCCATGACGTACTGGTAGCCCATGATTTTCATCGCCTGCCGGATCGCCGTGCGCACGACCGGTTCACCACTGCGGTTGACCAGGCGCCTCAGCGTGGTCCTGAAATTTCTTTGCGTACTTTCCGACAAGGCCACGAGCTTGCCGGTCAACATCAACCCCCAGGTCGACGCATTGACCAGCACCGAGCTACTCTTACCCAGGTGCGATTCCCAGTTCGCCTCGCCAAGCTTGTCGGCGATCAGCTTTTCAGCGGTGTCATTGTCAGGAATACGCAGCAGCGCTTCCGCCAGGCACATCAGCACCACGCCTTCCTCGGAGGACAGGTCGTACTGCTGCATAAAGGCGTCCAGCAGGCCGCGTTCTTCCCGGCGGTCGCGCACGGACTGCACCAACCCACGGGCGCGAAGGTTCACACGTTCGCGGGCCGCCGGCTCCATCCTGGCTGCGGCCAGCAGGCTGCCGACCACCGGCGTTTCATCAGCGTGGTAAAGGTCATCGATAGCATGGCGATGACTGTTTTGCACAGCGGGGTCTGAAATCAGAAAATCTCGAATCCTGTTCTCACTCACTCGGCGGCCTCCAGGGACGATTTGGGCGCGGTCTGCGCTTCTGCGCCGACCGCGCCCAAAAGGGAAAGACTGAAAACCGTGATTCTACGCGCTGTGGGATGGCGGGGAAACATGCACCGGTAAAGAAGCTTTTCTTGCCCGCGCCCGGAAAGCGTGGCTACAATGGGGGTTTGGTGGCTCCAATCAGGGTTTTGGAGAGTCCTCTTCGAGGCCACCGGAGAAAATAAAAGCGCCGGCTGCGATTGCAGCCAAAGAGTGCAATGAAATACATGGTGTCCCCAAAGACACCCGATCTTGAGACTTGAGGTTCCAATGAAGAAACCGAATACGTTCATTGTTGTCGCTGCTGTGACCGCGGCCGTGATCGCTGCCACCTGGTTATTGCTGGCAGCGCCCGGATACACCGGCAACGAGATCAACATGACCCGCGGCGTGACATCCCAGTCGACCATTAACTACGGTCTGCACATGACCGTTCTGTGGATTTGCGTGGTGATTGGCGTCATCGTGTTCAGCGCCATGTTCGTTTCCATCGTGCTGCACCGTAAATCCCGCGGCCATGAGGCCGCGAAGTTTACGCACAGCACCAAGGCCGAGGTCGTCTGGACCATCATCCCGGTTCTGATCCTGATCGTGATGGCCGTACCGGCCACGCGCGCGCTGGTCAACATGGAAGTCGCACCTGAAACCGAGATGACCATCAAGATCACCGGTTTCCAGTGGCGCTGGAAATACGAATACATCGAGGACGGCGTCAGCTTCATTTCATCCCTCGACCCGGCTTCGAACGCCGCCCGTCAGCTGGAATCAGGCGTCAACCCGGTCGACATAGACAACTACCTTCTCGAGGTGGACAAGCCGCTGGTGCTGCCTGCGAATACCCGGATCAAGTTCCTGATTACTGCCGACGATGTGATCCACTCCTGGTGGGTTCCCGCACTCGGCTGGAAACGCGACGCCATCCCGGGCTTTATCAACGAGGCCTGGACCGAGATCATGGAACCCGGCGTCTACCGCGGCCAGTGCGCCGAACTGTGCGGCAAGGACCACGGTTTCATGCCCATCGTGCTGAACGTGCTGCCACGCGCCGAATACGACGCCTGGATCGCACAACAGCAGGACACTCAACAGAAGCTGGCAGCCAATTTGGCACGGCTCTGAACAGCCGGTCTGAACCAGCCCGCTCCGTAATAATCAAGCAGGAAACACGATGAGCACCGAGAGCACGCTTAGCCACGACATACACGAACACGACGAACACCACGACCACAAGCCAAGCGGCTTCCTCGATCGCTGGCTGTTTACGACCAACCACAAGGACATCGGCACGCTGTACCTGATCTTTTCCCTGTTGATGTTTTTCATCGGCGGCAGCATGGCCATGATCATCCGCGCAGAATTGTTTGCGCCCGGTCTGCAGCTGGTCGAGCCTGACTTCTTCAACCAGATGACCACGATGCACGCACTGATCATGGTGTTTGGTGCCGTCATGCCGGCCTGGGTCGGCTTCGCCAACTGGATGCTGCCGATGATGGTCGGCGCGCCGGACATGGCCTTGCCGCGCATGAACAACTGGAGTTTCTGGATCCTGCCCTTTGCATTCGCGATGCTGCTGAGCACCCTGTTCATGGACTCCGGCGGCCCGGCGGCAGGCTGGACCCTGTACCCGCCATTGAGCCTGCAGGGCGGGCAGAGCTTCGCTTTCGTGGTGTTTGCAATTCACATGATGGGCATATCGTCCATCATGGGTTCAATCAACGTGATCGCCACGATCCTGAATATGCGGGCGCCCGGCATGACGCTGCTGAAAATGCCGTTGTTCGTCTGGACCTGGCTGATTACAGCTTTCCTGCTGATAATGGTCATGCCGGTGCTGGCCGGAGCGGTGACCATGTTGCTGACCGACCATTTCTTCGGCACCAGCTTTTTCAACGCAGCCGGAGGCGGCGACCCGGTGATGTTCCAGCATATTTTCTGGTTCTTCGGGCACCCCGAGGTCTACATCATGATCCTGCCCGCGTTTGGCGTGGTCTCTGAAATTATCCCGACCTTTGCGCGCAAGCCCCTGTTTGGCTACAGCGCGATGGTCTACGCGACCGCTTCGATTGCCTTCCTGTCATTCATTGTCTGGGCCCACCACATGTTTACCGTGGGCATGCCGCTGACCGGCGCATTGTTCTTCATGTACGCGACCATGCTGATCGCCGTGCCGACCGGCGTAAAAGTGTTCAACTGGGTCAGTACCATGTGGAAAGGGTCGATGACCTTTGAAACACCAATGCTGTTCGCGATCGCCTTCGTGGTGCTGTTCACCATCGGCGGCCTGTCCGGCCTGATGTTGGCCATCGCCGCGGTGGACCTGCAATACCACGACACCTATTTCGTGGTGGCGCATTTCCACTATGTACTGGTGCCGGGCGCCGTGTTTGCGCTGATGGCCGGCACCTACTACTGGCTGCCCAAGTGGACCGGCCATATGTACTCTGAGAAATGGGGCAAGATCCATTTCTGGCTCTCCGCGATTTCGGTCAATATCCTGTTTTTCCCCCAGCACTACCTGGGACTGGCCGGCATGCCGCGACGCATTCCCGATTATTCAACGCAGTTTGCGGATTTCAACATGATTTCCTCGATCGGCGGATTCATTTTCGGCGCCTCGCAACTGGTCTTTGTCGGTGTCATCGTGCACTGCGTGTACAAGAGCCGCCAGAAAGCCACCGGGCAGGTATGGGAAGGTGCAAAGGGCCTGGAATGGACCCTGTCATCCCCCCCGCCGTACCATTCTTTCAACGAGCCGCCCGTGATCGATTCGAGCACCATCGCGCACGCTGATTCCACGCATTGAGTAGCACCATGATGACCGGGACACAACAGGATGAAATGCAGGCAAGGCGCAAGCGGGCGGTAAAAACCGCCTGGCTTCTGGCCGCAGTGGCGATCACCGTTTTTATCGCTTTCCTGCTGTCGGGAATCCTGGCTGCCTGATGAGCGGAAACAGCCAACAAGGAGGCCACAGGTCGCACAAGGTCCTGGTAAGACGCCTGCTGCTGGTTGCGGTCGGCATGTTTGGCTTCGGTTTTGCCATGTGGCCGCTGTACAACGTGTTTTGCGACCTGACCGGCCTCGGCGGCCGCGGCGTGAAGATTGCCGAAGAAATGGGTGACGTGGACAAGTCGGAACGACAGGTTCGCATCCGGTTCGACGCGACGGTCAATTCCACCCTGCCCTGGGCCTTTGAAGCCGTGGAAAGATCGATGACGGTAACACTGGGTGAAATGAGCGAGGCGAAGTACCTGGCCGAGAACCAGACCGGCAAGCCGATGGCGGGACACGCGATTTTTAACGTCACGCCACCCGAGGCCAGCCTGTACTTTGTCAAGACGGAATGCTTCTGCTTCACCCGGCAGGTGTTGCAGGCGTTCGAAAGCAGGGAAATGCCGGTGTATTACTTCATCCAGCCGGACCTGCCCCGGAGCATAAAGGAGATTACGCTGTCCTACACATTTTTCCCGGACGAGGACGCCAACCTCGCCCTGGCGGACGGCCCCAAGCAGTAAAGAGGACTCAAGATGGCACATCACGCTGACGATCATTACTACGTACCGCATGGAACCCGCTGGCCGATCATCGGCTCGCTGGGCATGATCACCATGCTGGCCAGCGCGGCCTACTGGGTCAACGGGTCGAGTACGGCCCCGTGGACCTTCATGCTGGGGTTGATGATCATGGTCTACATGCTGTTCGGCTGGTTTGGGGAGGTCATTCGCGAAAGCCAGGCCGGGCTCTACAACGCCCAGGTCGATACTTCATTCCGCATGGGCATGATGTGGTTCATCGCATCGGAAGTGATGTTTTTTGCCGCCTTCTTCGGCGCCCTGTTTTACGCCAGGATGTTTGCCGTTCCGTGGCTGGGCGGTGAAGGCAGCGGCGCATTCACCAATGAAATCTTGTGGCAGGGTTACGACGCGGTCTGGCCGACGGCCGGCCCGGACCAGCTGGGCGGCCCCTTCGCGACGGTTCCCGCCTTCGGTGTACCGTTCGTCAATACGCTGATCCTGCTGGCCTCGGGTTTCACCGTCACGATGGCGCACCACGCTCTGAAGAAAGACCACCGCGGCAAGCTGATCACCTGGTTACTGGCCACGGTCGTCCTGGGTTTCGTCTTTGTTGCACTGCAAATCGAAGAGTATATCGAGGCCTATCAGCACCTCGGCCTGACCCTGGGCTCCGGCATCTACGGCTCGACCTTTTTCATGCTGACCGGTTTCCACGGCATGCACGTGACCCTGGGCGCCATCATGCTCACGGTGATCGCGATCCGTGCCATCAAGGGCCACTTCAAGCCGGATAACCACTTCGGTTTCGAGGCGGTGGCCTGGTACTGGCACTTCGTGGACGTGGTCTGGCTCGGGTTGTTTATCTTCGTATACGTCTACTGACGTCGTTTCGTTCGGCCGTGAGCGTGGCATTAGAAGTGATTGCTGTCTCGAAGTACTGAACCCGGTCGCGGCACCGTATAGCCCCTTTTTGGGGATGCTCCCTTACGGGTACATCCCTGTAGCGCTCGTCTGAGAACATCCTGTTCTCATAAGCCCCAAAAAGGGGCTATACAGCACCACGACCTGGACTTAGGCAGAAGCTACGTACGTATTTCCTTTCGCAAGAAGAGCTTGGGTGGGTGCCGACTGGGGAACCATCCCCCTGTTTGGGGGAATATAGAAGCGCAGGCGAGAGCGATTGTACGGTTTGCCCGCAGGGCAAGAAGCGTAGGCAATGAAGGCGGAATGGTTTTGCCGAAGGCAAAGAAGAGCCGCCGTAGTGCCGTAACGCGTGCATGAGCGAAGCCGTTGCGCGTGCCGAGTATTCGGGCTGAAAAGGGGGCGATTGGCCCGGATGGCCAATCGAGCTCTGAAGGTATCAGGGACGTGGCGCAACGGCACTCCACGAGCCCTTCTTCGCCTACGCGCAACGGCGTTGAGCACAGGCTTCTGAGAAAGGTACGGTTTTGCCGTCAGGCAAAGAAGTGCCTTTCGAAGGCCGTTGTGCGTGCAGCCGCCTTCCGCCGTAAGCGCAGGCAATGCAAGGAGTGCGGTTTCGCCGCAGGCGAAGAAGCGCTACTGGAATGCCGTTGCGCGTGGGAGCAGGGAAGCGAAACGCATTAGACGCGAGGGAAGTCGCAGAGCGACCGCTGGCCATGAGCCCAGGCAGGGGGATGGTTTCCCAGGCGGCGGGCCCCGGAACATCAAACTTAGGGCAATGATCGCAGCTAAAGCCGCTTCAACCGCTGAGCTCGACTTTATGGATCTTCCGGGGAAGCAGGTTGCTCCTGGATTTGCATGCCGATGGGGCCCTGGTTGGGTTGGATCCAGCCGAGGTAGTGGGCCAGCCAGAGGAAAAGGAAAAGGACCAGGGACAGTCCGATACGCCAGGTGAGGCGCTTGACGGTGCGATCACCCTCTCCGTGATCCTTCACCAGGAATACCAGGGCAGAGCCCAGGCTGTATACAATGGTAATGAGAAACAGGATGATCAGAATTTTAATAGCCATGACCGCCTCGCCTTTCGTGTCTTCTGACACTGATTATAGCCAATCCACCCGGCAATCACCGGCGGCGTTCTGATGTTCCGACCGAAATTGGGACTCACCCTGCTGCTTTTTTTCCTGGCCGCGGTTTTCTGCGCGCTGGGCTACTGGCAGTTGCAGCGCAAGGCGGAAAAGGAAATCCTGTTCGATCAGTATGAAAATGCGCCACTGATGGACCTGAGCGCCGCCGCCAGCGACGGAAAGCGATTCGCCCAGGTCGAAGGTTACGGCCGGTTTGACCCGGCAAGGCACATCCTGCTGGACAACCGCATCTTCAATGGCCGTGCCGGTGTTCACGTGCTGACACCCTTTACGCTGGGGGACGGGCAAACGATCCTGGTCAACCGCGGGTGGCTGCCGATGCCGCCGGACCGTAGAACCTTGCCGGCCGTCCCGACCGATGGTGGCCCCAGGGTGGTCAGCGGAAGACTCAACAGGCTGACCACGGCAGGCCCCCGATTAGGCGACGCCGACAGCCTGGACCCGGCACAATGGCCGCAATTGGTCACGTACCTGGACCGGGAGCCGCTGGAAGAAGCACTGGGGACTGCGCTCTTTCCCTGGCTGCTGCAGATGGACGCCGGCCTGGAAGGCGGCTTTGAGGACCGGCAATGGAAGGCGGCCGTGATGGGGCCGGAGACCCACGGCGCCTATGCCGTGCAATGGTTTGCGCTGGCTGGCGCCGCCGTGATTATCTGGATTACGCTCGGTTACCGGGAAACCCGGCGCCGTGACGAGGAAATGACTGAATGAAACTGAAGATTTCTCCCCGCGTGGCTTTGCTCATCATCGCCTCTATGTTCATACTGCCCCTGCTGCTGGCCTGGTTGATGTACAGCGGCGCCATTGGGTACAACCCGGTCAATACACGGAACCTGGGCAGCCTGGTGCAGCCGCCAGTCCCGCTGGCCCTGGGTGACCTGGACGTGCTTGGCGGACCCGCATCGACCCTGGATGAACTGGATAAACACTGGGTCATGCTGTACGCCGTACCGGACCCCTGTGACCAGGCATGCCTCGAGCACGCAGCGACCCTGCGGCAGGTGCACCGAGCCGCGGGCCGTAACCAGTCCAGGATCCGCGTCCTGTTGACGGGCAGTGGCGACATCCGGCAATCGGTGAAGACTCTGCTCGAGGTCTACCCTTCCTTTTCCATCGCCGCCGACAACAAGGGTGAATTGGCGGAAACACTGGCCGCGGTAGCCAAAGACTCGGGGGCTAAAATGGAAGGCAGTCTTTACCTGCTGGACCCACTGGGCAATATAATGCTGTTTTACGCCGCTGGTTTCGACCCCAACGATCCGAAAAAGGATCTAAAGCGGCTCCTGACCTGGTCAAAACTGGACGAATCGTAGTGAAGCATCTCCACAAGGCGGCCCTGTTCGCGGCCGCTGTCGCTTTTGTAGTCATCGTGCTGGGCGCTTACGTGCGCCTGTCCCACGCCGGCCTTGGCTGTCCTGACTGGCCGGGCTGTTACGGCCAGTTGACCTGGCCGGCGGAGACCCAGGAAATTCAGCGCGCCAACGAAGCGTTTCCGGAACGTCCGGTCGAGAGCAGCAAAGCCTGGAAAGAAATGGTCCACCGCTACCTCGCCGGCGCCCTGGTATTGCTGGTCGTGCTGATCAACTACCTGGCGTGGAAACCGGGCCAGCGACCCGGCAAGACCCGTCTGCTGGCGGCCGGTCTCCTGGTGCTGATCCTGTTCCAGGCTGCGCTTGGAATGTGGACGGTCACCCTGAAGCTGTTTCCACTGGTGGTCATGGGGCACCTGCTGGGCGGGCTGGCCACATTTTCCCTGCTGCTGTGGCTAGCCTGGCGGGCACGACCGCTGGATTCCGCCCATGAAAACCTGGCGTATGCGCCTTACCGGACGGCGACGCTGGTCGCTCTCACCGTGCTGCTCATTCAGCTTGGCCTCGGCGGCTGGACCAGCGCCAACTACTCCGCGCTGGCCTGTCCAGACTTCCCTGCCTGCCAGGGCCAGTGGTGGCCCGACGTCAATTTCAGGGATGGCTTCGTCCTGTGGCGGGAAATCGGCGTGGACTACGAAGGCGGGGTACTCGACCTGGCCTCCCGGACGGCTATACACCTGACACACCGGATCGGCGCCGTCGTGACCTTCCTGGTACTGGGCCTGCTCTCGCTGCGTTTGCTTTCACGCCCCCAGACCCGTGCCGGCGGCACGCTGTTGGGTGTGCTGCTGCTGAGCCAGTTCACACTTGGCGTTCTGAACGTACTGCTTTTCCTGCCTTTGCCCAACGCCGTGGCGCACAACGGAACCGGCGCATTACTGCTGGCGGCGACACTCTGGCTGGTGCACCGTTCCCGCCCGCGTTTTGAATGAACCCATGAGATCCACCGCCGCCCGTTACCTGGAACTCACCAAGCCGAAAGTGGTTGCACTGATCGTGTTCACCGCGATCGTGGGCATGTTCCTGGCCGTGCCGGGCGCACCGCCCTTGCAGGAGTTCATCGCTGGCACACTCGGGATCGGCCTTGCCGCCGGGTCCGCAGCGGCGATCAACCACCTGCTCGACCAGCGCATCGACGCGATCATGGCACGGACCCGCAACCGCCCTTTACCCAGCGGACAACTCGGTGTCAACCAGGTGCTGACTTTTGCCCTGGTGCTGGCGGTCATCTCCATGACCATCCTGATAATGTGGGCCAATACCCTGACCGCCGTGCTGACTTTCCTGTCATTGATCGGGTACGCCATCATTTACACCGTGTGGCTGAAGCGGGCCACGCCGCAGAACATCGTGATCGGCGGCGCCGCGGGCGCCGCACCGCCGGTACTCGGCTGGGCCGCGGTGACCGGCACCGTGGACCATAATGCCCTGATCCTGTTCCTGATCATCTACGTGTGGACACCGCCGCATTTCTGGGCGCTGGCCATCCACAGGCGGCGCGATTACGCCGCGGTGGACATTCCGATGCTGCCGGTCACGCACGGTGTGCGCTTTACGCGCTGGCATATCTTTTTTTACACCATCCTGCTGGTGATCGTGACTACCATGCCTTTCCTGACCGGCATGAGCGGGCCACTCTACCTGGCTGGCGTCACCGTGCTGAACATGGGTTTTTTATGGTATGCCTTCCGCCTGTTGCGGGAGAACGATGAGCGCCTGCCAATGCAGACGTTTGGCTATTCGATCATTTACCTGATGGTGTTGTTCATATTCCTGCTCTGCGATCACTATTTACAGATGTTCCTGACCTGAATGGCTGTTCCCCGGCCCGTAAAGCCCCTAAAATACACCCGATTTTTCTGACAACCCGGATGCCCCGGTTACAGCCGGGCGGAGCAGCACCACGATGAGCCAGAACCAGCCCAAAAGCCCCGAACATTCGCCGCTCTATGAACTGGAAGACCACGGGGATTTCATCACCCGTCATATCGGTCCACGCGACCACGACGTGGAAAGAATGCTGGCGGCGGTTGGCGCCGAGTCACTGGATGAACTGGTCGCCAGCACCCTGCCGCCTTCCATCAAGACCAGCGTGCCGCTGGATCTGCCTGAAGCCAGCAGCGAAGCCGCAACCCTGGATCGTCTGCGGGGCATCGCGTCGAAAAATGTACTGAAACACAACATGATCGGCATGGGTTACCACGAGACCATGCTGCCCGCCGTTATCCTGCGCAATGTGCTTGAGAACCCGGGCTGGTACACGGCATACACGCCTTACCAGGCCGAAATATCACAGGGCCGGCTCGAAGCGCTGCTCAATTATCAGCAGATGGTCAGTGACCTGACCGGCATGCCGATCGCCAATGCCTCCCTGCTGGACGAAGCGACCGCAGCCGCCGAGGCCATGACCATGCTGCAGCGTGTGAACCGCAAATCGAAGTCAAAGCGGTTCCTGGTCGATCCGGCCATCCTGCCGCAGTCGCTGGACGTCCTGGACAACCGGGCACGCTATTTCGGTATCGAGGTGGTTGTTGCCGATCCCGCGAGCACTATCGAAGAAGGCGACTACTTTGCTGTTCTGCTGCAATACCCGGGCGTCGATGGTGAAGTGGTTGACCACCGCCAGACCATCGCCAGGGCCCATGAGAACGGCGCACTGGTAGCCGTCGCAGCCGACCTGATGAGCCTGGTGCTGCTGACTCCGCCGGGGGAGATGGGCGCAGACGTCGTGATTGGTTCTTCGCAGCGGTTTGGTGTCCCCATGGGATACGGCGGCCCCCACGCCGCATTTTTCGCGACCCGTGACGTTTACAAGCGCTCCATCCCGGGGCGCATCATCGGCGTCTCGCAGGACAGCCGCGGCCGGACCGCCCTGCGCATGGCGCTGCAGACGCGTGAGCAACACATCCGTCGCGACAAGGCGACCAGCAACATCTGCACCGCACAGGCCCTGCTGGCCGTCATCGCCGGCTTTTACGGCGTCTACCACGGTGCCGGGCGTCTGCGAAAGATCGCTCAGCGTATCCACCGCCTGGCCGGCCTGCTGGCCAGCGGCCTCGAGGAATCCGGCATCAGGTGCCGCAATAAACATTACTTCGACACCCTGGTATTCGACCTGGACGAAGACACAGCCGACGCCGTGTACCAGCGGGCCCTGGACGCCGGCATCAACCTGCGCCGCTGCGGCGCAGGCTCACTGGGTTTGAGCGTCAATGAAAAAACCGGCCGCGAACATGTGGAGGCTCTGCTGAAAGCTTTCGCGGGCTCCGACTCCGTTCGCGGAATCGGCGCACTCGACCACAAGCTGGATGAGAACTGGAGCGCCATTCCGGAAACACTGCAACGCCAAAGTGATTTCCTGCAGCACCCCGTGTTCTGCGATTACCACTCCGAAACCGATATGCTGCGTTACCTCAAGCGCCTGGAGAACAAGGACCTGTCACTGGCGCACGCCATGATTTCACTCGGCTCCTGCACGATGAAACTGAACGCCACGACGGAAATGATCCCCGTTACCTGGCCGGAGTTTGGCGATATCCATCCGTTTGCACCCACCGACCAGACCGGGGGTTACCGGATCCTGTTTGATGAACTGGAGCGTATGCTGGTCGCCTGCACCGGTTACGACGCCGTTTCCCTGCAACCCAATGCCGGATCGCAGGGCGAATACGCCGGATTGCTGGCCATCAAGGGCTACCACGAATCACGTGGCGATTCACACCGCGACATCTGCCTGATCCCCTCCTCGGCACACGGCACCAACCCGGCCAGCGCGGCAATGGCCGGAATGAAGATCATCGTCGTGAAATGCGACGACAAGGGCAACGTGGACATCGAGGACCTGAAGGCGCAGGCCGAAGAGCACGCCGAACGGCTCAGTGCACTGATGATCACCTACCCGTCAACCCACGGCGTGTTCGAGGAAGATATCCGCGAAATCTGTGCGATCACGCATCGCAACGGCGGCCAGGTCTACCTGGACGGTGCCAACCTGAATGCACTGGTCGGTTGCGCGGCCCCCGGCGAATTTGGCGCCGACGTTTCGCACCTGA
>JAZBOH010000097.1:0-15145 GCA_036351055.1 Lysobacterales bacterium
GTACAGCGTGACCGAGTCGAAGGCGGTGCTCAGGCGCACCGCCGGCTGGCCATGGGCGAGCAGGTGGAAACGGCGGTTGGTACGCTCCGGCGTGCCTTCACCGGCGAACATGCGGATCGGGTCTTCGCCGGCGCGGCGGTAGGGGAACACGCCCGCGGTATAAGGGTAGCCACCGGGCAGGTTCTCACGCATGAGAAAAGACAGCAGTTCGCCCCAGTCAGCGTCACGCGGCATGCCGATCTTGGGGATCTGCAGGCGGCCCAGGGATTCCCTGAAGTTCGCACCCGTAATGGCGCGTCCCCGCACCTCGTAACGGTACTGCTCCGTCCGCAGGCTCTTCTTGCGTGCAGGCCAGGCCCGGAGTAACTGGACGGCCTCCTCGTCGAGTTGCCCGATGGCGGCGTCGTAGCGCTGGCGCAGCAGGAACAATGAGCGGTCTTCTTCAGGCTTGCCTTCCGGGCGCAGCGCAAAGGAGACGTAACGCGCAAAGGGTTCCGGCAGGTGCTCGTCTTCCAGCACCTTGAGCGACTCATAGTAGTTCTGCGCCAGGCTGGCCGCCTCGGCCTGCCTCTGGATGTCGGCGTTGATCGACCGGCCCTGCTCTGCGATCTCGGCCAGGTAACGCGTGCGCTGGCCGGGGATCAGCACGGTGGCCTTGGGTTGCCGCACGGTCGTATCGACGTCGGGCGACCAGAACTCGGCGGCAAGGCCCAGTTTTTCACGCAGCAGGCGACACAGGTTGGCGAACATCCAGGTAATTCCCGGATCATTGAACTGGCTGGCGATGGTCGGGTAGACCGGCACGTCGTTGTCCGCGGCATGAAACTGGTTGTGGTTACGTTTCCACTGCTTGCGCACATCGCGCAGGGCGTCCTCGGCGGCGCGCCTGTCGAACTTGTTCAGGACAACGAGCTCGGCGAAATCCAGCATGTCGATTTTTTCCAGCTGGCTCTGTGCGCCAAAATCGCTGGTCATCACGTAGACCGGGAAGTCGACCATGTCGACGATTTCCGAATCGGACTGGCCAATACCGGCCGTCTCCACCAGCACCAGGTCGAAACCGGCGGATTTAAGAAAGGAGATCGCATCCTGCAATATGGCCGAGGTCGCCAGGTGCTGCCGCCGGGTTGCCATGCTGCGCATATAGATGTTCTCGTTGCGCAGGGCATTCATGCGGATCCGGTCGCCCAGCAGTGCGCCGCCGGTCCGCCGGCGCGTCGGGTCGACGGCCAGCACGGCAATTCTCATGGCCGGGAAATGCTGTGAAAAGCGGTTCAGCAATTCGTCTGTTACC
Organism: Lysobacterales bacterium; assembly: GCA_036351055.1. GTDB lineage: Bacteria > Pseudomonadota > Gammaproteobacteria > Xanthomonadales > SZUA-36 > JABDPF01. Next base: position 1,295 of record JAZBOH010000097.1, read on the forward strand.
GAGGACTTCCCGGCGCCACCAGTGCCCGTGATACCCACCACCGGCGCCTGCCTGGCCTGTCCCTGCCATTCGCGCCGCTTGAGTTCCAGTTCGGCCGCGCCATACATCTCGTCTTCCAGCGCGGACAGGACGTTGGCTATGCTGCGCGGATCCCCGGGGTGGGCGCCCGCCGGTATCTGCGTTGCGACGCGGTTGTCTACGGCACGCTGGACCACGTCTTCGATCATCTCCACCAGCCCCATGCCCATGCCGTCGTCCGGGTGGTATATACGCTCGACGCCGTAGGCCTCGAGTTCGCGGATTTCATCCAGCGTGATGGTGCCGCCGCCACCGCCAAAAATACGGATGTGGCCGGCGCCCCGCTCTTTCAGCAGGTCCACCATGTACTTGAAAAACTCCATGTGGCCGCCCTGGTAGGACGAAATGGCAATCGCGTCGGCGTCTTCCTGTATGGCGGCCAGGACAATGTCCAGTACGCTGCGGTTGTGGCCGAGGTGGATCACTTCCACGCCCTGTGCCTGGATCAGGCGGCGCATGATATTGATGGCCGCATCGTGGCCATCGAACAGGGAAGCGGCGGTGACAAACCGCAGCGGTGTGGCCAGTTCAGGCGCGGCGTGGGTCACGTGGTCTGCAGGTCGGCTCATTATTCTGTTTCCTGGTGCGATTCGCTCATTTTACCCCGGGCGTATACCAAATGGGTGAGCCCCAGGCGCGTTCCTGGATGGTTGCGGGCAGTCCCGCGGGAATTTCCACGCCAAGCGACACGGCGTCCCGGGTACTCCAGCGCGGCGTTGGAATCTCGAGCACGCGCGGGTAGTAGAAAGCACGCAGCGAAGGATCGAAGTCCGGGTCGACCCAAACGGTACGCAAACGGGCATCGCCTATGCTGTTGACATAGGTCGCCGTGGCCAGGTCGACCGTGTTGCCCACGTCCGGAAGCTTACCGCTCCGCGGATCGACGACCCGCATATCACTCCAGGCGATATCGTAGATTCTTTCCTGCTGGGCGCCATCGGCGCCCACCCAGCCCTTGACCATCTGGATCCGGTCGAGGTTGCCGCTGTCGGGGTCTTTCATGGCCCAGACGATAAAGCTCGGCGCTGAGTCGCCGGGACCGCCATTGAGTTCACTGCCCATCGGAACGCCAATTTCATAAGCCCTGGCCACCCAGTCACCTTTCAATTCGTCACCGCTGTCGAACCCCCAGCCGGCAAACATGCGCAGCTGGATGTGCGGCCCGGACGTGGCAAAGGTCTCGCGCCTGGCGATGGCTTGGTAAATCGATTCGCGGGTATTCTGCTCGGCCCAGACACCTGCCAGGCCGCCGGAACTGAATTCACGCACCTGCTGCGCCTGGCCAGGCGGTTGGCCTTCAACTCCCAGCAAGCGGTGCTGTGCTTCGCTCTCGAAGGCGAATTTGCCGGTGATATTGAACTCCTCGTGCGAGGCCGCCGCGTTGTGGGTGTCGCTGTCACCGATAAAGCCGAACTGAAATGGGTTGCCACTTCCGGCGCCGGCCATGCTCAAACCATCCAGCAGGGCCTGGCGCGCGTAGCTGCCCTGGCGATGTGTCGGACGCAGTGCTTCGGCGGACAGCGTGTAATCCCAGATCTCGAAGCTGGCAAACTCGTCGTTGGGCGACAAGGCGGGATGCGTTTCGGAGGTTCCCTTGATCTGTGAAATCTCGTAAACCGGCTCGTTTTTTGTACGCTCGGCGATATAGGCCGCATCCATGGGCTTGCCGTCAGAGTCGGTTGTCGCGAACATCAGGCCGTCGCTGGCATTTCCGTTATGCGGAATCGCAAGCAACTCGGCACCTGCTTCGCGCTGAATCGCCATCCAGGCCCACAGGTCTTCGGGCCGTTGCGAGTCCAGCGCGGAAAAAGCGAGTTCCGGCAACTTATCGGTGTTTTCAAATACCACGACGCGATGCAGGTTGCGCATTTCAGGGTTGGAAGACCATTCGAACGCGGCAAATGTCGTGAAGCTGCCGGGTTCGTAATACGCATCGGCTGTTTTGACGATTTCCGACCAGACACTGCGGCTGATCTCCGAATCGGTGAACGCCGGGTCGAGATTTCCGGTGCTGAAATCCACCAGGATCTCGGCAAAAGCCTGCATTGCCGTATTCTGGTCGTCGGAAAGGACCCGTCCGGCCATCGGGTGCTGATTCAGGGGGTGATCAGGATCGGCCATCAGGGGGAATACACCCATCATCTCGGCGTGGTCTGAAACCGCGTAGAAATCCAGGGGTTTCTTCAGTTGCATCATGAAGCCGTCGCGGTTGCCCTGGATGGCCTGGCCTTTCGCCCACTGGTAGGCGTCGGCCGGCGTCGTGACGGTTCCGTTGGTGAAGGCATCAAACGAATTTCTCGTATGCACATGCACCGCACCGAACAGCGCAGTTCGGTGCGGTGCGAAACTGACCGGCGGGGGTGGCGGTTCGACTTCGATGACTTCGACCGCCGCTTTCTCCACGGCTGCCGATTGCGGCGCTGCGGCAGGTTCAGGCGCCTTGTCACAGCCCGGCAGCAAGAGCATGAGTGCAACGAGGATCAGCAAATTTTGTGTCATTGAATTCATTCCGAAGTCTCCCAGACAACCGTCTCAGGCCAGGCTCCAGAGAGTCTACGCTGTTTCAGAGGGGTTTTCATGGCCCCTCCCCTGGCGGCTGAATCCGGCAAAGCAGGGCCGGGTCCGGGCAACAATCAGCAAACAGGGATAATCTCGATTTAGCCATATTTGCATATTTTTAAATCGAGGCGTATGGTTGGATGATCACGGAAAGGGGGGGAGCACAAGGACCCGCTCTCAGACGCAAGGGATGGCATGAATATCTCGCCACCCGACTGAAGTGTGTCGGGATACGCGCCGCGGGGGCAGAAATGCCCCGGCGGCGCATCTATTTTAGGTGTTTCGCTTCCCTGCTCCCACCGCTTCGCGGCGGAAGGCGGCTGCACGCGCGACGCCATTCCGGCGGCGCTTCTTCGCCTACGCGCAACGGCGCTCAAACCTGGGGATTTCGCTTTCCTTCTGTGGTCCACCTTGGGCTAGAATAGCGGGTTATAAATTCCGTTTTTTGATACGTTCCGTTATGCACGTAGCGTGAAACCAAGGAGCATCCCGAATGACCGAGCAGTCCGTTGTAATCGTAGGCGCCAGGCGCACACCCATTGGTTCCTTCCAGGGGCAGTTAAGTGATTGCAGCACCATCGACCTGGGCGCTGCAGCGATTGCCGCCGCCGTTGAACAGGCCGGCATCGAAAGCGCCGAAGCCAGTGAAGTCATCATGGGTTGTGTCCTCCCCGCCGCCGTTGGCCAAGCCCCTGCACGGCAGGCCGCGCTGAGTGCCGGCGTTCCCGCCTCGGTGGGCGCCATGACCATCAACAAGGTCTGCGGTTCCGGCATGAAATCAGTAATGCTGGGCCACGACGCCATCAAGGCCGGCAGTTCGGAAATCGTCATCGCCGGCGGTATGGAGTCCATGAGCAACGCGCCCTACCTGCTGCCCAAGGCAAGAGGCGGCATGCGCATGGGGCACGGCCAGGTCCTGGACCACATGTTCACCGACGGTCTGCAGAGCCCTTACGACGGGCAGATGATGGGCATGTTTGGAGAATCGTGTGCGGAAAAATACGGTTTCTCCCGTACCGACCAGGATGCGTTCGCGGCGGTTTCCATCGAGCGCGCCCAGCTTTCGGTCAAGGAAGGCCGTTTTGCTGACGAGATCGTTCCGGTCACCGTGAAAACACGCCGCGGCGAGCAGGTTTGTGCGGAAGACGAGGAGCCACAGCGCTGCAACCTCGAAAAAATCCCCACCTTGCGGCCCGCGTTCAAGAAGGATGGCACCATAACCGCGGCCAACGCATCCAAGATTTCCGACGGCGCCGCCGCCATGGTTCTGATGACAGCCGCCGAAGCCGGCCGGCGCGGCATCGAACCGCTGGCTCGGATCGTGGCTCATGCCACTTTCTCGCAGGAGCCGGAATGGTTTACTACCGCACCTTCTTTTGCCGTGGCCGACGTGGTGAAGAAAGCCGGGTGGCGCATGGACGAGGTCGACCTGTTTGAGATCAACGAGGCATTCGCCTCGGTCACCATGGCCGCCATGACGGATAACGGCATCGGCCACGACCGGGTCAACGTGAACGGCGGAGCTTGCGCTCTCGGACATCCGATCGGGGCCTCGGGCGCACGCATCCTGGTGACTTTGATCTACGCCCTGCAGAAACGGGGTTTGAAACGCGGCGTAGCGTCGCTGTGCCTGGGCGGTGGCGAAGCCGTTGCCGTCGCAATTGAAATGACAAGCTGAAGCAAGGAACCCTTATGCAACTCCCACAAGTCAAGGCATTGGTAACCGGCGGCGTCTCCGGGCTCGGACTGGCCGTGGTCAAACACATCGTCGCAAACGGCGGCAAAGCCGTGATGCTGGACGTCAATGACGAGGCCGGCGCGGCAGCCGAAGCGGAAACGGGTGCGGAGTATGTCCGCACCGACGTCACATCCGAAGAAGGCGTCATCCAATCCGTCGCCCAGGCAGCCGAGATCAACGGTGGGCTGAACGTAGCGGTAAACTGCGCCGGCATCATCGGCGCCGGAAGGGTGCTGGGCCGCGAGGCACCGATGGCCCTGTCGTTTTTCAGCACCACGATCAACGTCAACCTGGTCGGCAGTTTCAACGTGGCCAAGGCTGCCGCCGACCTGATGCAGCACAACGAACCCATGGAAGATGGCGAATGCGGCGTGATTATCAACACCGCTTCCGTGGCGGCATTCGAAGGCCAGATTGGCCAGGCCGCCTACTCGGCGTCCAAGGGCGGCCTGGTCGCGATGACCCTGCCGATGGCACGGGAGCTGGCTCGCTTCGGTATTCGTGTCATGACCATCGCCCCGGGCATTTTCTGGACACCGATGGTGGACGGAATGCCGGAACACGTTCAGGAATCGCTGTCTGCCTCGATTCCCTTCCCGTCACGCCTCGGACGCCCGGAAGAGTTCGCAGAACTGGCGGCGGACATCATTGCAAGTGCATACTTGAACGGCACGACCATCCGCCTTGATGGCGCGGTCAGGTTGGCGCCAAAATAGCGCGCTGGAAACAGGAAGGGAGAGACTTATGGAAACCTTTGCGGAAGTCCGCAAACACATGATGGACCGGTACGAGCTGAATATTGATGAGCCTTTCATCATCAGTTTTGAATTCCCCATCGAGGAAAGTGGCCGCCGGCAGAACATCTTCCTGGCCGAACTGGAAACCGAACGTGGCCGGCGTGTACTCCGCGTCGAGACCCCCGTGGCGCCATTGGATGACCTCGATGCCGAGAAGTGCCTGCGTATCAACCTGACGCAACGGGTGGGCTATTTTGCCGTGGGCGACATGGAAGGCATTCCGTATATCAAGATGTGCGAGAACTTGCCCTACGCCTTTGTCGGCGAGGACGAACTGGACTACACCATTCGTAACGTTGCAGCCACGGCTGATAAAATGGAAGAATTCCTCGAACCGGGTGACGACCTCACCTGATTCAATTCACTATTCTGAAAAAACAAACACCTGGTAGGAGATAAACATGGATTTCAACACTGAAAACCTGGTGCCTTTGCTTACGGACTGGGGCATCAAGATCGTACTCGCACTTGTCATATTCTTGATTGGTAAGTGGATTTCGAAGAGAGTCGTGGCCGGCGTCAGGAAACTGATGACGCGAGCTGAAGTCGATCCGACACTGATTTCATTCCTGTGCAATATCGTTTACACCATCCTTTTGGCCGCCGTCATCCTGGCTGCACTGGACACGCTCGGCGTACCGGTCACCTCCTTGCTCGCCGTACTCGGCGCCGCTGGCCTGGCCGTTGGCCTGGCCCTGAAGGATTCCCTGGGCAACTTCGCCGCCGGCGTGATGCTGATTATTTTTCGCCCCTTCAAAAAAGGTGACGTGGTGGAAGCTGCTGGCGTTGTAGGCAAGGTGGACGAGATCAAAATCTTCAGCACCATCATGACCACCCCCGACAACAAGCTCATCATCATCCCGAACGGCCAGGTCGGGGCCGGCACCATCACAAATTACTCGGCGTTGGGCGAACGCCGTGTCGACATGGTATTTGGCGTTGGATACAACGACGACCTCAAGGTCGCGCGCCAGGTTCTTACCGACATCTGTAAGAAACACCCGTTGATCCTGGATGAACCGGAAACCAGCATTTTTGTACTCAACCTGGGTGAAAGTAGCGTCGATTTTGCCTGCCGCCCGTGGTCAAAGACTGGCGATTACTGGACCGTCTACGGGGACGTGATGGAACAGGCCAAGGTCGAGCTCGAAGCCGCCGGCTGCAGCATCCCGTACCCGCAACGCGATATTCACGTTTTCGAAGAAAGTGATTCGGATTAGTCTAACGGAGGTTTAACCATGGCAAACGAAGGCTACCACGAACCGGTCGAGCAACTGAGCGAAGAAACCCGGGACATGCACCGGGCCATCATCTCCCTGATGGAAGAACTGGAGGCTGTCGATTGGTATAACCAGCGGGTTGATGCTTGCAACGACCCGGAACTGGCTGCCATCCTGGCACACAACCGCGACGAGGAAAAAGAGCACGCCGCGATGGTGCTGGAATGGATTCGCCGGCGTGACCCGTCTTTTGACAAGGAGTTGAAAGACTACCTGTTTACGGACAAGGAAATCGCGCACAGCTGATTACCTGGCCTGGTGCAAGAGCGAGCCTTGCTCGCGACCCATCAAAGGGTCGCGGGCGGGGCGTTTTTTTACAATGCCATCCAGGCCCTCGCCCACATGCCGAGCCAGGTCGAATAACCCACCGAACGGCTGCTGATGCGGCCCTGCGCATCGATGACGTAATAAGTGGGGAAAGCGCGTACGCCCCAGTCGGCAGCTACACGTGGGTCACCCAGCAATACCGGCAGGGATACATTCGTTTCACGGATGAATTCTTCCACCTCGGCAATGTCTTCATAGTCAAGCGCCACGGCCGTGCCCCAGGCGATACGGCCGTCGGCAACGAGTTCGTCCAGGTTGTCAATGCTGGTCTTGCAGTAAAAACACCAAGGGGCAAAGAAATACACGACGCCCACTTCACCAAGCTGAATTGCGGCGGCCTCGCCGGATCCATCCAGCAGCGCCCGCACCGTTTCAGGCGCAGCTTCATCAAGCGGTAAATTGCGTGTTTGCCAGGCGTGTATGGCCAGGAAAACAGCCAGGATCAGGGCGGCATCGAGCAGGAGGGACAGGGCTTTGCGCTTGCGTACGCTTTGCCACCCCAGCAGGACCCGATTTTTGATGGCGAGCAAGCGTGCTTTTGCATTGCTCAAAGCGGTTCGCCCCAGAGCAACTGGTCCAGGGCGCCCTGGTAGCCGAACCGATCCAGGTCGATTTTTCCGTCCAGGAACACCACGCCTTCCTGTTCAAGCCGGTCTTTCTGCTCCTGATAGCCGCGGCTGTCTTCGGGAAACGAAATCTTTCCCTGGGCGTTGACCACCCGGTGCCAGGGCAGGCTCACACCGTTCGGTTTGCGTCGCATGGCCTGGCTGACCCGCCTCGCCCAGCGGGATTTTCCGGCCAGCCTGGCGACCTCGCCATAGGTCAGGACATGTCCGCGCGGAATGCCCTGGACGACCTGCCACACCGACTTTTTCCAACTGTTGAAGTCGCTGTGGCTGATGTTCGGATCGGTCTGCTGGGTATTCACGCCGGATAAATTCTTCTGTACGGTGTAGTGCAGGATTTTAACGTAAGCGGAGACTGTAGCCTATGTCCAGCAAAGCCGATGCCCGGCTGCGCCGACTGCCTGAACGTGGCAGCAGCGATTTCGAACTGGCCTGCGCCATCATCGACGAAGCAAAGGTGTGCCATGTCGGGTTCACCCTGGCAGAACAACCTTACGTGGTTCCGATGGCTCTGGGACGCGATGGCGAGAGGCTTCTGTTGCACGGTTCCGTCGTCAGCCGGCTGATGCAGAACCTGGCGGACGGCCTGCCCTGCTGTGTCACCGTGACCCACCTGGACGGCATGGTGCTGGCACGTTCGGCATTCCATTCCTCGATGAACTACCGTTCGCTGATGGTATTCGGCCGCGCCTCCGAGGTCACGGACCCGGAAGCCAAGACACGAGGCCTGGACATGCTGGTGGACCACCTGGTTCCCGGCCGCACGGCCGAACTGAGGCCTTCAACCCGCAAGGAACTGAACGCAACCACCCTGTTGACCCTGCCGATCGAGACCTTCAGCATCAAGACCCGAAGCGGTCCGCCCAGCGACGCCGCATCCGACCTGGACGCTCCCGTCTGGGCCGGCGTGATCCCCCTGAAACTGACCCCGGGCACGCCCGAAGACGCCCCCGACCTGCCCCAAGAAAGGGACCAAATAAAAGGTACCGGATACATTTAAAATAAAAGGTACCGGATACATTTAACGCCGAAAAATGGATCCGGTACCTTTTGCAAATAGCCCTCAAAGCCAATAGTAACGGCGCCAGAGAAATGGGGCCGGATACATTTAACGTGGAAAAATGTATCCGGCCCCTTTTTGTTGAGATAAGTGGGTTTGCATTTGATAGAATTCGAAGCGAGGAGAACAACCCGTTTTTTTAAGAGATTTTCGCTTGCCAGACTTCTAAGAATAGAGGGAGAAATCAATTGAGAAATTACAATAAATGGCTTCTTGCCGCCTTGTCCTCATTTGGATTGTTGACTGTTTCGAACGCGGTAGCTGCGGACATTCTGACGGTGACCCCATCCAACCCAGAGGTCGCTAACTGCTATCCATTCGCAAATGCCGATAGTTGGACACCTTACATGGGGTTCATCTACCAGAACATCCCTGCATTCACCATTGCCCCTGGTGATGAAATTGCTTTTGATACGGGTCTTCTTCGCGACGGACCGCCGGTACAACTGGCCATTCACATGGTGGCCACCACGACAAATGGTGGAAGTGAAACCGCGGGACCACTGACCCAGCTGGTCAGCAATACACAGACACCGCAAAATCCGAACGGCGACGATATCATCGACAATTTCGAGATGGTCTTCACTTCCGAGGGTAGCTTCAGCTTCCCGGGAGGGGGATTGGTTATCGCATTCAGTGATCCTTCAGCAACTTATCAAGCTGAAAGTGGTTGTGAGCAAGTGTTGGTCAATGCGGAGCAAACGGACCCAAGCGGCCTGTTCGTGCAGCGTTTTTTCCGTGACGATAATGGCCAGTCTCCTTTTGCCGAAACGGCCACTGGGGACATCGGTGGCTTCCAGATCCGAACGGGCGACGATGTGGGTGGCGAGGCTGCCACTTCAGCCCGCTTCCACGTGACCAAGACCTTCAACGACGGCGCAGAGGATGAAGTGGATGTGGCCATTACCTGCAATGGCGGTCTGCCTCTGCAGCAGACCTATACCATTTCCGGTGGTGGTTCGGGTGTGTCCTTTGTCGTCACTGACTTTATCGAAGGCTCCACGCAGTGTGAAGTCACGGAAACAAGCGACCCGGGCAATTACACGCCTTCCTACAACGGCGGTGCCGGTTGCGTGTTCTCCAACCTGACACCCGGTCAATACAGCTGCGCGATCAGCAACGAAGCCAATCCGGGAACCTACACGGTCAACATGGATTGGGAGCCTGCCGAAGGTGGTTCAGCGGTTGACGAGACGGTTGAAGTATCCCTCATCTGCAACGCTGCGTTCACAGTAGACAGCAACCCTGCGACGCCAGATGTTCCCGAACCCGGATTTTGGTCCTATGACGAAGACATGAGCGATGGTGACAGCCTGGTTGCAATTGTCGACACCTCGAACGGTGTGGTCAGTTGCCAGGCAGTCCAGGGTGAACTTCCCAGCGGTGTCGAATCGGTTAACCAGTGTGGCCTGGTCGATATTTCAGCGGGTGGCGAAGAGGAATGCACCATCAGCAACACGATGTTCTTTGAGGGCATACCCACTCTTGGCCGCCACGGCCTTGCCCTGATGGTGCTATTGATGCTCAGTGCGGGACTCATCGGATTCCGCCGCTTGGCCTGACGACTTTGAACTGACAAACTAAAGCTGGCAAAAACCCCGCGGCGATCAAATTCCCGCGGGGTTTTTCTTTCCTCAAAAAAGGTACCGGATACATTTAACGCCGAAAAATGGATCCGGTACCTTTTGCAATTAGCCATCAAAGCCAATGATGGCGGGACTAAAGAAATGGGGCCGGATACATTTAACGCGGGAAAATGTATCCGGCCCCTTTTTTTCGCCCCTTTTTTTCAGCCAAGTGTGACGGCCTCTTTTTATGTTCAGGAATTGGCTTTGGATTCAGCGAACCAATCGATGGCCTGGCGCTGAACCCGTTCGTCGTCGAGCAGGTCGAAATGGTCTTTTTCGAGGAAAATCCGGCAGTTTTCCGGCTTCACATCAAGGCTGCGATAGTTCCTGGAACCGGTTCCAAGAGCGCTGTCGAGCCGCACCAGCAGGTCACCCAGGACCCGGCCCTTCAGGTCGCTCTCCTGGCTTCCGAGACTTGCTGCAGCGAAATAGTAGTCCACCCCGGGCAGCAGGGGCACCACCCTGCGGCTCGCCGGCAACGGGCAGTTGTTGTCCAGGCCCTGCCAGTCCTCGTCCAGCAGGTTTCCATGGCGTAAGTCCTTGACGCCGGCGCTGCGCTTGCGGCCCAACATCAGGGGTCCGGCGTACGGACTGGTTCCGAGGATCGCTTCAATAAACGACCCGGCTTGTTCGAGCGGCGAACCATGGTGCGGCGTGCCGAGAAAAAGAACCCGCCGCAAGGAATCGAGCCACGGCCGTTGTTCCTTGTCTGCATACCAGCAGGCACTGCGGATGACCAGCCCGCCCATGCTGTGCCCGACCAGCGACAAGGACTCGACCGGCACCGGCCAGGCAGCGCACAGGTCGTCCAGCAACGCTGCCAGTTCCTGCCCGTTGGTGGATATGTGCCGCCCCGTATTGTAACGCAGGTAAACCGGCGTGAATCCCAGTTCCTGGTTCAGGCACTCGCCGATATCCGGATGGTCTCGCCGCCACCAACTCTGCTCGGACAGGCCCAGGCCATGTACCATGATCACAATATTCGGCCCCGCTTCAGCTAACGGGTCCGAGAACTCCCCCGAAGCCAGGTCCAGGGTGCCTGAAGACGTCACCAGTCTCATCGGAACGGCCAGCACGTTTCCAGTGGCTTCGAGGTGATCGCCACAGACACCGTTCAATGCGGAAACCCAGCGACTTTCCTCCGGCGCCAGGCCGGTCAGATCCAACTGACCATCGAAAAATGCAAAGGAACGGGAAACCCCGGTGTTCAAAGCATCGCTGACGGCCCTGACCACCGAATAGGTCACCGGGTTCCTGATCTGTTCCAGCGGCCCGAAGCCGGAAATTCCGTCCAGCCAGGCGGTGGACGTTCGCGCTATGGTCCGGTGCATGTTCTCCGCGGTGCTTGTTACGCCCGACACGCAATCGAGCGCCAGCTGCGCCGAGCCACGGATCAATGCCGTTGATAGCGCCATCGAGCAATCTCCTCCGGTGTGTACTTCACTGCCTTGATGCAGACTCCTGTGAAGCTTTCAATATGCCTCGTAATATATTGATTTCATTCTGATCTGGCCGGGCTCTTTTGAACAGCCTACGCAAGCGCATCATCAGTTTCTTTGGCTGTTTCGGGTTCAGGAAACGGATGTCCAGAAGGGTCTGTTCGAGGTGTTGGAACATCAGTTCCATCTGCTGGTCATCGACTGGCTCCCAGTCAAGAGGCGGCAGCGAAATATCGGCCACCCCCATCGCAGCCACCCGTAACTCATAGCTCATGATCTGCACCGCCTGGGCCAGGTTCAGCGACGAGTATTCCGGGTTGGCCGGAATATTGACGAGGTACTGGCAACGCATCATTTCTTCGTTGGTCAGGCCGTAACGCTCGCGACCGAACAGGATCGCCACATCGTGGGAACCGGATTCCTGCAGGGCCTGGCGCGCCGCGCGCCGGGCGTCGAACATCGGCATCGGCAGGCTGCGCAAGCGGGCACTGGTTCCCAGCACCAGCGGGCAGCCTGAGAGGGCAGAATCGAGCGTGTCATGCACCACGGCACGCTGCAGGATATCGTCCGCACCGGAGGCCATCGCGGTGGCCTCCGCGTTCGGAAAAATCTTCGGCGTCACCAGGTGCAAGGATGAAAGACCCATCACTTTCATCGCCCGCGCGGTGGCGCCGATATTGCCGGGATGCGTGGTATTGATCAGCACCACCCGCACCTGGGCCAGGTTCGACCTCAATTCATCGTCACTACGCTCTGCCATCACACCCTCGCTTCTGGTATCCTTTGCCGCCTTCACAAGTTGATCAGACATCATGCACCCTATTCTCAATGTCGCCGTTGAAGCCGCCCACTCCGCAGCCAATATCATGCGCCGCCAGATACAGCACGTGGACGCCATCCCATTTGAACGAAAAGCCCGCCACGACTACGTCACCGAGGTGGACAAAGCCTGTGAAGAGGAAATTGTACGGTATATCAAGCGCTACTACCCTGATCATTCCTTTCTCGGCGAAGAAGGCGGCTTGCAGGGCGAAGGCGATACGGTCTGGGTGATCGATCCGCTGGATGGCACCAGCAACTACATGCACGGCATTCCACACTTTGCGATTTCTATTGCACAACAGGTCAACGGACGCACCGAGCACGCTGTGGTTTACGACCCGATGCGCGACGAGATATTCACCGCCTCGCGCGGTTCAGGCGCCTTCATGAACCAGAAACGTCTGCGCGTTTCTTCACGCAGCAGCCTAGAGAGCGCCATCCTGGCCACGGCATTCCCGTTCCGCCAGCGCGACCAACTGCAGGCCTATGCCAGGGTATTCCAGGCCATCCTGTCCAAAATCGAGGATTTCCGCCGTGCCGGAACCGCCAGCCTGGACCTGGCCTGGGTGGCCGCCGGTCGCCTGGACGGTTTTTTCGAACTGGGCCTGAAACCCTGGGACGTGGCCGCTGGAGCCATGATCGTGCGCGAAGCCGGCGGCGTGGTCATGGACTGGGACGGAAAAGACTCGTTCGAGGAGTCAGGTTCCATCCTCGCGGCGCCCTACAAACTGATGACCCCCATGAGGCAGATCGTCGCCAGGAATTGGAAGCCCTGAAAACAAAGGGGCCAGGTTCTGCGAACCTGACCCCGGTTTTCTTACGCGACCGCTTCAGGGCATGCTGTCCTGAGCACTCCCCTCTTTCTCTACTTGCATCAAGTCGAACTTGCTGACGCCCAGTTCCAGCAATGTCGTGCTGGCGACGTAGATAGACGAGTAAGTACCCACCAGAACACCGATAATCAAGGTGAACGCAAAGGCGTGGATGATTTCGCCGCCAAACGAGAACAGCGCGATCAACACCAGCAAGGTGGTCAGAGAGGTCATCAAGGTGCGCGACAATGTCTCGTTGACCGACGTATTGACCACCTCGATGGGTGAATGGCTGCGCAGTTTCGGGAAGTTTTCCCGGATGCGGTCAAACAGCACGATGGTATCGTTCAGCGAGTAACCGATCACGGCCAGCAGGGCCGCCACGACCGTCAGGTCGAACTCGATCTGGATCAGAGAAATGATACCCATGGTGATCATCACGTCGTGCACCAGGGCCGTCACGGCGCCCACCGAGAAACGCCACTGGAAGCGCATCATCACGTACAGGAAGATGCCGATCAGGGCGTAGACAACGGCCAGGATACCCTGCTCTGTCAGTTCCTCGCCCACCTGCGGGCCGACAAACTCAACGCGGCGCATCTCGATCTGGCCTTCGTAGACGTCCTGCAATGCCTGCAGCACGACGGTCGACAACTCGGCACTGCTCTCAGCCTCGTCACGCGGA
>JAZBOH010000098.1:0-2253 GCA_036351055.1 Lysobacterales bacterium
AGTCGCTTTGCCGAGTTGCGCGGAGATGTATTGCGCGCCCAGGGTGACCTGCCCGCTGCGTTGGATGCCTATGAAAGCGCCCTGGAGTTCAGCGACACCGGCGTGGGCTACCGGCCCTTGCTGGAGATGAAAATTACAGAGCTCGCCGGCGCCACCGGCGTCGCGGACGACCTGCCCATGGACGGAGTGGAATCCTGATGCGCCTCGCAGGCCGCCTGGCACCGGTTCTCCTGGTCGGCATGTGCCTGACCCTGACCGGTTGCAGCACGGTAAAAGGCTGGTTTGCCGGCGATCCAAAGCCGGGTGATCCTGCAGAACTCGTCGAGTTCGAAGCAACGGTTGAGCCCGACAAGGTCTGGTCCAGGGACATGGGCAAAGGCACGGACAAGCGCCGGCAACAGCTGCGCCCGGCCTATCGCAACGGCACTTTCTGGGTTGCTGACTACAAGGGCGACCTATCGTCCGTGGAAGCGGCCACTGGCGAGGTGAACTGGTCCATTGAAACGGAACTGCCGTTCAGCGGCGGGCCGGGCCTGTCGGAAAACCTCGTCATCATGGGCACGGAGAATGGCGAGATTCATGCCTTTCAAAGGGATACGGGAACGTCCCAATGGATTGCGCGTATCTCATCGGAGGTTCTTGCCGCCCCGGCGGCAGGCGAGGGTATCGTGGTGGTACGCTCCATCGACGGCCGGGTGTTTGGGCTGAACGAAGCGAACGGCCGCCGCCTGTGGGTCTACGACCGCAGCGTGCCCTTGCTGACCTTGCGCGGTAACGCCAACCCGGTGATTCGCGCGGGCATTGCCTACCTCGGTTACGACGGTGGTGAAGTGGTCGCGCTGCGTCTTGAAGATGGCGCCCTGCTCTGGGAAGAGTCCATTGCCACCCGGGAAGGACGCACAGAGCTTGACCGCCTTGCGGATGTGGATGGCCAGATTGTTTTCGTGGCCTCCGATTTGCTCGTGTCCAGCTACAAAAACCGCCTGAGCTCACTGGCCGCCGACTCCGGCCGCCTGCTGTGGTTTAAGGATATCGCTTCGGCCACGGGCGTGACCGTTGCCCGCACAAACCTGGCGACCAGTGACCGTGAAGGGCACGTGTGGCTCCTGGACCGCCGCAATGGCACCACGCTCTGGAAACAGGAAGCATTGACGAATCGTGGGCTGACCCGGCCCGTGTTCTATCGCGACTACGTGGTGGTCGGCGACGACGAGGGTTATCTCCACTGGATCAGCGTTGATGATGGCAGCTTCGTTGCCCGCACCAAGGTCGGCGGCGACGGCCTGACCGGCGCACCGGTGGTCGTTGGCGACACGCTTTACATCTATACGCGCGACGGCGACCTGATTGCCTACCGCGCCGGCGCGGCCCCCTGAAGTCCGGGCTGATATTGATGTCCCATACCCCATGAGACCCTCGCGCAGCGCAAAACCATGAGCCAGCCCCTCCTGCCCGTGGTGTCCATCGTTGGCCGGCCCAACGTGGGCAAGTCGACCCTGTTCAATGCGCTGACACGCACCCGTGATGCGCTGGTAGCAGATATGCCGGGCGTGACACGGGACCGGCAATACGGCATCTCTAGGGTCGGACCGGAGCCCTGCGTGCTCGTTGATACGGGCGGACTGGTGGGTGGTGCTGAGGGTATCGACTACCTGACGGCCCGCCAGGTACTGCAGGCCATCGAGGAATCCACCCTGGTGTTGTTTGTTGTCAGTGCCCGGGATGGCCTGACCGCCGCCGATGAAGAGGTGGCCGAGACCTTGCGTCGGGAAAACCGGCCGGTGCTGATCGTTGCGAACAAGACGGACGGCACGAACACGGACATTTCCCTGACCGATTTCGCATCCCTTGGCTTTGGCGATGCGGCGCCCGTGGCTGCAGCGCACCGGCGCGGCCTGGATAGCCTTATGCAGTCCGTCTCCGAGCAGTTGCCGCCCCTGGAACTCGCCGAGGACGAAGAAGATGATGATCGCCGCCGCCTCGCCATTATTGGCCGGCCGAACGTCGGCAAATCAACCCTGGTAAACCGCCTCCTTGGCGAGGAACGGGTGATGGCTTTTGACTTGCCGGGCACAACCCGGGACACGATCTCAGTCGACCTCGAACGCGGTGGCATTGCCTATGAGTTGATCGATACGGCCGGCGTGCGCAGGCGCTCCAAGGTGCACGAGGTTGTTGAAAAGTTCAGTGTGATAAAGGCGCTACAAGCTATTGAACGTGCTCACGTTGTGGTGCTTTTACTGGATGGGCAAG
>JAZBOH010000099.1:0-15611 GCA_036351055.1 Lysobacterales bacterium
AAAACAACATCAGCTTCGGTCCGTGCGCTTTTGGCGCTCAAGGTAAATACGACCCAGGCCGACCAGGCTGATCAGCAGCCAGACCACCTCGATAATGAAAGCAGACAGGTTGAAGTCGAAAAACAAGGAATAGAGGATAAGGCCCGCACCCAGCCCGTTTGCAACGATATACCGGATGCCGGTGGCAGACATTTTGCGCAGTTGGACCAGGAGGTAAGTGGCCAGGATCAGGACCACGCCCAGGTTGCCTACAAAATCGTAGAGGTGGTAGTCCATCAGGCGTTTTGGAATGGCAAGCCGGCCTGCGCGCGGGCCAGCAGGTCATGCCCGGTTCCGGGATCGACCAGGCGGTTGACCACGTAAAACGCGAACATGGTGATCAGCCAGTTGGCAAATTCGGCCTGGCTGCCGAGGTGCTTGCGCATATTGATCATGATCCAGGAAAAGTGCTCCCAGGTGTCGAAACAGGAGGCACAGTCGCGGGTCATGCCCGTGCAGCAGCGGCGGGTGGTTTTGAAGTCGGCATTGATGGCCCGGAAGTGCGGATTCAGCGGCTTGCCGTTGTTTCTGCGCTGGGCGTTGATTTCGTTGTCAATGCTCAGGTTGGTGCAGACGTCGTAGCCCCAGGTTTCGCCCGCCAGTTTGCCTGTCGTGGTCACCTGGTTCAGGTAGGGCGTGGTATACATCATGTCCGGATATCGCTCGATCATGCGTTCCACTTCCCGCCGAACTGCGTCGAATCCCTGGCGGTAGCCGAGTTCACCGCCGAGTTCGGAAACATCGCTGTAGTAGTTGAACAGGATCTTGTTGCCGTTGTTGACGATTTCCTCGACCACGCCCTCGACTTCGTGGGCATGGCCCGCGGCGACGGTATAGTAGAAAAATGCGCGCGGATCATCACGGTAGTTACTCAGCGCCAGCGAAAGCAGGTCGCGGCCTTGTTCAGCGCGCAGCCTGGCGTCCGTCTGCCGATTACCCCACAGGGCGATGCCCATGGGCATATCTTCCAGCCCTTCCCGTGGAATCCGGATCAGCCCGTTGGTCGCCACGTTCATCTTGAAATGGTCATAAATCTTCTTGAGACGTCCGGGAACCAGGGCCGGCTCTCCGCCGACGATCGTCACGAAGTTGGTGCCGCGGGCCTTTTCCGATTCGATCAGCGCGTCGAATGCCGCGTCGTCGCGGCGTGCATCCACTTTGTCCATGCCCTCGGCGTAGTAATAACAGCCGGTGCAGCGCAGGTTACATTTCGCGGTGATATCCAGTGAGATCGGGCGCACCGGTCCGGTGGCTCGAACCAGGTCATACATGCCCTTGAGTACGGGATCTTCGAGGTAGCTGCTGAGTCTTGACATCGGCCAATTTTAACGAAAAAACCCGGCCTGTTTCGAGATAATGTTGAAGGTCAGCGGGAAATAAGAAAGCCCGGCTGAATCCAGCCGGGCCCCGGTTATCCAGAAGTCAAATCAGACTAGCTGACTTTCTTGCCTTTCCAGCAATCGGCTGTCTTGGCTTTACCAGATACCTTGCTGGCGCCGCGGACGCCCTTGTCGGTCAGGGTCAGGTTGCCGCAACTGTCTTTCAACTGGGCGTTTTTCGCCCGTGCCTGGAGCGTATAGCTTTGACCGTCGGTTGCGTCAAACCTGCTGAACCGGATGCGATAGTTATTGCTGGCCGTATTGGTGTTGGTCAGGCAGGTTCCGGCCGTGCTGTCGTAGCGGTTCCGCTTGGTGTATAGGCGTTCCTGGCAGGATGCCGCGGCCAGCAATGCTTCGATGGCCTCGGAGCGGTTGGCCCGGATCACGTAGTCGTTGTAGGCAGGCATGGCGAAGCCGACCAGTATGGACAGTACGGCAATCACGATCATCAGTTCGATCAGGGTCATGCCCGCCATGTTCTTGCCAAACTTCCGGTTAAAAATCCTGTTCATTTGTCTATCTCCCTTTTGTCTCTTTCCCGGCGACGGCGCGCCGGGTTCAATATGTAGCTTTTGCTGAACTACTCTTCACTCATCCAGTTCTGACGGCCGCAACTCAGGAACTCGGTCGCCGTTTCAACCGCCATGATCGAGCCATTGGCCTGGGTGGTGAAGGTATAGGCGCGTGCATTGCCTACGCCACAACCGCGTGGTGCATTTGGCTTCGGCGGGAAGTCAGCCGCATCCGGTGTAAACCCGGGGCGGTCATCGTAAATGAATGCCGGCAGGTTGGGAATACTGCCTACCTTCATGCCAACCGGAACCATGGGCGTATCGCTGTCCGGATCGATCAGGTCACCTTCATCGGTCACGTCGAAGTCCGAGTTGATATCAAATACTGGGAAGTTCGGCGACAGGCCGGTACCGGTATCCATCACCATGACCCAGCCGCTGCCGCCTGCCGAGCAGGGATCGTCGTCGGGAATCATGGAGACGAAAAATACGTGATCGTCGCGCAGAATGGGCCGGCGGTTGATCCGTTCACCCTGCTCGGGCAGGTCGATGTACCAGCCGCGCTGGTACGGATCGCCGTCTTCGTTGAGCCACTTGACCTCGGAACCCTGGTCTATGACGCGAACGCCACTGTCGACCTTGAAGGTCGTCTTGGACAGGTCGCCCTTGCCGTATGCGTAGGAGCGGTATCCGTCTTGCACCAGGTCAGCGCTCAGGTCCCACAGCGCGTACAGTGTCTGGACCGGCTGGTTTTCCGTGGTGTTGTCGATGTTCTCGATAAACTGGCCGGTGCCGAAAATGACCAACTCGCCCAGGTGGCGGCCCATCGGGTGCGCTGCAACCACGGGACGGTCCGTGATGGGGTGGCCCGTGCCGGCGTCGAAGAAGGGGTTGCCGTTGTTGGCAATACCCCAACTGCCGGGTGCATCGCTGGATACGTCGAACTCCCACATCCTGCCGTTGCGGTCGCCGGCATATATGGTATCGACCCGGTTGTCACCGTCGATATCGGCCGCTGCCGGTGTAAACAGTGCATTGGGGCTGCTCGTGCTGCCACCCGGCACGGTGATCTTGACCCAGTCGCCGCTGGTCCAGCCGTCCATGCCGTTTTCGATAAAGAGGATAAACAGGGCGCCGGCGCCGGTGGTGGAAGCATGGCCGTCCGCCTCGGTGTTGTTCAGCCCGTTCCCCATGATCACGGCCCACTTGTCATTGGACATGCGCTTGATCTGAGGCTGGCTGAAGGTGTAACCGAGGTCGGCGTCCACTTCATCGGTGAACTCCCACAGAACATTCGTTGCGTCAAACGAGTCGGGGTTCGTGATAGCGAGCGCGAACAGGGCCTGGCCGCCGGAGCGCAGGCCGCTGGCAACGATCGAGGTCCACGTATTGTTGATCTGCACGTCGCCGTACTCCGGCTGCCCATCGACGTAGAATTCGTGGGTGTAATACGGGTCGGTCAACTTGCTGAGCTTGGGGTAGACCTTGTTGGGCACGTAAGAGAAAAGCTCCTCGCCGTCTGCTTCCCTGACGGCATGAAACATGCCGTCATTGGCGCCGAAGTAAATCATCCCGGTGCGATTCTGCTGTTGGGCATAGAACTTGTGATAGTTATCGAAGGAATAGAAGAAAGGCGGATAGCCCACGTACACCGGGTCCGAGTTGACGATGTCGCCCAGGATATAGGCGCGGTCACGGTAGGGGCCGCCCTGTTTTTCTTCCTTGGCCTTGGAGCCGCGCAGGTAATCGAGACGCTCCTGCCCTGCCGTATCCGTTGTGCCATCGGGGCTCGTGTTCAGGTAGGCCTTCTGCGCGTCGGTCAGCGAACTCCATTTAAATTGGGTGCCCTTGGAACTGCCGTCGTTCCAGGTATAAATATCGCGAGTGGCTGGATTTGCCGCGTTCAGCTTGTCTGCAGCGTTCCACACGGCGGCCCCTTCGATCGTACCCCCTGCGCTGACGGGGAAGGCCAGCAGTTCGCCATGCCAGTCGACGGTGTCGAACTTGGCCTGGAAAATCTTCGAGTTGGAGGAGATGGAACCCGAGTTCGCCGCCGCGGAAGCCGCGCCGCCGTACCGGTTGCCGATATCTGCAACCGCCTTGGATATGGAGTCGACCAGTTCCTGCGGTTTCTCGACCGCAAAGTAGGCACCGCGCGAGTTAAACGCCGCGTGCCACAGGTCATCTACCTTGTCCAGGTCGGACACACCGGACTTGGTCCAGTCGTCGCTGACCTTCAACGGCGGGTTGGGCCAGCCGTCGCCGCTCGTGTCCACCAGCGCACCTTTTACGCCAAAGCTGATGGTATAAGTCACCATGTGCTGCCAGGCGGCCGTATCGAAGGCATCGGTCGGAACCGAATTTTCGATACTCGGTGAAAGGTCCTTGAGGTAGTAATAGCGTGCCACGTCGGCAAGCGTCGTGGAACTGTTCGAAATCCTGTCCCCGTCCTTGTCCACATCGCCGAAACCGCCGGGCGTCGAGCCGTTCCAGAAACCGTCTGAAAACAGGAGTGTAAAGTTCTTCTGGCAGTTCTCGATGATCGGCGAGGGCAGGCCGCTGTGGTCGCCTTCGTAATAGTCGCCGACCCACTTCAGGCCGTAACGCAGGGGCGTGCCGTTCTGGCGCCGGTCCGTGCCGTAAAGGACATCCATCAGTTTCCGGTTGTTTTCATCGTAATCCTTGATGGTCTCGTCAGGAATCGGGTGGTTCGCATTGGTCTGGTTGATATGGCCCATGCCGTAACGGAATTCCGGTATTTCGCTGACGACGCGGCCAATACCGGCACGCGCCACGTGGGTGCGGCGGCGGTAGTACTGGTACCAGTTGGCGGCATTCTGCGCCAGCGTGGCGGCCGGCAGCCCGGCCGTGGCCAGGTTACATTCCGCGGTCGTGGCCGGTTTTACTTCCGGGTTGAGGCCCCGGAGTTCGTGGTCATTCTTGTTGTTCCAGTAATAGCTCTGCGGGTCATGGCTTACTTTCTCGCAGGTGACACTGGAGGCCGAGGTGAAGGTGACGCGGATGTAGCTGTCCCATTGATCCACGATGCCGTTGGACCCGTCGGTGTCGTTGCCTTCGTATGGTTTGGGCATGTCACCGGTAAAGCCCTTGTCGTCGAGCCAGAAGTTGTAATGGAAACCGGTCAGGTTGCGGGTTCGCGAATAACCCGTTTCGCCCGGCACCGGCCAGGAGCGGGCGGCGGTGAACGTGGCGTTGCCAAAGGTCACGTCGCTGCTGGCCCAGGGCAGGTACTCGGCGCCGGGGTCGAAAAACATCACGTTCAGGTCCGCGCTGCGGGCGCGCCAGTCCTGGCGGTAGGGAATATAGACGCCGTCGTAAAAATAGACCCGGTCGTTGCTGACGTTGTCTTCGCACTCTTCCAGGGTGCTGCCGTTGCCGTTGCCGCTGGGCGGACAACTGCTGCCGTAAGAATGGTCGCTGGCGCCGTCGAATACGTATTCGAATGTATACATACGTGCGCGGTAGTTTTCCAACTGGCCGTTCCAGTCGAGGATCTTGCCTTCGCCCTGGAAACCCGAATCTTCACAGCGCAACATGGAGTCATACTGGCAGGCGGAGTGGTGGAAGCCGGCAAGCACTTCCCAGTCCATCGAGCCCGAGTCATCCATCTGGAACCAGACATTGGGGATTGAACGCACGCTGACAATCAGCGGGACGTTCGGCATCAGGTAGGGCGCAGCGGAAAGGCTGAGAGGCTGCGTACTTCCCGCGATGGCGAGGATCGCGGTGATGGTGGTCATGGAAATTCTGTTGCGCTTCATGTCTGTTTCCTCTTCCGAATGCTCATTCGAAGCGTTTCGCTACCGAACTGCCGCCCACGACGATCGTAGATGCGCGAGCACCCGTGGCCGCGGCGTGTACCCGGTAAAAAATTCTTCCCTGCTGGGGTTTGCCTGCCAGATCGTCACGATCCACGAAGGCCTGTTCCATCAAAATCAGTGGTTGTTCCTTGACCCCCGGGATTTCCTGCTTCGGTGATACGGCGGTGTTGGTCGCCGGATCGATCCCGTAAGGGCGTGCATTGAGTTTGTCCCAGTAGCCGCCGGTACCGCCGTCGTATTCCTTAAACGGGTTCCTGTCTTCCAGGTCATGCCCGAGCAAGTTGGTATCCAGGATCTGGCGGGGATCCGTGCAGTTTTGATTGGCCGATGCCATCAGTGTCTGGCACGGGAAAGGGCGTTCGGCCGGCGTGCGGCTTTGCAACCAGGCTTCGCCCCAGCGCAGGCCCATTTCAGAGGCCTCGAAGGCCACGTTGTAATCACGGTTGTTACCGGCCATGCGTTCCTGCATCAGCGAGCCCTTCATGGCGAAAACGCCGAAAACGGTCATCACGAGGATCAGGATCATACCCAGCAACAGGACATAGCCGCCCTGTTGGCGGCCCAGTTTGCCGGTCTGCCGGATCGGGCTTGTACGTGTTTTTGACTGGTTCATTTCCAATCCCCTTAAAGCGTCAGGTTGCGCAGGCTGACCTGGCCTGAATACACGCGGCGGATCCGGTTATCACCAACAGCCTCGGAAGTGGTGCTGTACAGGTCGAAGGTTTCCTGGTCCGCCTCGGTGGTGAATTCTTCGGGTGTCCTGACCACCATGGCGAGGCGCACGGAGACGATGTTTGAAAAATCGTTCCAGGCGCCGGCGTCAACCCACTGGTTCACGCTCAGGTCGCGGGTCAGGTCTTCGCCGTACTGGATTTGCAGGTTCTCGACACCATCGGCGACCGGTGCACTGATTTGCTGTGCGAGTGCGCCGTTGACCGGTCCATAGCTGCACCGGTACCAGAGTTGATCGTTGATGACCGAAAAGCGGATCAGCTTCTGGTAGAACTGGGGAACGGTCAGGGTGCTGACGCCATCGGGCTGCGGCAGGTTCTCGGTAACGGTGTTGAAATCGCTGAAGCAGTCACGGTCCGTTTCGTATTGCAGTTCGATGATGTCGGACTGGTCATTGGCGCCGTTAACGGTGTTGGCGGTAAAAGCAAAACCCATCCGTGGCGGATCCCAGGAGGCGCGGCGGTAACCGGCCCGCTGGAGTTCCGTGGTCATCAGGTGGTAGGCGTAGCGGCCGTTTTCCTGCAGCCGCCCGACCTGTTCCTGGGTCAGGAAACTGGCCCGGCCTGACAGGAAAATCGCGATCATCGCCAGTGCAAGCAGCAGGGCCAGCACGATGGCGACCATCAACTCGATCAGGCCCAAACCCCGCTGGGATTTCATGTTCATGGTATTCATGGGTTCACCACCGTGGCGAAACGATGATAGGTGTCGCCGTTGTCCAGGGTGTCTTCATCGCGGGCATCGCGCCAGAAAATCTTGATCACGGTGTTGCCGACGTTGTCACAGCCCAGGCCGCCCGGCTGGCCGTCGTCCGGCGTGCTGTCGACGCAGATATAGCCGCGCCCGTCGGGCATGGTCTCGGTGATCTTGGCGCGCCAGGCGACGTAGTCGTTATTGGCCTGTTCCGCGTCCGTGCAGCCGCTGGTGCCGCCACAGGTGGATTTGCCCGATGGCTCGCCGGAGGTGTTGTCGCCCACGTACCAGCCAACCTGGTAGGCCTCGAGATTGGCGCGCATCATTTCTGCACCGCTCTGCGAATGCGTAATGGCGATGCTGCGCAGGTTGGCCGTGCTGGTGGAACGCATACCGGTGGTGAGCAGGCTGGCGATGCCGGCCAGGCCCATGGAAAGGACCAGCAGTGCGATCATGACTTCAAGCAGGCTGAATCCGCTGCATTTGAGTTTGATCTGCTTCATCGTCTTCACCTTCAGGCTTTGGAGGCCTTTTTATGCACCACGGTAATGGTGCCGGACGGCGCGATGGTCACCATTCTGCAACGGTCGTGCTCTTCGAGTTTCTCGTGGCAGACTTCGATGCTGCCCTGGGCTCTGGTCGAGCTGAAGCCGGTCTCGTTGAAATAGAAGGCGGCCGCGGAAGCGTCCTGGTCAACCTGGTCGTTGGCGTCGAAGGAGCGCAGCAGCCAGTCGTTGCTGCCGTCATCCGTGGCGCTGTTTCCCGGCGCATTGAATACGTCGTTCCGGTTGGTATCGGCGAATACGAGTACGTAGTTGTCCCAGTCGGAGGCATCTCCGCTGCAACTCGTGCCGTTGGCGCTGGCGCAGACACCGGCCTGGGTGCCGCGTGTGACGGCTTCGTTGCGCGCAAGTGCAAAGGCGCTGGCCATTTCATTGGCCTGGCCGAGAAGCTGGTTGCGTGCGATGGTGCCGCGAAGGTTGGGCATGGCGAGGCCGAGCAGGATGCTCAGCACGGCAAGCGTAATGATCAGTTCGATCAGCGTGAAACCACTGGCCTTCTTGAGGGCAGGGACACGGTCGGATATATAGGCCATAATTTGGCTCCCCTTTCGATCCGGTCCCTGGATGCTGTGTTAATCGTCAATTCAGTATTCTCCGTGAACAGTCCATTTGTTCACGACACTAAGCATAGTTGACGCTACCGGATTGCGGTAACCACTCACTACCGGATTTTCTACCGGTTATCGGGAAAAGGCTGCAAACGGGCGGTTTTCAAGGAGTTGTTTGCGATTGGGGCCGGTCGTATCTGAAAATTACCTTACCGTCATAAAGTAATATAATGTCCCTCGAGCTCATTATGTCCTTAAATAACCACCGGAGACAATCGACCATGAAATCCCGCATGTTCCAGACCGTTGCGAAATACGCAGGCACCCTTCTTCTCGCATTCAGCATGGCCCTGCTGATCGCCTGTGGCGGCACCAAGGTCTACAACGTCGACAAGACCATTACTTACCGTGATTCCCTGTACAACATGGCCACCGTTCGCCAGGTCAGCGGCCGCGAAGAGGCCAGGCTGGAAAATGGTGACGTGGTGCAACTGCGCAACAAGGACAAGAAAGAGCTTGAAAGGTTCTTCAAGGAAAACCCGGGCACCATGGTCAGCATGATTGTCGACCTGGACGACCAGGAGATGGTCTACCTGCGCATGCAGGTGAAGAACTACTCTGAATATTCCCGGCTGAAAAAGCGTTTCGACAACGCACTCGAGGACATCACGAAGTTCATGGGTGACAAGAAAGAAACACAGCTGAAGCTCAAGTAAGCGCTCGCACAAGCTTCCGCGCGGTAAGGAATCCATGAGCGAATTGAAGGCCCTGATTTTTGATGTTGACGGCACGCTGGCTGATAACGAGCAAGACGGTCACCGTGTCGCCTTCAATCGGGCCTTCGAGGGCGCTGGCCTCGGGTGGCGCTGGGATGAAGATACCTATGAGCAACTGCTGAGTGTCTTCGGCGGCAAGGAGCGCATTCATTACTATATGCGTGAGTTCCTCGAGGGATTCATTCCCCCCCCGGACGCAGACGGCTTTGTCCGTGAACTGCATGCGCAGAAAACACGGCATTACCTGGCCCTGCTGCAGTCCGGCGCCATTCCCATGCGTCCGGGTGTTGAAAGGTTGCTGCGCGAAGCCCATGCAGACGGTATGCGGCTGGCGATCGCCAGTACCACCACGCTGGAAAATGCCACCACCTTGCTGAGCCGGACCCTGGGTGAGGACAGCGTCGGTTGGTTCGATGTCATTGCCTGCGGCGACATCGTGGCCAACAAAAAGCCGGCGCCGGATATCTACCTGTACACACTCGGGCAGCTGGGTCTGCCGGCCTCGGAATGCCTGGTCATAGAAGATACGGAAAGCGGCCTGGCTTCAGCGCAGGCCGCCGGTCTCGACTGCGTGATCACGGTCAACCGGTCCACCCGGGGGCAGCACTTTGGCGGTGCGCTTATCGTGCTCGACCATCTCGGGGAGCCAGACCAGCCGTTCACCGTTCTGCAGGGTGACGCCGGTAAATCGTCCTGCGTTGACCCGGCCTTGCTGCGGCGATTGCACCGCGGCTGAACCGCATACCCGCCCGGCCCAGGCATCTGTTCTTTTTTTGTCCCCATATTCCGCTACAATAGAGCGCATTCCTTAGGGGTGGCCGTCGGCCTGAGATCTGTAAAAGGAACCCTTTGAACCTGATCCGGTTAATGCCGGCGTAGGAATAGGACTTTCCTCATTCTCCCGCTAAAGCTTGACTGGATCTCGAACGTTGAGATCCGTTAAATGATTGAAAAGAAAACCGTCTACACAGTACTCGCCGCAGCGTTGCCGCTGTACCTGGTCGCGGGCCGGGCGTCTGCGGATGAGGTGTTGGAAAACTACCCCGCAGGGCCCCTGGAGGAGGTGATCGTAAGCGCCGAGTTCCGGCAATCGGCCGCGATCGAGCTCGACTCCAGCATCACGGTGCTGAACCGCGAAACCATCGAATCCGCCACCTTGCAGCACTTCGAGGAAATGATCGCCCTGGTGCCCAACATGAGTTGGTCAGGCGACGGTTCCCGGGCGCGTTACTTCCAGTTGCGCGGCATCGGCGAACTGGAGCAATACGAGGGCGCACCCAACCCGTCGGTGGGTTTTATCGTTGACGATATCGACCTGTCCGGTGTGGGCGGCGTCAGCACCGTGTTCGATATCCAGCAGGTCGAGGTGCTGCGCGGACCACAAGCCACGCGTTTTGGCGCCAGCGCCCTGGCCGGGCTGGTATACATCCAGTCGGCCGACGCGGCGCCGCAGACCGCCGCCAGGGCCGAAATCCTGGCCGGTAACGATGATACCTTCGGGGCCGGCGCCGCCGTGGGTGGCGGCCTGGGCGCAAACCTGGACGGCCGTTTTTCGATCCACCACTACCAGGCCAACGGTTTTTACGACAATGTCTACCTGGGTAGGGACGATACCAGCGAGCGCAATGAAACCGTCGGCCGCGGCAAGCTGCTGTGGCGCATGGGCCGTGACTGGGAAGCGAAATTGAGTGTTTTGTATGCCAATTTCGACAATGGCTACGATGCCTGGTCGCCACAGAACGAACGTACCGTGTTCAGCGACAACCCGGGTCGCGACGAGCAGACGACAGCGGGCGCCTCGCTGAAATTCAGCGGGCCCGTTGGTCGCGCGGCGGAGTTCGTCAGCATTACCGGCATCGCCGAAACCGACGTGTTTTTCTCCTATGACGGGGAATGGGGCAACGCGGACTACTGGGCGCCGATCGGATACGACTATGTTTATTCCGACGAGCGCGAGCGCAGTTCCCTCACCCAGGAGTTTCGTCTGCTTTCCGCTCCGGGGGCTGAAATATTCGGCGGTAAAACCCAATGGGTCCTGGGCCTCTACGGGCAAAGCCTGGATGAAAGCGACCTCGTGAATTCTTCCGGCACGTACGAAGACGGGGACTGGTGCGTGCCCTGCCTGGACCACACGACGCTCGACAGCGATTACGACTCGTCCAATTACGCCGTATTTGCCCGGCTCGACAGCGACCTGTCCGACCGACTGTCCCTGGATGCCGGTTTGAGGCTGGAACGCTGGCAGGCCGATTACCAGGACGTTTTCGTTGACCGCATTTATGGTGGTGGCGAAACCATCGAAAACGAGTTCCACCCCTCGGAAAACCTCTGGGGTGGTGATGTCAGCCTGAATTACAGTCTGGCGTACGGGTCACGCTGGTACGCGCTGGTATCGCGGGGGTACAAGGCAGGTGGTTTCAACCCCAGCGTGGCCCGTGCGCTCGGACCTTCCGCCGAACTGGGCCCGGAAGCGATCTCCTACGACCCCGAAAAGCTGCTCAATTTCGAAACCGGCATCAAGGGCCTGTGGCTGGAAGGCAGCCTGAGCGCGGATGTCTCGCTGTTTTACATGGACCGCAAGGACATGCAGTTACGCAGTTCCGCCCAGTTCACGGCCAATCCCAATGACTTCGTTTTTATCACCAGCAATGCCGGGGGTCACTCCTATGGCCTCGAAGCCGCGCTGACCTGGCAACTGGGCGACAACTGGCGCCTGCACGGCAGCCTGGGATTGCTGGAATCGGAAGTGGATACATACGGGCTGGAACGGGAACAGGACATCGAGGGAGAAATCATCGGGCGCGATTTTGCCCACGCGCCGAACTACACGATCAATGCCGGTGCGACCTGGGCCGATTCAAGAGGCTTCATGGCGCGCCTGGACGTGAACGCGGTCGACGGCTTTTATTATGATTACAGCCACGACGAGGAAGCGGCCTCGCGCGTTACGGTCAACCTGAAACTGGGCAAGGAATGGGGCCGGTGGGCCGTTTACGGATGGGTGCGCAACCTGTTTGACGAGGACTATCATACCCGTGGTTTTTCTTTCGGCCTGGAACCCCCCTGGTTTGAGCGTGCCACCTACACACGGCTGGGCGATCCGCGTCACTACGGCGTAACCGTCAGCTACCAATACTGAGGAACAAATATGACCATCGTTGCCGATATGAGCCTGTACCCGTTGAAAGACGGACCCGTTCCAACCATCATCGGGTTTATCCTGGAAATGCGCGAGCAAGCCGGCATCGAGGTCGTCAGCAATCAGCTCACGACCCAGGTCAGCGGCAGTTTCGAAGCGGTGACCGGCGCCGTGAACCACTGCATGAAAAAGGTGATGGAAACTTCGGATACGGTGGTGCTGGTAGTCAAGTACCTGAATATCGAAAAAGAACTGGCCCGCGCCCCGACGCTGACGCCCGAGATGTGAGCGTGCTGTTTTGCAGCTGAGCGTCCTGCAGTGGTGGGAAGTGCTGGCCGTCGTGCTGGCCGTGCTGTACCTGTTGCTGGCGATACGCCAGAATATCTGGTGCTGGGCCGCGGCTGCGGTCAGCACCACGCTGTACCTGTTCATCATGTACGAGGCCAGGCTGTACATGGAATCGGTGCTGCAGGTTTTCTACCTGGCGATGGCTGCCTATGGCTGGCACCAGTGGCGCCGCGGCGGTGCCGGCCACACGGCCTTAAAGGTCTCCACTTGGCCATGGAAGTACCACGCCGTTGCTGTCGTCACCGTGTTCCTGCTGGTTGTTGTCAGCGGAGAACTGCTCAGCCGCTACAGCAGTGCGGCCCTGCCGTTTGCAGATTCCTTCACTACCTGGGGCGCGGTCATCGCCACCTTCATGGTGGCGCGAAAAATTCTCGAGAACTGGCTGTACTGGTTCGTGATCGATGCGGTTTCCGTCTTTTTGTACCTCAGCCGTGATCTGTATTTCACCGCGGCCCTGTTTGTTGTCTACCTGGTGATGATCGTCATCGGCTACCGTAAGTGGCGCGCCAGCATGCGGGAGGAGTCAGCGGCTTGAGGGATCCCTGCACGGTGCTGCAATCCATCCCCGGTTTCTCGAAGGCGCGGGTCATATCGCGGCTATCCGCGGGACCGACCAATGACAGTTACGAGTTGGAGCAGGGCAGCGAGCGATTTGTCCTGAGGGTCGACAAGGCCGAAGCGGCCAGGCTGGGGCTGGACCGCGGGGCGGAAAAGGAGGTTTGCGAATTACTCGCGAGCGAAGGGCTGGGTTTCGCCCCCCTCTGGTTCGATACGAAGGGCGGAATCTACCTGCGCCGATTTCTGCCGGGGAAAACCTGGACGCACCGTGACTTGCACCGTGTTGAAAACCTGGCCCGCCTGGCGCGTCTGCTGCGCCGGCTGCACGATCTACCCCTGGTTGGAAAACCTTTTGAGCCGCTGCAGGCAGCGAGCCGTTACGCAAAGCAGCTCGGCACCGTGGAGGCGGCGCAGATATTCGCCGAACTTGCCCACAGGCATTCGCAGATTGAAGATGTGCCGCCGGCCCTGTGCCATAACGACCTGGTATGCGGCAATATCCTGGAAGGCAGGGAACTGATGCTGATCGACTGGGAGTACGCGGGAACAGGGGACCCGTTTTTCGACCTTGCGGTCGTGGTACAGCACCACGGCCTGGGCGCCGGCCTGGCCCGGCATTTGCTTGGTGCTTACCTTGGAAAGGCCGCGGGTGAGACCGAGATCAGGCGCCTGGCGGCACAGTGCCGCTTTTACGAAAGCCTGCTCAAACTCTGGTGTTTGCGCACCGGATCCTAGCGCGCGACAGGGACAGGTCCGGTGATTCAGCCCCGCAGCTCAGGTTTCGGACGATCCGTGCTTGCCACCCCAGCACTTGCTCGCCAGCGCCCCGGTATTCCCCCCGGCGCTCTTGACGCCGGTATCGCTGAGCCCCAGGCTGCCGCAACCGTCGCGGCTCTGGCTGCCCTGTGGCGCGGCGGTCGCCACGAAGTTCTGGTTGCCGTTGGACGTGACCACGGTGATGGCGTAATGCCCGCCCTGGGTCGTACCCTCGCAGGCGTCGGCGTCATAGGCATTGTTCCTGATCAGCAACCGCTCCTGGCAGGCCGCGGCCGTCATCAGCGCCTCGATACCCTCGGCACGGTTGCTGCGGACAACGTATTGGAAATACCCCGGCACGGCCAGGCTGACCAGGATGGCCAGCACCGCGATGGTAATCATGATCTCGACCAGGGTGTAACCGGGTTGGCGTTTTTTGCTGTCCATGACGGTCAGCTCTCCAGGCCGGTTTTACTGCCCCGGATCAGCATGATGGCTTTGAGTACGGGCTTTCTTTCTTTGCCTTTGCCCACGGAGCCACTGATAATCAGCTCGACGTCGTCACCCGGGCGCAGGTCTTCTTCTCCAAGGCGGGCGCCATGATAGATGACCTGGGTGGTCTCCGTGTTGACCTCGTAGGTCTCGCCGTCGACCACCACGATGCCTTTCTGGAAGGATACTTCGCCCAGCTTTCCCTTGACGGTTTCAGCCAGGGCTGAAATCGGCAGCATGAGCAGCAGCAAGACCAGTGTGATTCGTTTGTACATCGTTTTCTCCTGCATGATCTCTTAGTGCGTCTGCATCCAGCTCTGGCGGCCACAGGCCAGTGGCTGGTGCGCGGCCGCGACCATCACGATACTTCCGTTGGTTCGGGTTGTGTAGGTGAACGACTTGGCGCCGTCCGAGCCGCAACCGCGCGGTGCGTTGGCGCGCAGCGGGAACGGGCTGCCGAGGTCGGAAGCACGGTCATCGTAGAGCAGAGCCGGCAGGTTCGGGATGCTGAGCATCTCGATTCCGACCGGGTTGGCCACCACGTCATCGGTGAGGTCGTCGAAGGGGTTATCAATAAACAGGGTGTCCTGTTCGTCAATGATATTGTCATCGTTGATATCGATAACCGGGAACCTCGGCGATCCGCCGGTTTCGGCATTGATTGCCATGAACCAGCCGCTGCCACCTGCCGAGCAGGCATCGCCTTCGGGAATCAGGGTCACCAGCAGGGCGATGTTGTCACGCAGGATGATGTTGCGCACCACGCGCTCACCTTCAACCGGCAGGTCCACGACCCAGCCACGGGATACCGGCTCGCCGTCCTCGTCGAACCAGACGGGTGTATTAGGGCCGTAGTCATGGATGACGCGGTTGTTCGATGCGCTGTCCACGTCGAGCCTGGGGTTGTTCAGGCTGGAGCGGCGGAAACCGTGATCGCCCGTTGAATTGCGTTCGGAGAGCCCCGCGTTGTAATAGCCGTCACGGTCCCAGATCGCATAGACCGACTGGGTCGGGGCCCCGTCGACGACATCATCGTTGACCTCTAGGTACTTGCCGGTACCAAACAGGACCAGCACACCCTCGCGGATTGAGCGTGGATGCCGGGTGATGGCGGGACGGCTGGTAATGGGTTGCCGGTTGCCGCTTGTATCCTTGGCGACAAACAGCGGCTCCCCGCCAAAAGCGACACTCCATGAAGAACTGCTGGACCCGGTGACGTCGATTTTCCACATAT
>JAZBOH010000100.1:0-3129 GCA_036351055.1 Lysobacterales bacterium
CAAAGGCGTTCGCAATGGCAAAAGCCTCAACGTCAACCACCTTGGCGACCAGCCCCGCAGCCTCAAGGGCATCCTGACGGCTCTCCACATTCTCGCTCTTACTGGCGGCGAGCAGGATGTCAATCAGGTCCGGGTTGCGTGCCGAAGGTCCGAGCACGTCGAAGTCGAGACTGACCTCGTCGAGGGGATAGGGCACGTACTGGTTGGCTTCGATCTGAATTTGGCTTTCAACGTCCGCCTCGGCGAGGTTGGAAGGCAAGGCGATGGTTTTGGTGAACACGGCAGGGCCGGAAACGGCAATGGCACAGGCCTTGGATCGTGTGCCGGAATTCTTTACGGCGCGATCGATGGCGCTGGAGATGGCCTCAATGTCCTGCACGGTCTTGTCGACAACCACGCCTTCACGCAACGGTTCCATCGCGAAGTGCTCAATGCGATAGCCGCCCCCTGATTCCGACAGTTGCAATGCCCTGACATAGGATGACCCAATGTCCAGGCCGATAACTGGCGCTTTCTTATTCCCGAACAGTTTCAACGTTTTAATCCCTTAATTTATCGCCAGCGGCTTGTTTGCCAATGGCTTATTGAAACTTTCTCCAGTCGTTTTTAGCAGATTGCCCGCACATACTCAATGACAACGGCAGCGAATCTGACTGGAAAACCCGTCCCCTCCGGTCTTCGGCGTTATGCCAGTTGAGCGTTTCTCCGCAGGAAACCACTGGAACAACTGGCGGTCTTACTTGTCAGCTTTCGACTCGGCGAGGTCCTGCATATTCTGGACCTGCTGAACTTTCTTCTGTCGCAGCTTTGTGATTCTAAGGCACAATAACTGTGTTCCACTTTGTGTGGATACTTCATTAGCATAACAGGTTAACAGCTTGAAGAAATTATTAAAATGGATTTTACGACTCGGCATCTTATCCGCTGCTCTGGGAGCAATTGTTCTGGGCGTGGTGTATTACACGATGGGACGCGACCTGCCGGACGTCGATACGCTGCGGGATGTACAGCTGCAGGTACCGCTGCGCGTTTTCAGTCGCGACGGCAAATTGATCAGTGTTTTCGGTGAGAAGCGACGCATCCCGGTCGCCATCGATGAGATTCCTGACAACCTGAAAAACGCCTTCATCGCCGGGGAAGACGCCCGCTTCTATGAACATCCCGGTGTCGACTACCAGGGGCTGACCCGCGCGGTACTGACGCTCGCAACCACCGGGGAAAAAACCGTGGGCGGCAGCACGATCACCCAGATGCTGGCTCGCAACTTCTTCCTGACCCTGGACAAAACCTACGAACGCAAGATCAAGGAGATCTTTCTCGCCTTGCAAATCGAGCGGCAATTCAGCAAGGACGAAATACTCGAGCTGTTCCTGAACAAAATTCTCCTCGGCCATCGCGCCTACGGTGTCGGTGCCGCGGTCGATGTTTACTATGGCAAAACCCTTGATGAGCTGACCCTGGCGCAAAGCGCCATGATTGCGGCCCTGCCCAAGGCGCCTTCACGCATCAACCCGATCACCTCTCCGGAACGGGCGCTGGAACGACGCAACTACGTCCTCTCGCGCATGCTGGAGCTGGGTTATATCGACGAGCAGGCCCACGACACGGCCGTCAACTCACCGGACCAGGCCTTCTATCACGGCGCCAGCACGGAAATCAGCGCGCCCTACCTGGCCGAGATGGTGCGGTCCGCCGCGGTAGACCGCCTGGGTAACAGCGCCTATGAAGGCGGCTATGTTGTACACACCACCATCGACTCGGCCATGCAGACCGCCGCCAACCAGGCCATCCGTGACGGACTCGAGGCCTATGACCGGCGTCACGGGTACCGTGGACCGGAAGCCCGCATCGACTTGCGCGAGGCCGCCGATCCGGCCGCCTGGAATGAGGCGCTGGCACCCTACCGCGCCCTCGCCGGCTTCCTGCCCGGGCTGGTGACGGAGGCGGATGAGGAACTGGCCCTGGTGTACCTGGAAGACGGCCAGACCGTCGCGCTCACCCTTGAGCAAATGGCCTGGGCCAAGAAATTTATTGCCCGTGACCGCTGGGGCCATCCGCCCAAAGCGGTGAGTGACGTCATCAGCGCCGGCGACATCGTGCGCGTGCGGATGCGTGATGACGGCAGCTGGGTGCTCGGGCAGCTGCCCGATGCGGAGGCGGCCCTCGTATCCCTTGACCCTCAGGACGGCGCCCTGCGCGCACTCGTGGGGGGCTACGACTTTTCACGAAGCAAGTACAACCGCATTACCCAAAGCCGCCGCCAGCCGGGCTCAAGCTTCAAACCCTTTGTTTACTCCGCAGCACTGGAACGCGGCTTTACGACGGCCAGCATCATCAATGATGCGCCCATCGTTTTTGAAGATGACGAGCTCGAACGCACCTGGAAGCCTCAGAACTTCAGCGAGAAATTCTTTGGCCCGACACGCCTGCGCGAGGCCATGGTCAACTCGCGCAACCTGGTCTCCATCCGGCTGCTGCGCGAGGTTGGCGTGCGACCGGCCCGCGAGTACATCAGCCGCTTCGGTTTTGCCGTCGAGGATTTGCCCGCCAACCTCTCCATGGCCCTCGGCAGCGCCGACCTCCCGCCTCTTGCCATGGCGCGCGGCTATGCGGTGTTTGCCAATGGTGGCCACCTGGTCGACCCCTGGTTCATTGAACGCATCGACGACGGCAATGGCGAGACCATTTACCAGGCGACGCCACGCGCCGTATGCGCCGATCCCTGCGCGCCCGGTGCAGAGCGTGCAAGCGTGCAGTCCACGGCAGACAGCCCCGACAGCGCTGAACCGGTCTACCGCCCGCTGGCGCTGGAGGAACCGGAGGGCGCCGCAACGAACCCCGGCAACACGGGCGAATGGCTTGAGGCGCCGCAGTTGCTGCCGGCACCACAGGTAATCAGCGAGCAAAACGCTTTCCTGATCCGTTCCATGATGGCGGACGTGATCCGCCGCGGCACCGGCACGAAGGCCATGGAATTGGGCCGCACAGACCTGGCCGGCAAAACCGGCACCACCAACGACCAGCGTGATGCCTGGTTTTCCGGCTACAACTCGCACCTGGTAACCAGCGTGTGGGTCGGCTTTGACAACCACGAAAGCCTGGGACGGGCCGAGGTCGGCGGCCGCGCGG
>JAZBOH010000101.1:0-2788 GCA_036351055.1 Lysobacterales bacterium
CCGTGCCAGGGGCTCCAGTCATCGCGGACTTCGACAATGCCCTTGTCTGCCGCCCACTTCTGGTAGTTTGCAACCATAGACGCGAGCCGCTCGGGTTGCTCCTCGTCCAGTGGCCGGGTCTCGCCTGGATCATGCATGATGTTGTACAGGTGCCACTGTCCGTCCCCGTACATGCCCGGCCTGACCCGCATAGCCTTGTAATCGCCACTGACGATATAGCCGTTACCGAAAAGCTCGAAGGCAATCCACTGCTCTTCGCTGCGAGTGACCCTGGAATCACCTTGCAGGAAGGGCCGTATGGAAATTCCAGTGGGACTGCGCAGCGCCCGCTCGCCATATTGCGTGCCGGGATGGGTGACACCGGCATAATCGAGAATCGTCATGGGGATATCGCGTATATTGGCGTAGGCGCCGGTTTTTTCCCCGGCAAGTGCAGCGCGTGAATTCTTAGGTGGCACGATAACCAGCGGCACGCGCACACCACCCTCGCCAATAAACCATTTCCACCACTGCAAACCACCGGTGGAGGCGTTTGCCATGTCGGCGCCGATAAACGCGAAGGCATTGCCCCGGCCGATATCGGCGGGGTCCTGGCTGAAGTTGGACAGCACCCAACGCGTGGCGCCGGCGTTGCTCAGCTCGCCAGTGAGACCAAGGCCCTCGGGGCCATTGTCCGCAAGGTAAATGATCAGCGTATTGTCCAGTTCACCGGTCTCCCTGAGGTAATTCAACACCATACCAATGTGGTAATCCTGGGATTCCATCATCGCCGAGTAGGTGGCCATACTGCGCGCCTCGACATACTTCTCCTGATCACTAAGCTCCTCCCAGGACCGCAAAAGCTGGTTTTTTGTCGTATCCGGGAAAACTGCGTCCGGTGGGATCAGGCCGAGGCGTTTCTGTGCATCAAAGCGCGCCTGCTTGAGACCCGCGTAGCCCAGCTCGAGGTAGTGATCAACGTACTTATCAATGAGAAAATCAGGGGCCTGCAATGGCGCATGGGGGGTGGTGTAGGCCACGTAAGCGAAGAACGGCTTGCCGGACTCGCGCTCCCGTTCGAGATACTGCAACAGCTTGCCCGTCCAGAGGTCGTCAGAGTAAATGCCCTGCGGCCGCTCGACGCGCTTGCCATCCTCGAAGTAAGGCTCCTGCGGAATCTTCCCGGCCTTGACCTGAGCCATCACTTCCGGGTTATGCGTATCGACATGAAATACGCCGGAGTTCCAGTGATTGGCGCCCCCGGTATAAATCGAGTAGCTGCGATCGAAGCCCCAGTCCTGCGGACCTTCACCGCCATGCGCACCGCCCAGGTGCCATTTCCCGGTCATGTAGGTCCGGTACCCGGCATCGCGCAGCAATTCGGCAATGGTCACTGTCGTGTTCCGTGTCAGGTAGGACTCATATCCGGGCTTGCCCGCTGCCGGCGGATAGAGCGCGTAGTCAAAGGCCGCGAGCCCGATATCTATCGGATCGTTTCCGGTCAGGAGCATGCCCCTGGACACCGAACATACCGGTGAAGCGTGAAAGCGGGTAAACATCACGCCTTCGTTTGCCAGCCGGTCCAGCACGGGTGTTTGCGTAACCCCGCCGCTGATTCCCAGGTCACCGAAGGAAATGTCATCGCCCACCAGTAACAGTATGTTGGGAGGATTCTGCTGAGCACTATCCTCGGCAGCAGCGGTGGGTCCAGATACCGTAGCCGCGAACAGCACCATACCCAGGCAGTTCAGCAAAAGTCGTTTGTAGTTCATTGTTGATACCATATTCGAAGTGTATGGGTAGTGCGCCTTGCCCGGGCCCGGCGCGCCCTCACCGCACTCAGAACGAGTACAGCGCCGCGATTTCAAACCCGCTCATTTCCATATCGAACAGGAAGCCGCCGCTGGAGTAATCCACCGACAGATAACGAAGGCCGAAAGCGGTGGTCCAGTTATCGCCTATTTCATAATTGAGCATGGCGAGCGCCTGGTAGGTGGAATCGGAATCACCCGCGCCGGCATCGGCGCGCAACATGGCGCCCCAGCGTTTGGAAAGCGGTATTTTCGCGCGAACACCAACGAAACCATCAATCCATTCTTTCTGTACCGAGACGCTGCGCACACCGCCGCCAAAATCAGAGCTGCGCTCGGCGCGGAAACGCTCTTCCACAATCCAGCCGCGCGCGCCGCCGATGAGTTCCAGCCACTGTACACCCGGCACATTCCAGGAAAATCCCGCATCGATGATTTCAGTTCCAAAGATCGCCTTGCCGTTGACCTTGGCGTTGGTGAGATCCCCCGGTGTACGAAACGTGATGTTGTCGCTCATCTTCACGTACTCGTAACTGGCCCAGTAACCCCAGGTATCGTTGCTCCCCTGGACCAGCAGCGTCAACGCAGCGTCAAGATCATCCAGCACATCCGTGATGCCGTAGTCCATCGGGGCTTTTATGCCCTTGACGCCGCCATTGCCATCCATACCGAAGGCAAAAGCCGTCATGCCGACCTGGTGCTGCCAGTCTTCCGCTTTTGCCGGAAGGGCCAGTGCCGTGCTCAGAGCAAAAATCGCCGTGAGGCACAATCCGTTTTTGTGATTAATCGTCATGAAAAACTCCTTTTTTGAATCAAAAACTTCAAGGTCACTGAACTGAAACGCAACTTACGGCGACCCTGCCCCAAGCACCATGGCGATGACTTTGGCCGCGTTGTTGCCCACCAGGGCCCCATCCGCCTGAAGGGAATCGATCCGGGCACTGTCCATGCCGAGTTCTGTACAGATTTGCCGGTTGTGTTCGCCCTGGAATGCCGGC
>JAZBOH010000102.1:0-11613 GCA_036351055.1 Lysobacterales bacterium
GATTTTTGCCCTGCTGACGCCACCCCTGGCCCTGGCCGGTGGTCAGCCGGGTGATTCCGAAACGACGGTGGAATACAGCCGCATGGTTGAAGAGGCCGAACTGGCGCGGGTCGAAGCTGAAAAAGCACGCCGCGAGGCCACCCGGGTTGCTGAGCGCGCCCGTGAAACGGCGCGTCGCAGTGCCGAAGCTGACCGCGAACAGGCAGAGATGCACTCTGCCCGTGCCAAGGAGATGGCGCATGAGCGGGCCCTGCGTGAGGAAGAAATGGAGCGCGCACGCGAAGAACTGAGCCGGGCCCACCGTGAACTCAGGGAAGCGTCCCGGGAGGTAGCCCAGGCACACCGTGACCTGGCGCGCGGCGGGTCTTTGCACGTGACCACGCACGTACTCAACCTCGGTGACCGCCCGGTGATCGGGGTCGTCCTGGGTGAAGAAGGCCCTGCGGGCATCGAACTGGTGGGCGTCTCGCCCGATGGGCCGGCAGAGGCTGCAGGCATCCAGAGCGGCGACATCATGGTATCGATCAACGGCACGGACCTGACCGGCTCCGCGAAAGGCGCCAAGCCCAAGGTGTTTGCCGTCATGGAGGCCAGCAAGGCCGGGGATCCGATTGAAATCGTCGTCGAGCGTGATGGCCAGCCCATGTCGTTTGCCGTGGTCAGCGAAGTCAGGGAGCCTGCCTCCTGGCAGTCGCTGGTGCGGATTCCGGAAATCACCACCGTGGAGCGGATCGAGGGCGGCCCCGGCGAGCGCCGTTTCGTGATCGAGAGCACGGTGGTCCCTGAGCTCGACGAAGAAGCGCTTGCTGAACGCCTGGAATTGCTCAAGGAACGATTGGACGACAAGGATTTCTATTTGCATGCGGGGTCCCTGCCGCAGGAGCTGGACGGCGACTACGAATTTGAATTCAGCGGCGACTACTCGGACTTTGCCGGCCATGCATTCAGCAGCGCCAACGTCTGGTTTGGCATGCCCCAGGCCCAGGGCCTGGAACTGGCGACCGTCAATGAAGGTCTGGGCGCTTACTTCAAGACCGACCGCGGTGTACTGGTACTGAAAGCCAAAGAAGACAACGCCTACCAACTCGAAGCCGGCGACGTGATCCTGAAAATCGGGGCAAGCGAGGTCAAATCACCTTCCGAGATGATGCGCGCCCTGCGTGAAATAGAGCCAGGTGAAGAAGTCGAGATCGAAATCAAGCGCCAACGCCGCAACAAAACCCTCAAAGTCGAAATGCCGGAAAACCGTTTCGGCCTTCGTTGAGCAGGGAAGCAAAACACACTATATACTCTCCGGGATTCATTGAACCCGGAGAGTAAGCCCCATGGCCGGTAAGGCTGATTCGTCAAAACCCGCATTGTTTGCGCTGTTCGCCAACACGGGAAACAGCACCGATCCTGAAAACGGCATGCGCAAGGCGAGCCTACAGGCAGAACAGGATCTCAGGCAGCGTTGCGCACTCACAGCCGAGCGTTTTTCGCACCTGACGTCGAGGACAAAACATGGGTGAAGGCCGCAAGATCGGAATGGTCAGCCTGGGCTGCCCCAAGGCTCTGGTGGATTCGGAACGCATCCTGACCCAGTTGCGCACCGACGGATACGAAATCAGCCCGGATTACGAGGGGGCTGACATGGTGATCGTCAATACCTGTGGCTTTATCGACAGTGCGAAGGCAGAGTCGCTTGACGCCATCGGCGAAGCGCTCGATGCAAACGGCCGCGTCATCGTGACCGGCTGCATGGGGGCGAACAAGGACGAGATTCTCAAGCTTCATCCCCGCGTGCTTGCCGTCACGGGGCCCGCTCAGTACGAGGCCGTGGTCAGCGAAATTCATCGCCACGCACCACCACCGGCCGACCACGACCCCTATACCAGCCTGGTTCCGCCCCAGGGTATCAAGCTGACCCCAAGACACTATGCATATCTAAAAATATCAGAGGGTTGTAACCATAATTGTACATTCTGCATTATCCCTGACCTGCGTGGAAAACTGGTCAGCCGCCCGATCGGCGACGTGATGCGAGAGGCCACTCGCCTGGCTGCCGCGGGGGTCCGGGAATTGCTGGTGATTTCGCAGGACACATCCGCCTACGGTGTCGACACCAAGTTCAAGCTGGACTTCTGGGCAGGACAGCCGGTCAAGACCCGCATGAAGGAGTTATGCGCGGCACTGGGCGAACTCGGCATCTGGGTGCGCCTGCACTACGTTTACCCATACCCGCACGTTGACGAAATCATTCCGATGATGGCCGAGGGCAAGATCCTTCCTTACCTCGACGTACCATTCCAACACGGCAGCCCCGCTGTCCTGAAGCGGATGAAACGTCCGGCCGCGGCCGGCAATACACTCGAGCGGGTGCGAAAGTGGCGCTCGATATGCCCGGACCTGGCCATCCGGAGTACGTTCATCGTCGGCTTCCCTGGCGAAACCGAAGAAGATTTTGAAACGCTTTTGGATTTCCTGGAAGAAGCACAACTCGACCGTGTCGGTTGTTTCACCTACTCGCCGGTCGATGGCGCACGAGCCAACCAACTCGATGGCGCCGTGCCGGAGGAAGTCAAGGAAGAACGCTGGCACCGGTTCATGCAGACCCAGGCGGTGATCAGCCAGAAACGCCTCGCCGGCAAGGTCGGCTCGCAACAGCAAGTCATCGTGGACCAGGTTGGGCACGGGGGCGCGGTCGCCCGCAGCAAGGCGGACGCCCCCGAAATCGACGGCGTTGTGAATATCCGTGATGGGCAGAACCTGGCGCCCGGTGCCTTCGCCGAAGTGATCGTCGAGCGATCCGATGACTACGACCTGACCGCGCGACTGGCGGACTGAGACCCGGGAGCCCTGCCTTGGAACGGGTCAGTGAAGTCATCCTGCGACAGTTACCGCAGCTCGCTCCCGGGGTGGTTCACCTGGTCAATCCACCTGCGGACGGCCTGTTCCG
This sequence comes from Lysobacterales bacterium, assembly GCA_036351055.1. Classification (GTDB taxonomy): domain Bacteria; phylum Pseudomonadota; class Gammaproteobacteria; order Xanthomonadales; family SZUA-36; genus JABDPF01. The sequence continues at coordinate 2,939 of JAZBOH010000102.1, forward strand.
GGAACTGCTCGCAGACGACCGAAAGGTAGGCATCTCCACCGGTAGCCGCGGCGACTTCCAACGACTGCTGGCCATGGGCGCGAACGTCCGTTTCGAAGCGTTTCCCCTGGTCATTGAGCCGGCTGACTGCATCATCCTGGTTCTGCCACGGGAAAAGCAGAAACTGGCCATGTTGCTGCATGCGGTCAGCGGGCAGTTGGCCCCTCGCGGCCGCCTGTGGCTGGTTGGCGCAAACCGGTCGGGCATCAAGTCATCACCCGCGATGCTCAGGCACGTTTTCAAAAACGTCGTCAAGAAAGACAGTGCGCGCCATTGCAGCCTGTTCGAGGCATGGGATGCACAGGCGCTCGAGCCATTCAATTCCGGCGATTACGAGACCCGCTGGCCCCTGCAAACCGCTACCGGGTCATTGGAAATGGTGTCGCTGCCCGGTGTTTTTGCACATGGGCGGCTGGACCCGGGAACCGGGCTTCTGCTCGATGTCTTGCAGGACCTGCAACCTTCCGGGCGGATCCTGGATTTCGCCAGTGGCTGTGGCGTTATTGGCCTGTCGATTCTCGCAGCCGACGACAAAGCCGGCCTGACGCTTCTGGACGACTCGGCCCTGGCGATCGAAGCCGGCGCCCGGTCCCTGCAGGCGAACGGTCTCACTGCCCGCTTGTTGCCGTCGGATGGCCTGTCAGAAGCCGACGGCGCTTTCGACTGGATCATCAGCAACCCCCCGTTTCACCGGGGCGTGGATAACGATTTCGACATCGCAGCGTCATTTTTCCGCGACGCGGGAACTTTCCTCTCTGAAAAAGGTAGAATAGTTATCGTTTTCAACCGGCACCTGCCCTACACCGGCTGGCTGCGTAATCATTTCAAATCTGTAAATTGCCTGGCACAGAACCGGGCGTTTATCGTGATACAGGCGAGCAAAACAAAATGAGTATGTTTTCACACTTCAAAGCGGCACCCTTGTTTCTGGCCCTGATGGCCACGCTGGCGTTGTCGGCCTGCGCTACCACTTCCACCGCGACTCCCGAGCCGGTTGCAGAGCCCGAACCCGTGGTGGAAATCGAGCCCTGGGATGGCGATGGCATGGAGATTCCAATGGATGGAAGCAGCATGCAAGCCTGGAACAGGAGCCTGGCCCGGGTCGAGGCCTACAGCGACGAAAAGACATTCATTACTTTGGAAAACGCTATCGACTACCTCCTGGTTTACGACCTGGCTTCGTACAAGGATATGAACAAATTGATCAAGCGCCTGGACGGCCTGACGGGCTACCAGATCCTGGAGCGGGTCAATTGGCGCAAACCTGCGCCGGGCAAAGGCCCGGCGGAAAAAGGCGCCGCTGATGCAAAAATCATCGATTCCTGAGCAGGCGGCACGGTGTGTGGCAAGGCCTCGGTTTCACACCTTTCCTGGGCCGAGGTTTACAACTATGCCACCAGCCTGAAGGCGCCCGTCACGCTGCCTGCTGATCCGGAAAACCGGGTCAACATTTCTCCTTCCCGGCTCCGGCGAAAATCGGAGCCGGGCTCGATGGTTTGGGAAACCCTGCCCGTCATTTATCCCGATGCGGGGACAGACCGGCCCGCGGAGGCTCTCTGGCCTTTCCTGCCGGCTTATTCAGAAGGCCGGCTTCCGATGAACAAACAGGGCCGACTGATCTCGACAGCCAATGCACGCCTGCGGCACGACGGCGCACCCTTTGCCCCAACCTTCATGGGCGCATGGAGAAGCGGGTTCCGGGTTCTCGTACTGACTTCCTGGTTTTACGAATTCGATAGCCGCCTGAAGCCGCAGGTACCGTATGCGGTCTTTCCCCTGGAGTCACCTTTCTGGATGATGGCCGGCCTGGCCCGCTGGACTGAATTGCCTGATCACACACGTCATCTGACGGTTGCCATTATCACGGTTGATCCGAACGACGTATTGAGGTCCGTCGGGCACAACCGCAGCCCGGCGCTGTTTCAGAATCCTGACCGCGCCAGGGCCTGGATGCATGGCGAGCCTGAAGAAGCACTGGCCTTACTCGGACCGCATGCAAACGAAACCATGGGCGTGGAAGCCGTGCCCATGGGGATCAAAATTCCGGGAAACCAGGCAGTGGAGATGCCCACTGCCCTCACAAATCGCTGAGGCGTCTCAGCTTGCCGCTTTTTTCGAGGCTTTTTCCTCGTCTGAACGAACTCGCACCGCCGTCATCAGTAGTTCTTCAGGGCGGTCTTCCTTGACTTTCGCGGTCCGTTCCCTGACATGGTGACGATCCCGGCGGCTATATCCGTCGTACTCGGGCGCGTCAATGGTTTCGGACCTGGGAACAAATTGGTTAGTCGCCGTGACACCAACCGTGGCATGTTTGCGCCGGTTTTGCCAGACTTCGTCCTTGTGCGCCAACAGACTGTCTCTTGGCGACATCAGTTTTTCGGCCCGGACACTGTTTCGCGCGAGCCGTTGCTTGCGCGTGAGTTCGGCTTCAGAATTGCTCTTCCTCGATGCCCACAACAGGGCAAGCGCACACACCGCGATGAACGCAAAAAATACTGCGATTTCCATTTATTTGTAAGCCTCCAAGACTACCGGGTCGCGGCCTCTCTCCTGTGCCGTCCACAACCCTTTATTTCGCCCAGAACCGCTTGCCCATTCGGTTGATGGCGAAACCAGACTTACAATTCCGTTTGTTCCCTGTCCTGAGTCCGGCCTCGTTCCGATGCGCCGGTAATCTACTCACCCCTCCGTGAATATACGTACTATACCATATAGAACAAATCTGTTCACTTTCTGACCACTTTCTGAGTGGCCATTCCGCGGCCGCTTTCGCTTTCCGGCTACCACCCCCAGGGCGACCTGAGAGCCGGCGTCTCTTCATAGACTATGGTCTTGATTTTCCTGCTGCTTTCCGTTTCGGCTTGAGGTGAGCCTTTCAAGCCTGATTCGATTCTATCGATACGGCCCGCAGGAAAATTATCCATTTGGTCATGGGTTTCCGAGGGGTCCCGCAACAGGGGCGGTTTCGTCTCGCGGTACTCGATCTCCGTCATCTTCTTCGGGCTGACAAACCGATCTTCAAGCAGTGCGCGCATGGAAGACTCGCGGCGCCGCAGGTACGCTTCGTCACTTTTGGTTTGCTTCGGGCTCACCAGGTTATCAACCCAGCGATGAAGTGTTGCCGGGTCTTCACCGGGCTGCGATGCCGGCTTGCCTGCGTGGATGAAATGCGTTGGGCTGGGGTTACCCGGCCAACCCCAGGGCGTGGGCACCTTCAGCAGTTCCCTCTGGCGGATTTCATCGGTTTTCCTGAGTTCACCCGGCGCACTTTTTGCCCTGTTTTTTCCTGACAGCCGGTTTGCCTTGCGAATGCTACGCTGCGACTGTTTGAGCCGCTCCGCCCTGCCCAGCGACGCAATCTTGTAGATGCACAAGACAACGGCAACCAGGATCGCCGCAAAATAGAATATGTATTCCACCTTGAAAGTCACTCCTTGATCATGCAGTCCGTGCCCCCTTGCGGAAGCGGTCCTGCAACCGGCCTGAACAGGTTTCCGAAACCCAGGCCGTTCCATTTGACTTTCAAATTCCCTTTTGATCCCTGTCGTATTTCCGTGATACTACGGTTAAACATAGCAGAAAACGGTAAAAATGCCATATCCGGCACGTTGCGTTTGCTCTGCAAGCACCTTGTATCTGGTTGTTTTTTTATAAAAAATCACAATCCAAAGTTCTTCAATCTGAAAGTTTTTCAACAAGCTACGGGCCTATGCTAAAAAACCTGATAACCCTGACTGCCAGCCTTGCAACGAGCGTCGTGTGTCTGGCGCCGTTTACACTGCTTGCCAGCGAGCCATACACGCTGGCGTCGCGCTATATCGCCATCGCCATCCAGGGGGACCTCAGCATGGCACCCGAACTATTCCTGGCAAACACACCCGGCGATGAAGGATCAGACGCCGCCTTGCAGCAACAGTTCCAGGAGCGCTTTTTATCCGCGCAGGCACGGCCGGAAGATTTCTCCGAAACGGGTTTCATGGCGGGTATCACCCTGGCCTACAGGGAGTATTGGAAAAGCGCATTACTCGATGAATCAGGGCACGAGGAACATCTGGAGACCCTCGAAACGCGACTTGCAGCGATCTTACGGCGCTTTCATGGCAAACCCACGGAAGGGGCCAGTGTCTACCAAGGGCTGCACGATGCCTTCCGGTCGCGGGGCATCCACTTTCTGGACAGCCCTGCCCCGCCCCTGCGGGACCTTTTCTTGTGGCAGAGTGAAGAGCTGGGTCAATACACTGTCCAGTTGACCGACGAACGACTCGTGCTGAACGTGAATTTCATGGACGAATTCCTGCTCCAGGGCTGGAAGGATTACGCTTCACTCGGCCTGGCCACGACAACCGGTTGGGTCGAAGACGACACGCTCTATTGCATCGCCTGGGCCTATGACACGGAGTCTGAGAACTTCCGGGTTTCCTACCTGAAGCACGAAGCCCGGCACCTCGTCGACCTTGCACAATACCCGGACATGGAATCCACCGAGTTGGAGTACCGCGCCAAGTTGACGGAACTGGCGTTTGCCAACCGCTCCCTAAAACGGGTCCTGGATGACTTCACTGAAAAAGCGGCACAGAACCCGGATTCACCACACGCCATGGCGAACTGGCGGGTCGTGCGCGACATGCACTGGGTGCTGTACGGCGAAGAGTTGCCTGAAGATTTCGTGGAATGGGGCCACCTGGACACCGGGAAGGTCAACCGCCTGGCCCGTCAACTACTGGCCCTCAATACGCAAACCCACCGGGCGGCCGGGGCATAACAGGCAGCGCCCCCCTTGCGCTCCCACTGGTTCCGGTTGCTTGATGCATCCAATCATTGGAAGATGGTGGCATGAAACGAATTGCCTTGTTAATCGGTCTTGCCGTGTTTGTCGCTGCCTGCTCCAGCGGACCACTCGTACCGAGTTCCACGGAAGGCCCGCCGCTTGTGCTGTTACCGGTCTCGGAAGCGGGCATCGACGACCGCCGTGGACGCTTCAGGGAAATTGCCTGTGCCGTACTGGAAGACCACGGCCGGGACCTTCCACATTATCGCGACTGCGAGAACGCCCTGACCCGGGTCGGCGATGAACCGGGCGCTACCGGAGCGCCGGTCCATTTGGGCCCGTCCCGCCATAAGCTGATCGTCGCCATGGTTCCGGGAATCGGCTGGGAGTGTTTTGAACACTGGCTGGACTACGAGGACGAATTCGAAAGGCATGCGCAAAAGTCTGGCTTCTCCAGCCAAATTATCGAGGTCGCAGGCATGTCCGGCACAAGCACCAACGCCCGTATGATTCGCGATAAGGTCATGCAGCACGCGCACGAGCTACAGCCGCGTCAACTGGTACTGCTTGGTTACTCCAAGGGTGCGCCAGACGCCCTGGAAGCGATCGTTAGTTACCCCGAGATCCGCCCATACATCGCTGCCGTTGTCAGCGTTGCCGGCGCCGTCGGCGGTTCACCGCTCGCCTATGCGGCAGACGAAAAGGACCTGGGCCTGCTCAAACACATCCCGGAGTCAACCTGCACAGGCGGTGATGGACACGCCGTCGAAAGTCTGCGGCCCGCAGTCAGGCAAGCCTGGTTGGCCGAAAACCCCCTGCCGGACAGCATCCCGTACTACTCCATGGTGACCTTTCCCGGAGCCGAACAGATGTCGTCCGTGCTCAAGGGCAGCTGGAGAAAACTCGCGAAAGTCGACCCGCGCAATGACAGCCAGGTGATCGTTTACGACCAGATCATTCCGGGCAGCACCTTGCTGGCCTACCTGAACGCGGACCACTGGGCGATCGCTGTGCCGGTCGCCGAGTCTCACCCGTTTATCGGGCGTCATTTCGCGGACCGCAACGCTTATCCACGCCAGGCTTTATTCGAAGCGATGCTGCGCTTTATCGAAGAGGATCTGGTAGAGGTGCCGTAATGCCTCCGTGATCAAAACTGAGGTTGTCGAAGGCGCCAATATACGAGTTCGACGCAATCAAGAAAGTAATGTGATACGGTTTTTGGATTGACAGCGAGTCCGGTAATGACGATCAACAGGGTGAATCCTTGAGATGAAAAATGTAATTTTCTACCTGGGGCTGGGCACGCTGTTCACACATGAATTGGATGCGGTCAGTCATCATGAATGGAGATTAATGCCGATTCTTCAATCTCTGCCTGAATCGGTCGGGATGAATACATTCATTCTGCTCCATATTCCACTGTTTGCCGTGCTGGTAGCACTGGTTGCCAGCACGAATATGCAATTACGAGAACGGTCCCGTTTGGGAGTAAGCATCTTCCTTGTCATCCACGCGTTACTTCATCTCTGGTTCAGAAATGACCTGCGCTACGAATTTGCATCCACGATGTCAGATATCCTGATTTTTGGCGGGGCCCTATTGGGTGCGGCCTACCTGGCAATCAGCTACAAAAACGCTGGGCGCTCTCTGAACTAAGCGGCCATTGTTCTCCAACAACTTCCGCAATGAAGAGGTTATAGCCTTTTTCACCAATGAATCCCTCGCGCCCGCAGGTCTTCATCATAGCCTGGTTATCAAGGACACTGCTGGCCAGTTTTGGGACCGTACGATCACCCTCCCTTACGCGATGGAGGTAGATAGCTTCAAAATTCAATGCGCCAATGACAGTGATAAGTACAGTGTTCAGGGTGCGTTCCAATAAGTTTTATCCCGAAGTTACTCTCTTGTGTACATTCTGCTTCCAAAGTGCGGCAATTTACTGTCATGAGACTAATTCTACGGAACCCCTTGCCCGTGATCGTTCTGGGCTATTTAGCTGCGAGTTTCGTGACAAGATTCAGAGTTATTTGGTTGCTGCAAAACGCCATCATCGACGTGACAGAATGTCCACTCGGTGAGCATTGCAAGATAAATATAACCATGACATTGATGCAGCTGAAATAATCAAATTGACACGGCTGGCAAAATGTCTACGTTGTTCGAGTGTGTATATGGAAATACATCCTCTTCTCACAGCAAGTATCTTTGCCTTCCATTTACACGCCTGTCTGAAAGTACTTCAGAATTTGGTAATCGGCGGCCTGCTCGTCAAGCACCAATTATGCTAGGCAACTGTTAATTCGAGGGAACTAATAATGAAAAAGATACTAATCACAGCACTCACAATAAGTGTTTGTGCGTGCGCGAGTAATCCCGACAAAATCGACACGGCATACGTTTCACCACTGACCTACTCCAAATACGACTGTTCGCAGATTTCACAGGAAATGACACATGTTCAACGAAGAACGACCGAACTATATGGAAGACTCAAAAAGGAGAGAAAAAAGGACAATTGGATGATGGGGATCGGGATGGTTGTGTTCTGGCCCTCACTGTTTGCACTGTCTGGCGGCGATGGCCCGGAAGCTGCGGAATATGCACAGCTCAAAGGGCAGTACGAAGCCCTGCGACAAGTCTCCATCGAAAAGAAATGTGTGAACGTAAGCGTGATGTCACCAGAGGACATCATAAAAGCGGCAGACCGGATGAAAGAGAACCCGGCAACATCAGCCGACCCAGTAGCATCTACTAACGCAGATGTTCCAAAGTTGAGGTCTGTCAGCGACGTGCGTAAAGAGGAGTGTGAATTCCTTAACACCATTTCCAAAGGCACTGGTGGAGGAGTAGATTCTTCAGAGAATTTGGAAAAAGCAATGAATGCTGCATTAAGGCAAGCAGGGATGGAGGGGGCTGATTCATTTTTCATTGTTGATACCGAGACGACCTCCTCAGGGGCCTCGGTCATCCTGGAAGCACTGAAGTGCAATGGCGCTGAATAGAATCACTAAATTGAAGGAGTCAAACATGTCCAACTTTCGCGCTATTACCTTAATTCTGGTGCTACTTTTCCTGACAGCCTGTGCAGCACCGGCTAGTCGAGAAGCAATGAATATCTCCGAGGCTGACAGAGTTCTCTATTCGGATAATCACTACCTTAGTGAGAAGGTCGTGGTTGGTACGGTCAGCGGCGGAGAAGACACCAATCCCGCCTGGACATCTGAGATTGGGAACGTTGAATTTTCAGGGGCGCTCTCTGACTCGCTGCAGACCGCCAGACTCTTAAACAACTTCGCGCTTTCTGAGTATGTTCTGAATGCCGAATTACTTGAGGTGGACCAACCCTTTTTCGGGCTTACCTTAACAGTTGAAACTAAGGTTCATTACCAGTTGCTGAATAAAGAAGGTGGCGCTGTTTTGATAGATGAAGTGATCATTGCGGAAGGAACAGCCACGACTGGTGACGCCTTTATGGGAGTAAAGAGACTTGCGATGGCAACTGAAAGGTCAGCTCAGGAAAGTATCAAGAGCATGATAGACATCCTTTATGCCTATGAACCCTGATTTTTGCTATCTACGATATAGGGGATTGTCGAAAACCGTCCTGGTTTTCGCCCTGCGGGCGTGCTTCGCACGACCAAATTTGTTCCAGACAAATTTGTCGAACCCCTTGCACTTCGTGCCGGGGGCTCTCACCCCATCGGAACGTCGGTCAATAAAAACCCCGCCACTTGGGCGGGTTTTTTATTGACTGGCGTCCCCTAGGGGATTCGAACCCCTGTTGCCGCCGTGAAAGGGCGGTGTCCTAGGCCTCTAGACGAAGGGGACATTGTGGTGGAGCTAGGCGGGATCGAACCGCCGACCTCTA
>JAZBOH010000103.1:0-2044 GCA_036351055.1 Lysobacterales bacterium
GATGTTGCGCCGCGTGGAGGTGTAGAAATTATCCACGCACAGCACGTCGTGGCCGTCGGCCAGCAGGCGCTCGCAGAGGTGGCTGCCGAGAAAGCCGGCGCCGCCGGTGATGAGGATTCGTTTGTTCATAGGGGCGTTATTCTATCCGAAGATTGGGGGTTGGGAGATCCCGGATATTCGGCGTCGCCGAATTCCGGGATGACGTTCTGTTTACTACCTTCGGCGCTTTGCGGGATGACGGGGTTTTACCCAACAAACGCCCGCCCCAGGAAGCGGTGCGTCTTCCAGGCCTTGCGCATGTACAACAGGTAAATCACGGCAAAGCCAATAAACGTCCAGAAACTAAAATAGTCCGGCAGATCCTTGAGTTCGAAAATTATACCAACCACGGCCAGGCTAACCGTCAGAAACGTGATCCAACCCCATGTGTCCCCCGTGGTAAAACCGGCGCGCAGGAAAGCGTGGTGCAGGTGATGCTGGTCTGCAAGAAACGGACTGCGGCCGTCACGAAAACGATGGAGGATCAACGACGTAGTATCCATGAGCGGAACGGCGAACAGCCACACGGCGGTCATCGGCATGTAAACCCGGTTGCCTATCTCGTTGTGACTGCTCCCCAACGCGATGAAACACCAAACCAGAATAAAACCAAGCAGGGTAGATCCCGAGTCCCCGAGAAAAGCGCGGGCTTTCGGATTCCAGGGCCAGCGGGCATTGACCAGGAAAAAACCCACAACCACTGCAATTGACGCGATAAGCAGGTAGTAAATGATGTCAGCGCCTGCTGCGCCGGCAAACAGAGCCATACCACCGGCAGCAACGAGGAAAATCATGCCCGACAGGCCGTCAAGTCCATCGACCATGTTGAAAGCATTGATCACCCCGATCGCGGCAAAAAGAGTAATCGGTATTCGAAATACGCCCAGCCCGATGAGATCATCACTGAACAGACGACCCAGATGATCGAGAATGACGCCTCCATGAAACATCATGATCAGGCAAGCCGTGATTTGCGTGGTTACCCGGATCGTCGGGGAAAGGTGCTTTCGGTCATCGGCCAGGCCGGCCAGAAAAATCAGGGTGCCGCCCATCAGCAGCCCCTGGATAAAAACCTCATCAATGAAGTGCCAGGCAAGCAGTGAAAATAAGGTCAGGTAAATGGCCGGGCCACCGGTAAGTGGTGTGGGCACTTCGTGCACTTTGCGCGTGCCCGGATGGTCAACCACGCCAAACTTATTTGCCGCAGGCATCAGCACGATCGACAATCCCGCGCATGAAATGACCAACGCGAGAAAAACCCACCAATACAGTACTTCTTCCATTCCTTCGACCCGTTCAGCAACACCGGTTACGGGCCCGGTGGCACGTTACCGCTGCTGGATACAGGAGTGGGCACCTGCCATGACGCGCAGGCATAACTCCCTCGAAACAACATTGACACACAAGGCAATTGATTTCAATGCCGTTTCTGTGACAACGCCTTATCTCAGTTTCGAGAGGAATAACTCTGTGCGCAGGCCACGCCCATCAATGCGGCGTAGGTCACGGCCACGGCCGGCATCTGCAGGCTGAAATCGAACCAGGCGTGGATGGCGCTCAGCGCGGTGACGGAAAGGCCCAGCGCCGGGTACAGCCAGTCCCTGCCGCGGCGGCGCAGGCCGTGCCAGCAGATCAGCGCGCAACTACCGATGGCGGCAAACAGCAGCAAGGCAGCCGGCCAGCCGAGCTCGAAGATGTTTTCCAGGTAGGTGTTGTGGGCGCGGTCAAGGTAGCCGGTGATATCGTCGCTGCGGTACAGCCGGAAACTGTCGGCGAAGGAACCGTACCCGAACCCCAGCAAGGGGTTATCGCGACTGGATACAACAATCAGTTCATAGGCGGAAAGACGAAGTTCGCCTTCCAGGTCGATACGGTCCATGCGGTCCATCAGCACTTCGCTGGTCAGCCAGAACGAGATGGCCGCGAAGCCGGCCGCCAGCGCGATGACGGCCGCCGAGCGGGCGCTGCGGATGCGGCGGCGGTAGTGCACGCAGGCCAGCAGCAC
>JAZBOH010000104.1:0-2236 GCA_036351055.1 Lysobacterales bacterium
CGGGTCTCACCGAGATTCATTCCCTACCTGAATCTGGGCTACAGCTATTACGACTTTCTCGAAACCGGTCGCAAGGACAGGACCTACTCTGCCGGGGCCGGCCTGAAATACTTTGTTGCCCGCAATACCTACGTCGTACTCGGTGCCAGCCATGCGTACCGCAACTCCAACGACAAGGGCCTGTTTTTGCTCTCGAACGACTTCAGGAACACTGGCGTTTTTCTCAATTTCACCGCATTGCTCTACCCGCTTTCGAACCACTGAGGCCGAATTCGGCACGCGACCGACCCCATCCCTTTCAACCCGTTTCAGACTTCATCATTCACTTTTGCCGAAGGATCTGGCCACCTAGGCCGCCAATCATGATCCCACCGCTGTCACTGCTCCGTCATATCCCCCCCCTAATATTAGCGACGCCAATAAACTAAAAAAAACCTGCCGAGAGGATTCAACCCATGTTTGCCAAGTGTTATCGCTACAATATGGCGGCCATTGCATTGTCGTCACTGCTGGGAACCAGCGCAGCCCAAGCGGTCCCCACCCTGGAGTTTACCCAGCTCTGGACCCAGCAGTCCGACGAGGGATCGGAGATCGTGGCCATCGATCAGGCCAGCGGGCGCGTATTCAACACCTCCGGTGATGGTGTTGAGGTCCGCGATATCAACACAGGCGCACTGTACGGCACCTTCACCGTGCCCGACACCGGTGGCGTGAACAGTGTTGCCGTCAGCAACGGGATCCTGGCGGTGGCCGCACAAGCCAACGTCACGCAGGACCCCGGCGTGATCGCTTTCTTCAACGCCAGCGACGTGGACCCGGACAACAGCGCCCCGATCAATACCGTCACGGCGGGCGCGCTCCCGGACATGGTTACCTTCACTCCGGACGGTAACAAGGTCCTGGTCGCCAACGAGGGCGAGCCCAACGACGCTTACACCATCGACCCGGAGGGATCGATCAGCATCATCGATATCTCGGGCGGCGTGGCCAGTGCGACCGTAACCAACCTGGATTTCACGGCATTCAACGGCTCGGCCGCACTCATCGAGGCCGACGGTGGACGCATCTTCGGCCCCGGCGCCAGCGTGGCGATGGACCTCGAACCCGAGTACATTACCGTCTCACCCGACGGCCAAACGGCTTTCGTAACCCTGCAGGAAAATAACGCAGTTGCCAGGATCGACCTCGCCACCGAAACCATCGTCGAGATTCAGGGACTGGGGTTCAAGGACCACAGTGACGCCGGCAATGCGCTCGACCCCTCAGACAGGGACGACGGTATCAATATCACCAACTGGCCGGTCCTGGGGATGTATCAGCCGGACTCGATCGACAGCTACGAGGTCGGCGGCCAGCTCTATTATGTAACCGCCAACGAAGGCGACGCGCGCGACTATGGCGGCTTCTCGGAAGAGACGCGCGTCGAGGACCTGCTGCTGGATGCGGCTGCCTACCCTGATGCAGGTACGCTCCAGATGGAGGAAAACCTCGGCCGCCTGAAGACCACGACCGCGACCGGCGATAACGACGGCGATGGTGATTTCGACCAGATCTACAGTTATGGCGCGCGCTCGTTCTCGATCTGGGACGAAAACGGCGACCTGATCTTCGACAGCGGCGAAATGATCGAGCGGCTGACCGCGCAGATCGATCCCAGCATCTTCAATCAGAATGAGGGCAACGGGGTTGCCGACAACCGCTCCGATGACAAGGGCCCCGAACCCGAGGCCCTGTCGCTGGTCGAGATCGGTGAGTGGGTCTATGCGCTGGTCGGGCTCGAACGCACCGGCGGCCTGATGGTGTTCGACGTCACGGACCCGACGTCACCGGTGTTCCAGCAGTGGCTCTATAACGCCGCGGACATCGGCCCGGAAGGGATCGCATTTTCGCTCTTGAGCGAGAACAGCCGCGGCGGCACGGGCTATGTCGCGGTGGCAAACGAGGTCTCCAATACCACCACTTTCTACCAGGTCAGCGCGGTACCGGCACCCGCCAGCGTCGTCCTTATGGCTATCGGCCTGCTCGCCCTGCGGCGCCGACTCACGGCTTGAGACGTTCCTTGCCTGCCGCTTGCAGGAAGGATTCGGCCTGCGCGGAGTCTCAATGTGTCTGCGACGCCAGGACCAACAGGGCCGCATGGTGGCCGGAATACCAGAAGGGTTCCTGCTGGGCCTGTTGACGGGCCAGCTCGGCCGCGGCCCTGGCCTTCACCACCAGTGCAGGATCGTCGCTCTGC
>JAZBOH010000105.1:0-6979 GCA_036351055.1 Lysobacterales bacterium
CGGCTAAAGCCGCTCCCACAATCGCGGCTGAAGCTGCTCCCACAATCGCGGCTGAAGCCGCTCCCACAATCGCGGCTAAAGCCGCTCCCACAATTGCGGCTGAAGCTGCTCCCACAATCGCGGCTAAAGCTGCTCCCACAATTGCGGCTAAAGCCGCTCCCACAATTGCGGCTGAAGCTGCTCCCACAATCGCGGCTGAAGCTGCTCCCACAATCGCGGCTAAAGCCGCTCTCACTGAAAGCCACGGGAAATTCCCACGGAAATCATGGGGTGTTCCCTGCATAACAGGATCTGTGGTCATGGCATATTTGGCTCATGCAGAAAGCCAACACTCCTGGGTCGAAAGCCCTCCGGAAGGGAAGGTTCTCCCAACCTGGCGGAATCTATTTCATTACCGTTGTATCGGACCAACGCATTCCCTGGTTTCAGGACCATTCTCTGGCACGCATCATGGCAAGAAATCTGCAGGACCCCGAAATGGTTTTGGGTGCAAGGGTGCTTTGTTGGGTTGTGATGCCAGATCATTTCCACCTTCTTGTCCAGCTTGGGGATGCAGGCCTTAGCCAGGTGGTTCGTAAACTGAAGGCTCGAAGTGCAGTTTTACTGAACAAAGAAATTGGCCGGAAAGGCCGTTTCTGGGATCCGGGGTTTCATGATCAAGGCCTAAGGGAAGAAGACGATGTTCGGGGTATTGCTCGCTATATCGTAGGAAATCCCCTGCGAGCCAAACTGGCAAACAGGGTCGGTGACTACCCTTACTGGAATGCCATCTGGATGTAGTTTGATTTTGAAAACCTTTTGTGGGGGAGCTTTTGTGGGAGCGGCTTTAGCCGCGATCATTGGCCTGGTTAAGCCACATATCGCGGCTAAAGCCGCTCCCACACTAAAGCCGCTCCCACACTAAAGCCGCTCCCACACTAAAGCCGCTTCCACAGCATCCCCCTCCTAGCCCAGCTTTCGTTCCAGGCGGGGGTACCAGAGGGCCTGGGCCAGGCCCCTGGCGGCCATGAATACGAGGACGGCGCCCCAGAGGCCATGCAGGCCCCAGGCTTCGGTCATGGGCCCCAGCAGGGCCAGGTAGATGACAAAGGCAATGGCCATGGTTACCATCATCGCCGCGGCGGCAGTGGCGCCGATATAGACACCGTCGAAAAGGAAGCACCATACGGAGACCAACGGCAACGCAATCACCAACGGCAACAAGGCGCCAGCCACAATCTGCACGGACTCGATATCGGTCAGCAGGGCGGTAATGTCATTACCAAGCAGCCAGAACAGCAGGGCGTACGCCAGGCTGGCGATCAAAGACCAATACCCCGTCAAGTATACCCAGCGCCGAAACTGCGCCCGGTCACGCCTTCCCCAGGCGGCGCCAGCCAGAGCCTCGGACGCATGCGCAAAGCCATCCAGGCCCAGGGCCATCAGCATCATGTACTGGTTGATCACGTGGCTGGCGGCCATCTCGACCTCGCCCAGGCCGGCGGCCTCGCGCATGATCAAGGCCAGGGCCGTCATCAGAAATATTGTTCTGATAAAAATAAAACCATTTACCAGCACCAGCCTGCGAAATTGCGACAGAACCCAGGTGCCGCCAGAACGGATTGCGGTACGCAGCGGTCCTGCACCATAAATCCGCACAACGATCCAAACGCTGACCACCGCCGTCAGCAACTGCGCGATCAGCGTTCCCCATGCCACGCCCGGCACGCCCATGCCCAGGCCTACCACGAAGGTCACGTTCAAAACCCCGTTCGTTACATTCAGAAACAATTGCAGCCACAGGATGGTCCGGGTCCGTGCCAGCCCGAACAAGACCCCGATGATCGCGTAGCCGAGCAAGGTAAACGGCGCCGCCCAGATGCGTATCCGGAAGTACTCGGAGGTAATCGCCGCCACGTTTTCCGGCGGCGCCATCGCCTTCAGCGAAAGCGCCAGCACGGCCTCCTGGAATACCAGCAGCAGCAGCCCGAACAACAACGCCAGCATCGAGGAACGCACGACGGTAACAACCTGTTCCTCTCTTGCCGCAGCCCTTGGGGTCAGAGTAAGTCCCTTACTCTGACCCCGGTTTTGGCCCCGGTTGTTATCGCGGTCCTCCCGCCCCTTCGCCTGCGCGATCAACCCCGTGGTGCCCATGCGTAAAAAACCAAAAGCCCACAACAGGTAATTGAAGATCACGCTGCCCAAACCCACCGCCGCGAGGTGCACCGCACCCGGCAGATGCCCGATGGCCCAGGTGTCCACCAGCCCCACCAGCGGGGCAGACGAATTGGCCAGGATGGCGGGCCCGGCGATGGCCCAGATTTGCCGGTGCGGGCTGGAGGCCCTGGGGGTATTCGTGTCCATTCGGTAATTTTTCTTTGATTACAATGTGCTTACACTTGAATTCATGTGCTAGTCTGAATGTATAATGCCCACTTGGTTTGGGGCAGGGAACCTAAAAATAAATGAAAGCCACTAATAAGAAGGCTTGGCCAATCGTGTTGCGTATTGTAGTTGTTTCAGCCGGCATCGCCCTTGCCGGTGTGTCGGGCAGCGTGCTTGCGCAATCCTACGACAACCCGGGTCTTGGCGAGAAGCCGGTTGCGGCCCACCCGCAGGATTTCAAACCGCTGGGCGTGCGCGCCGGCAGCTTCATGCTGCATCCCGGCGTCGAACTGGCGGCGCAGTACCTCGACAATATCCTGTACACGAATACGGACACCATCAGTGACCTGATCTGGCACGTGCGCCCTTATATCACGGCGCAGAGCACCTGGAGCAAGCATTCGTTCACGGCCCGGGTAGCCGCCGACATCGCCCGCTATTCGGATTACGGTTTCCGCGACTACGAGGATTACTTCCTGCAACTGGGCGGCCATATCGACGTCATGTCGCGCAGTTCCTTCAGTTACGGCTTCGACTACATGAAGCTGCACGAGGAACGCAATATCCGCAGCGCCGAGCAGGGCATTACGCCGACGACCTACGACCTGGTGGGCGGCAACCTGGGTTACGACCACCTGTTCAACCGTTTTTCAATCGGCGTGCTGTACGACCTGCGTTCCCTGAATTACGACAACAGCGTCAACCTGGAAGGCGAGGTCATCGACAACAAGGACCGTGACCGCACCCAGCAGAATTTCTCGGCCCGCTTTGGCTACCAGTTCAAGACCGACAAGCAGGCTTTCCTGATGCTGGGTTACCAGGAAACAGATTTCGACCTCGATGTGGACCGTAACGGCTACAGTCGCGATTCCAGCGGATTCTTTGCCACGGCGGGTGTCGATTTCGCCATCACCGGTGTGCTCAGCGGCGACCTGTCGGTTAATTACCATGACCGGGACTTCGATGACCCGTCCCTGGTCGGAATCAGCGGCTGGGGCCTCGGAGCGGGGCTGAGCTGGGCGCCAACCATGCTGACCACGGTGCGTGGCAACATCACGACCGGCATCGAAGACACCACCCAGGCAAGCAGTTCCGGCTACTTCCGCACCATGTACGCCGTGCGCGTGGACCACGAACTGCTGCGTGACCTGCAAATCATGGGCCAGCTCTCGTACTACATGAATGATTACCAGTTGTTGCCGACCGCACCCGTGGGTTCGAGGAAAGAAGACACCATGCTCACCGTGGACCTGGGCGCCACCTATTTCATCAACCGCTCTGTGTGGTTGAGTGCGTCGTACAAGTACGGTAACTTCGATACCAATGTGCCGAATGACGATTTCAGAGCAAACACCGCGTGGCTGGTTCTCGGACTTGAGAGATAAACACCGGGCGCGGATCACTCTGCGCCTGCTTTCCCTGCTGTTCATTGCACTGGCTTATGTCGGTGCCGCGCTGGCGCAAAACGAAGCGGGAGAAGATGGCGGCTACCGCCTCGGCGCCGGCGACCGTGTCTACGTCACCGTGTTCAACCAGGAAGACCTGACGGGTGAATTCGTGCTCGACGGCGAGGGCCGTTTTTCGATGCCCTTGATCGGCGTGGTCAAGGCCGCCGGCCTGACCCCGCTGGAGCTCGAACAATTGCTGGTCAGCCGCCTTAAGCCGGACTACCTGGTCAACCCGAGAATTTCCATCGAGATGCGCAACTACCGGCCCTATTACCTGATTGGCGAGGTGCGCACGACCGGAAGTTTTGCCTACGTGGACGGCATCACCTACCTGACCGCCATCGCGATGGCGGGTGGCTATTCCTACCGCGCCAAAAAGGACGTCGTGTACGTGATCCGGGGTAACGACGAAGAACAGGAAGAAGTCAAACTGGACGTTAACGAGAAGGTTCAGCCGGGTGATATTATCCGCGTGGCCGAACGCCTGTTCTGACTCAGACTGCTTAGCCATGACAAACATACCCGCCCATGACCCCACGAACGATCCCCTGGCCCGCAACCTGGCTTCGCCGGGCAGGCCGGGTGAGGCGATGCAGGAGGAGCCGCTGCCGATCCTCGAATACGTGCAGCTGCTGTGGTACCGCAAGTGGACGATCATCGCGATTACGTTGATCGTTGGCATCGCCGGCTGGGTCTGGGTCAACCAGCAGACACCGGTTTACCGCGCCCAATCGACCATCATGCTGGGCAGCCCGATGGGGATCACCTCCCCGGAAATGATGTGGGTGGCCTATTTCAACAAGCTCAAGGCGCCGGACGAAATCGAGGTCCTGAAATCCCGCAGCCTGGCCGAGCAGTTGGTCAAAAGCCTCGACCTGCTGGCATACCCCGAATTCAACCCGTCCCTGCGCGAGGCCGAACCCGGCTGGCTGGATGATGTAAATCCCAGTGAATGGCTGCCTGAAAGCTGGCGGGAAACGGCCGAAGCCGCGCTGGATCGCCAGCCGCAAAAAGAGGGCCAGGACCGCGCCATCGAACAGGACCTGGAGCAGCGCCGCCTCACGCGCGCGGCTTCCATGATCCAGGGCGGCCTGGACATCACCAGCCTGGATATGTCTAACGTGATCGTGGTGGGCTACCGCTCCACCAACCCCAAGATTGCCGCCTTGATCGCCAACGAACTGCCCGAGGCCTACATGCTGTCCACGCTGCAGGCCAAGTACGAAGCCACCGAGAAAGCCACCAAGTGGCTCAGTGAGCAACTGGCCGACCTGCGCCAGGAAGTGGAGGACGCGGAGTTCGCGGTAGAACTGTACCGCAGCGAGCACGGCCTGACGGACGTCGGCGGCATGGACCTGGTAACCGAGCAGCTCTCACGCCTCAACAGCGAACTGATCATCGCCAGGGCCGAGCGTGCCGAGTCCGAAGCGCGCCTCAACCAGTTGCGTCAACTGCTGTTGCAGGACGCCGCCGGTGCAGAAGCGGCCATTCGCCTGCTGGACAGCAGCATCCTGCAGCAACTGCGCACGCAGGAACTGGCGGCACAGCAGAATATCTCCGAGCTGTCGGTGGAATATGGCCCGAAGCACCCGCGCATGCTGCAGGCCCGGGCGGAACTGGACCAGATCCAGAGCCGCATCCAGTCGGAGGCGGGCAAGATCGAGGCCAGCCTGCAGAGCGACCTCGAGTTTGCACGTGCCAGGGAGCGGGGGCTGCAGGCCAGCCTGGCCGAGGCGGAATCCGCCACGGGTGAGCAGAACCGCGAGTCCATCCAGTTACGCGCCCTCCAGCGCGAGGCGGAAGCCAGCCGGGCCCTGTTCGAAACCTTCCTGGAACAGTTCAAGCAGACCAGCAAGGCCGAGGGCCTAAACGAACCGGGCGCCCGTGTCCTGTCCAAGGCGCAGGTGCCGTCATCACCGTCTTACCCGAATGTCAGGCGCCAGACCACGGCCATCGCATTTGGCGGTTTCGTGATCGCGGTTCTGCTGGTTTTCGGCCTGGAAGCGCTCAACCCGGGCATTACCAACCCGGAACAGGCCGAGAAACACCTGGGCGCCTATACCATCGGCATTATCCCGGTCAGCACCGAGAAGGGCGCGGCCGAAGACCTGCCGCTGGACAAGCCCAACTCGGGTTACGTGGAAGCGCTCAATACGCTGAAAGTTTCACTGTCGCTGACCGACCCGGACCGCGAACCCCGGGTCGTGCAGATAACATCCTCGATTCCCGAGGAAGGCAAAACCACGCTGGCCCTGTCACTGGCGCGGGTGCTTGCCGCCCAGGGCGAAAAGGTGATCCTGGTCGACGGCGACCTCAGGCGCGCGACCCTCGAGCGCCGCCTGGGTGTGCCTTCACGGCAGCCCGGCCTGACCGACTTTGTGCTGCACCAGGACGACGACATTGCACAGTACCTGGTGGACGACCCGAAAAGCACGGTCAAGCTGATGACGCCGGGCAGCGCGGAATTCGCCAATGCCACCGACATCTTTTCCTCGCAGCGCATGAAGCGCATCGTCGACGTGCTGCGCCAGAATGCCGACTACGTCATCATCGACGCACCGCCCGTGATGGCGGTGGCCGACGCCCGCCTGATCGGCCGCTTCGTGGACAAGACCCTGTTCGTGGTGCGCTGGAACAAGACCCCGGTGAAAGTCGCCAAGGCGGCGCTCAAGACCTTGCGTGACGGCGGCACCGACATCGCGGGTATCGTCATGCAGCGCGTGGACCTGAAGCGCTACGGCAACCTCGGTTACGGTGATTCCGGTTACTACTACCACTACGGCCGCTACGGGCAGTACTACAGCTCCTGAGGCGGCGGGTCATGCGCACAGCCAAGGCCTCGGCAAAGAACCCGACTGCGCGGATTCATCCCTACCTGCTCCTGTTATTGGTGGCCCTGGCGGCAATCAGCGTACTGGCCCTGGCCTGGCCCCGGCTGCAGGCCAGCCTGCATTACCTGCCCGTGGAACGGGCCATCGACCGCTACTGGCTCGAGGGGGCCATTGCGGCGGACCGTATGCCGGGTTTGCAACAGCGAGCCCTCGAGAGCGCAGCCATCCATTCCCACCAGCGCTACTGGGAAGGTCTGAACCTGCTGTACTTCGTGCAGGCCAATGACAACAACGCCGCGCTGCACCAGCGCCGCTCCGCCTTTGAGCAATCCA
>JAZBOH010000106.1:0-5593 GCA_036351055.1 Lysobacterales bacterium
GCCGCGGCTGGCTGACGATCCCGGCGCGCCGTTTCCTCCGACAACAACCGCACTTGATAACCCCAACGGACTGCTGGCCGGCGGTGGCGACCTGTCACCGCAGCGTATTCTGAACGCCTACCGGCAAGGCATTTTCCCCTGGTTTTCCGATGACAGTCCGATTCTCTGGTGGAGCCCCGCACCCCGCTGCGTCATCAGCCCCCACAAGGTGCACCTGTCACGGCGGACCCGGCGCCGCTTCAACAGCGGTCAATACCGGCTGACATTGAACACGGCTTTCACCGAGGTCATTCACGCATGCGCCGCGCCACGAGCGGGGGAGGAAGGCACCTGGCTGACCGGCGCAATGCAGGAAGCCTATATCAACCTGCACCACCTGGGACACGCACATTCGCTGGAAGTCTGGCTGGGCAAGGAACTGGCCGGCGGCATCTATGGCCTGGCGATCGGGGCCGTGTTTTTCGGCGAATCCATGTTCAGCCGGCACACAGACGGCAGCAAAATTGCGCTCGTGGCGCTGTGTAAGCTGCTGTGCCGGTCAGGCATACCCCTGCTGGACTGCCAGGTTGGCAACCCGCACCTGTTCAGCATGGGAGCGGAGGAGGTCTCCAGGCAGGTTTTTGAAAACCACCTGGCCGTGCTGGTCGATCAGCCGGACCGGTTCACGTACACCCAGGAACCGCCGTTCGAGCAACGCTGGTAAAACCGGCCTCAGGGTGACTCGTCCAGTAAAAAATATATATGGGTGATCCGCTCGTCTATCGGGACCTGTCCGGGATCAGAAATGTACTGCTCCCAGGACACCCCGCCTTGCCGGTAGCCATGCGCCGCCATCCAGGCCGCCAGTTTCTCGTAACTTCGGGGCATGTCGTCGTAGGAGCCACGGTGCACGAGCCTGGCCGAACGGCCGGCCGGTGACGTTCCCCATCTCACCCTCCCCGTCGTGTCGATGTCAATCCGTTGAACCGGTATCGCGGCCTCGAAACTGAATGCCCCGTTTCCACGAATACGGCTGATGGCGATTGGCTGGGCCGTCAACTCGATGCCGTTCGCGGCCATGAACCCGGAAATTTCCCGGTAGGCCGACGCCAGTCTTACAGCCACGGCATCGCTATCCGGCCTCCCCTGCACGGAAATGGAAAGTACGTCTGCCGCCTGCACTTCAAGTAACTCCACATCGAGACCGGAAAAGTCCGCGGCAGGCAGGGATTCGATATACGCTTTCAAATCACTCAAGCCATTCTCGAAGTCGCCCCCGATCCAACGGTCAAAGAACAGGCCGAAGTAGCGCGCCATCAAGCCGCCAAAATGGCCCTGCCCGGCGACCAGGTCGGTGTCAAAAGACCAGGTGATGCGAGCGCCGCCAGCGATGCGTTCAACCGTAAAAGTGGACTCAGCTTCACCCTGCTGTTCGAGGACCAGGTGGGCCCGGACCAGGGAGTTAGGGCGGCTCTCCGTGATCTCCATCCACCCTTTACCGACCTGGCGCGGATCGCCGGACCACTCCATGCGTGCACCTGTACCCGCAACCGGCCCACTGAAGACATATTCCACGCCCGGGTCGCGCCCGGACCACGGCGACCAGGCCGGGAACGCTTCGAAACGGTTGATGACGGTGAACACCGTGTTGACCGGCCTTTGGATCTCGATGCTGCGCTCAACGTGTACCTCGCGGGGCAGAAGCAGTCCGCCGCCGACCAGCAGGGCCAGCGCAATGACGACGGTATAGAAGATTCTCTCAATCATCGTCTTTCTTTTCGGGGAACCACTCGGGCGTGGAATCATCGTCTTCCCAGTCGTAGCGAACCACGGGCACCCGGTCCCAGTTCGAGAATACGAACGCCATCAGGACCCCGACGACTGCACCGGTCAGGTGCATCTCCCAGGACATTTGTGGCCGCGAGGGCAACACACCCCATATCATCGATCCATACAGGAAGCCGACCAGCAGCGAGACAGACACCGAACGCATGTCGCGCCTCAGGATGCCGCTGAAAAACACGAAGGACAGCAGTCCGTATATCAGGCCGCTGGCGCCGATGTGCAGGTTGGGCCGGGCAAAGAACCAGGCCAGGATGCCCGAGCCCAGCCAAACCGCGGGAATGACTCGCAGTGCCGAGTTCGGGTACAGGTAGAGGGTCGCTGTCATGGCAATGAACATGGGTAGCGTATTGGAGAGAATGTGTTGAAAATTCGCATGCAGCAGGGGCGCCGTGACGATGCCCAGCAGGCCGGGAATGGAACCCGGGCGTAGCCCGAACCGTCCCAGCCGAAGGCCGAATACCTGGTCGAAAATAAAAATTGTCCACAGGATGCCCACAAAAACGAGCGACAGGCGCAGGGCCAGGCGAAAACTGGACCTGGCTCGCTTGGATTGGGTGAACCGGGGGTCGGGTTTTCCCAGCGCCATGTCAGCTCAAATCCCCGGGCAGGGCCGAGGCGATGACTTCGCGGGTCTTCTGTTTGAGCCTGTCGATATCGTCGAAGGTCAGTCCGGTCGTCTCGATGGCCGGGTGAACGTGCAGTATTGCAGGCCCTGGAAAGGGTTTGAGCGACTTGGCGGGAAGAATTTCTCTTGTCCCTGTTACCGTCACCGGCAGTACCGGGATCTGTTGCCCGATCGCAGCATGAAAGGCGCCCTTTTTGAACGGTAGCAAGTGGCCGTCCTGGCTGCGTGTACCTTCGGGGAAAAACAGGATGCCGATTCCGTCACCCAGCCGGGCGAGAGAGCCGTTGATCGCCTCGGCCGCCTGCTGGTGGTTGTTCCGGTCGATAAAGATATGGCCGGCCTTTTCGCAGCCGATGCCAATGCCGGGCACTTTGCGC
Source organism: Lysobacterales bacterium (assembly GCA_036351055.1). Lineage (GTDB taxonomy): Bacteria > Pseudomonadota > Gammaproteobacteria > Xanthomonadales > SZUA-36 > JABDPF01. The sequence continues at coordinate 2,827 of JAZBOH010000106.1, forward strand.
AATTCCGCCTTCATGACCCACTTGAGGTCAAGGCGCAACCAGCCGTAAAGCACCAGGATGTCACACGCGCTCTGGTGGTTACTGGCGACCACGTAACTGCGGTGCGGTTCGGCGTTTTCCGCACCTTGCACGGTGATCCTGATTGGAACCAGCCATGCCAGGAGCCTGGCCCACGTGGCGCCAAAGACACGACTTGCGAAATGGGGATTGACCAGAACCGAGGAGATAACGGTCAGCGTGCTGAATACAATGGTCAGGATTCCGACCAGGGGGAATACCACAAGCCAGACATATAGCTGGTACGGCCAGAATAAAATCTTCTTCACGCCTTGCTCTGCTCCATCGGCAGCTCGTTCTATACCGGCACCCATTCTATGACAAAAAGTACGGCCTTCGAAAAGAAAAAGGGGCGCCACGCGGAGCGCCCCTTTTTAGGCTAACTGCTTTTACTCACGCAGCTTTGTCGCTTTTCGCATTTTCAAGCAGCGCGCCCTGTGAATGGATTTCAATCTTCCGGGGTTTCATCGCCTCGGGCACTTCCCGCTCGAGTTCGATATGCAGCAGCCCGTTATCGAGGCGGGCGCCGGAAACCTTGACATGTTCGGCCAGGTTAAAGCGCTTTTCGAAGTTGCGGGTTGCAATGCCCCGGTAGAGATAGGCGTTCTCATCGCCGTCGCTTTCTTCCGGCTTGCTGCCGGTGACGATGAGCTTGTTGTTTTCAGAGGTGATGTCCAGGTCGGCCTCCGAGAAGCCGGCGACGGCCATCGTGATCCTGTACTGGTTTTCGCCGCCCTTCTGGATGTTGTACGGGGGGAAGGTGTTGCCCGTCTCACCAAGGTGCGCAGCATTCATCAGCGAAGCCAGCCGGTCGTAGCCGACGGTCGTGCGGAAAAGGGGTGAAAAGTCAAAAGTAGTCATTACCGTATCCTCCATTGAAGCAATTCGGTCATTTCATCTCTGCTCCCGCCATCAGGCCGGAAGCGCCTGCGGCCCCATTCAGCGACCGCAGAAAAAAGATGGTGACTGCTTTTTGTTTTTCAAGGGGCTTTTTTTCAGGAATAGGAAATTTCGATGACCTGGAATTCTGCACGGTCCTCGGGGCGGATTACGGAAACGCGATCCCGGCGCTTTTTCCCCAACAGGGCCCGCGCCAATGGGGAATCGACCGAGATGTACCCCTTTCGCGCATCCGTCTCGTCCGCGCCGACGATACGGTACTGCACGGCCTGGCCATCCTGGCCCTCCAGCCGGACCGTTGCCCCAAAAAAAACCCGGTCACGGTCGGGCGGCGTAAGACGAACCACGGACAACTCGTCCAGGCGATGGGACAGGTAGCGGATGCGGCGATCGATTTCACCCAGCTGCTTTTTTCGGTAGATATACTCTGCGTTCTCGGACCGGTCGCCCTCGGCAGCCGCTGCGGAAAGCGCCGGGACCACTTCCTTGCGCCGGAGGAGCCACAGTTCCTGCAATTCGGACTGTAAGGCCCGCTCCCCTTCGGGCGTAATATAGGGGCTGCTTTTGGGACGGGGCTGACGCCAACGTGACATACCGGATTCTCTGTCTTGACTCTCTAGCCAGTTTAACCAAACTTCCGGCACCTGCAAGACTGGCCCCGTTTCGCTATAGTGTGCGCGTTTTCAACCGGATAAACACAAGGAATACCCATGAAACATGTACAAAGACTCGCCCTGGCCGCAGCGGTTGCGGCCGCACTAGGCCTGCCAGGCTGCCAGCAAGAGGCTGAAGAGGCTAAAGTCGTAAGCCAGCCGGATACGACCACCGAGACCCCCGCGGCAGTGGTCGAAGTGGCCAGTCCTGAATTGGGCAGCGGCATTGACCAGAGTGGATTTGACGTCACGGTGCGGCCCCAGGACGACTTTTTTGATCACGTGAATGGCAAATGGGTCGCCGAGACCGAGATGCCGGCTGACAAGGCCCGCTGGGGCACCTTCGACCAGCTTCGCGAAAGCGCCCAGGAAGACGTGCGTGCGCTGGTCGAAGAAGTCAGTGCAGCCAGTGACGTTGCCGCGGGCAGCGCAACCCAGAAGATTCGTGACTACTACAACTCGTTCATGGATTCTGAGAGACCGAATGAACTCGGTATCGAGGCCATTCGGGCCGAATTGGATCTGGTAGCGGCTATCGAAAGTTACGATGACCTGTTTCGCGCCTTCAGCACCCTCGGTATCTACGGCGTCAACAGCCCCATCGCAGCCGGCGTGTTTTCGGATATGAAAGACCCCGATACCAACGTGGTATACATCGTGGAGTCCGGCATCACCCTGCCCGACCGCGACTATTACCTGCTCGACGACGAACAGTTCGTCAAGGGCCGCGAGCTGTTCCACAGCTATGCAGCCAGCCTGTTCGAACTGGCTGGCATCGAAGGGGGGGCGGACAAGGCATCCGCCGTGTACGACCTCGAACACGCGCTGGCCGAAGCACACTGGACCAAGGAGGCAAACCGCAACCCGGTCGCCACCTACAACCGCAAAACCATGGCGGAACTCGAAGAACTTGCACCCAGTTATGCCTGGGGGGTTGCGCTCGAAGCCGCGGGGTTGCCGGAGCGTGATTATTACATCGTCCGCCAACCCAGTTTTTACGAAGGCGCCAGCCAGGTCATGACCGATACGCCGCTGGAGACCTGGAAGGACTACCTGGCCTTCCAGACCATCGACGCATTCGCCGCCTTGCTGGGCGACGATTTCTTCCAGGCCCGTTTTGATTTTTATGACGCCGGACTTTCCGGTATCGCCGAGCC
>JAZBOH010000107.1:0-2263 GCA_036351055.1 Lysobacterales bacterium
ACTCATATTGTAGCGGCGCAGCGCTTCTTCGCTGACCTGCACGGAAACTTCTTCGCGACGCACGCCAAACAGCTGCACAACGGTAATAGCCGGTAACACGGCTGCTTCGCGGCGCAGTTGCTCCGCCAGACGCTTCAGTTCACGCTCATCCAGGTCACCGTGGACAGCAACCCGGATGAATTCGTTGCGGTTGATCCACTGCCTTACCTGGGGCGGTTCGATATCACGGGGGAACGAGGAAATGGAATCGACGCGGATTTTTACGTCGTTCATGAACTGTGTGAAGTCGACCTGGTTTTCAGCCAGGATGTAAACACCACCGTAGCCTTCCGCCGACGTGGAACGGACCCATTCGATGGCGTCCATGTCGCTGACCGACTCCTCGATACGGGCGACGATCTGTTCCTCGACTTCCTGCGGCGCGGCGCCCGGCCAGAATACTTCGATCTCCAGGCCCGGGAAGCGGACCTGTGGGTCCATTTCCCGTTCCATTGAGCTGAACCCGATGAAACCGGCCACAAAAATACCGACCATCAGAAGATTCGCGGCAACAGTATTCCTTGCCCACCAGTCAATCAGGCGATTCATGGTCTATTTTCCTCGGTTTCAGCTTTGTTCTTGACGAAAAATGGCCTCTACTGCCATTCCATTCACGGCGTTGGGTACCGGCGAAGTCACCACCCGGTCGCCGGCGCTGACACCGCTGGTCACCAGGACACGTTCTTCAGAGGTTGAGAGCACCTCGACGGTGCGAATCTCGAGCTCGTTGTCGTCATTGATAACGTAGACTTTGTCCTGGTTGCGCAATGCCAGCCGCGGCATCACGAAGGCGGATTGTTCTGCGATGCCTGTAATCTCGGCATTGACGAACATGCCCACGGCCATCGGCATTCCGTTTGAAGCTGCCAGCCCGTAAGGGTCACGAACTTCGGCGGTTGCGTAAATCAGGCGAGTGGTCTGATCGACGGAGGCGTCCAGGCGAACGATATGTCCTTCCCAGGTGAACTCGCGGTTGCCCAGCTTCGCACTGAAGTTGACTACCGGCGCCGGCGATTCATCCGTCGCCATGAAACCCATCGGAAGATTGAGTTCGACCAGCTGCGTATCGGTCAGAGGAAGGCGGACCTCGACCGTGTGGGTGGAAAATACACGTCCCACCGGCATGCCGGCCGACACGTACTGGCCGATGCCGACGTTGCGTTCACGGACACGCCCATAAAACGGAACCCGGATCTCGGTACGCTCCAGGTCGAGCCGCGCCTTTTGCAGGTCGGCCTTCGCTGAACGCAGCATGGCTTCTGCCTGTGCCACCTGGGTCAGGTTGAGGGCAAAATCGGTAGGCGCCTGGTCCTTGCGACCGTCGCGCCATTCCTCCGCCTTGATCTCGGCCTGGGCCAGTTCGCGTTCCAACGCGGTCTGTGCTTCTGCAACACGTGCCTCGGCACGAACCGCTGCTACCTGGTAGTCGGCGTCGTCAATCTTCAACAGCATGGTGTTCGGCGCCACCTCGGCGCCTTCGCTGAAGCTTTCCGACATGGCGACGATGCGCCCGGAAACCTGGGGAATCAGGTCGATTTCCGTCTTGGGACGGACTTCACCCTGCGTCTTCACGGCGACAACAACGTTTTCCGATTTGACCGAATCGACATAGAGGGAGAGTGCACGTACTTCCTCATCCTTCTTTTCCGGTTCAGGTTTCGCAGCGACCAGCCCCTGCACCACCAGGAAGCCGGCGATCAACACCAGTAACGGGGCAGATAATTTGAGTAGTTTTTTCACAGCAAATCTCTCTGTTTGACAGCCCTATAACACCACAACACAAAAGAGCCGGCATGAGCCAAAAGTCAGGTAGTTCGAAAGTCACGATAGAGCGAAATAATTCGATACAGAAACGGCCCTGAATCAACGTTCCCTGGACTATATGACTGTTGGATGCGCGAAAAGGTTACTTTGGATGCGCGAATTTATCATTTCAGGCGAGATCGGCGGTCCGGTAGTAGCTGCGCAAACCGCTGCGATACAAAAGGCGTGACACCACCAGCAAGGCCAGGAGAACGGTTAATTCAACAGCCGGCGATCTGAATACAAAGCCGGAAGTCACGACCAGGATCATCGTGACGGCGCTGAAAACCGAAAGGCCGATGGAAACCCCGATCATGGAGTACGAATCCCGCCGCCAGGTGGCCGAATGCATTTGCAACCTGCCCCAATAGGCAAACGGCATCATGACCAGCGTGACGAGGATCGCCCGGAAGAACAACGG
>JAZBOH010000108.1:0-4406 GCA_036351055.1 Lysobacterales bacterium
ACTGGATGTCGAGGAGTCTGCCCGACGCCTGGCCCGGTTCCTGGATGCATCCGTGTCCCTCATGCAGGTAATGGCGCGCGCCTGTGGCCATCGCCACCTGCAACAATTCAGCACGGAGGACCTGTCCACGTTCAGGGAAGAGATGGCGCGGCTCTCGGGCGTCGTCTACAGTGGCGTCGGAAATGCGGAGCCCGCCTAAAGTGCAGTCGCCTCGAACAGGGCTTTCTCCGGCGGCCAGATGGGCCTGCGCCGATGGCCGAAGGGCAGTTTGTCGAAGGCAATCGTGCGCGGGCAGGGACTGTAGCAGCAGAGGATTTTCCTGGCGAATTGCGCGAATGCACTGTAAGAGTGCTGCGCCGACTTCACTACCACAATCCGCTGTGCGGCAGTGTCTATTCCCACTGATGGTGTGACAGACTGACCCCGAAGCACCCGTTCGAAGCGCCACAGCACAATCATGGTACCCACTGCGACACTCGGAATAAAACGGGGACGCAATTATTTTCTGAGAGGGCGCGGGCGCGCAGTAAACGTTAAAAAACTAAATGCGTCCCCATATCCCTAGGGCTCTCGATGCCTCCGGTCAACCCCCGGACAACCCTACAATCAGAATTTGGGGCCACAGAATTCGGGAATTTGGGGTCAGAGTAAGATTTTTTAAGAATTCTTACTCTGACCCCAAATTCTTGACCCCAAATTCTGGTCGCTTCATGCGATTGCTCAGCCCGATTATTGGCATATTGAATGGTGCAGTGGATTGAATCTGGTATCATCTCACGGTGGGCGACGCCATAGCTTCGCAGCTTGTCGGTGACGATCTGCCTGGGTTCACCTCCATGACTTCGTAATAGGCGTTCGAAGAACCGTTTGGCAGCGAGGCCATCACGCTTGGCCTGAAAATACACATCCACCATTTCACCGTCTTGATCCACTGCTCGCCACAGGTAATGTTGTTTGCCGTTGATCTTGACGAACACCTCGTCGATGTAAAAGGTATCGCCGAATCCTCGGTGATTTCGTCTCAATCTTCGAGTGCAAATTGCTCCAAATTTAATGCACCACAGCCGGATCGCTTCTTTGCTGACGGTGATTCCTCGCTCAGCCAGAAGGTCCTCAATATCGCGGTGACTCAAATTGAAACGTTAGTAAAGCCAGACAGCGTAGGAGATGATGTCGGAAGGGAATCGGTGCCGTTTGTATGTATTCATACACCTATTCTACCAATTTGGGCCGTTTAACTTGCCATTACCGGCGCGGTTACTTTTGTGGCCAGCCGCCGTTTTCGGCCATGAATTCGTCCATCTGTGAAACCAGGTGCTCGATCTGCGATTCGGGTATGCCTTCCGCCCGCAAGCCTGCAATGTATTCCTCGCGCGTGGGCAATTCTGCGCGCTGGCCGGCGAGGTCGGCGGGAGAACCGGTTTCCGGGGCTTTGCCGGCCGCCTCCAGTGCGGCCACCCGTTGCCGTTCCTGGCCGCAGGCCAGGACCATGGGTTTGCAGGTAGCGCGACAGTTCTTGGGAATGTCGGCGAGCTGACAGCTGCAGGAACAGGCGGGGAAATCGTCGAGCTTGCCGATGCCGATTGACTGGCCTGAGCCGTCACCCGATCCGGCTGCCGCCCGCCGCTCATCCAGGTCGAAATTGACACTTTCGGGAAAAGCCTCGGCCATGTCCTGCCTGACCTGCTCGGCGCCCTCGGGTCCTTCCGCCTGAAGGACTTCGACTGCGGGATCGGCTTTCCACGGTGAAGAAATGACGAAGCGTCCCTGGATGTTGCGATCCACGGGCAAGGTCGGGTCCTCGCCGAGGGCGTCGAAGTCGATGCGCGACATGTCGGTCAGTTGCGCTGAGAACGACCCACGCAGAATGAGCGGTGTGAATTCGTCGATGGTGACACTTCCCGAATGCCAGAAATTGAAGCCCCGGCCCGGCTGCGAATCCATGGGCCCGCGGGCCTCCAGCTTGCCGCTGCCTTTACCGCCGTTGACGGTAATCATCGCGTTGTCGAAGCTGCCGGAAAAACCGTATTCGACAGCAGGAATGGTGATGTCGATCCAACCGCCTTGCGTGTCCTCCATGGCCTGCAGAGAGGCATCCAGCGCCCGGTCGGTGGCGAACACGCCATGGTCGGCGATGGCGGTGAGCTGGCTCATGAACTGCCCGGTTGCTTCGCCGGTACCCGTGATCTTCCAGGGGTCGGCTGGCGTGCCGGAGGCCAGGTTGAGACGGATGCCCATGATCGGCCCGCAACCGGTTGCGCCGAAGGGCTCGGCACAGCGGGGACGGTTCCAGTCGTAGGAAAGCGTGCTGCCCAGGGTGCTGCGGTTGGCCGGAGCAGCCAGACTGGCCTCCAGTTCCCGTTCCGCGCGGGCACGCGAGGTTTCTCTGGTCCCGGTTCCGCTAGCGGCACCCGCTCCCGGTGAGGGCGCGGCCTGCTGCCGGGCCGGGGTGATGTTGCTCTCCCAGAAATCGGTGCCGGCGGTGATGGCCCCCCGGTACGCCAGGGTCAGGAATGGCAAGTCGGCCATGTTGCTGACGACGAAGGTCTGGGGTTTCCCGGCTTCGATGGAAAACTCCCAGGTGCCCAGGTAGCCGCCGCCGACCGGTGACTCGATCCGGTGTGGCGAGCCCACCTTCTCTCCGCCAGCCGTGCCGATGCGCAGGGCGTCGAGGTTGGAGCGTGCTGCAGCGCGGATGTGGAAGCTGATATCGGCCGTGCCTTCACCGAACAAGCGGACCGTGACACAGCGCGCGGCGTTGTAATCCACCGACAGGTCGGCCTGCGGATTCGGCTGGGTTGCCGTGAGGTTCAGTTCGGAACAGGGCTCGAACAAGCGGCCTAGCCAGGCGTTGCGCGCCTCTTCGGGTGTGCGTGTCAGCTCCAAGGTCAGGCGCTCGGGAACATAGGCGGCCAGGGTCGCGGTGAAGTTGGCGTACAGGCGTGCCAGGCCGACGCCGAAAGCTTTGCGCAGGCCGGTGTCGAGCCATTCGAGGTCATGGATCTGCTTTCCCCCAAGGACCCAGGGCTGCGCGTACAGGGTGGCGAGGTAGCTGTAGTCGGCAGCCACTTCCCTCACACCGTCGCATCCTTCGCGGGTGGTGTTGGCGAGACGTTCCGCGAGGTAACGCCAGAAGGATGCCGTCCGGTAGTCATCGTTGAATGGAGCCGTCGTAATCGGTCTGAAATAGGGCCGGCCACCGAGCCGAAAGTCGTCTTCCTTGCCCTTGTGGATATCGACGCATCTGAAGGTCCAGGCGAATTCCATGCCCATGGCTTGCGCCTGTCCCTCCATGATCCAGTCGCCCAGGTCGGCGTCGTAATCGACCTGGTAGGCGCGCTGTACCGTGTGGAACAACTCGTGGGCGAGGTTGTCGTACGCGTCCGGTGCTATCGACCCATCGGGTGACACAGTCCGGGAAAGGTCCAGGCGCAAATTCGTCGACAGATCCTCGTATTGCCTGACCTTGGCCGACCGATCACTGTCTGAATAGTTGTACATATACACGAGGTAGGCGGTTTCACCATTATCCAGTTCGACCTGCGGCATGTCGGGTGCCCGGAAGCCCAGAGCCTGGTAACGGTTTGCGATCTCGTGCAGGTAACGCTGCAGCTTTGCAACTGACTGCCCCTGCGGCCCACTGAATCCGGACCCGGACAGTCGCTGAAGCGCTTCCGGCGCATAGGAGTCCGGGCTGATGTTTTGGATGCTGAACTTGGTGGTGGGCCAATCGGCCGATGAGACGGATGCCACAGCCCACAGGCCTGCCGCTGCAAGAATGGAAGCAAGTGAATGACGCAACGGACAATCCCCGACTGTTGTTCTGATTCCCCAAGCCCAGTGTGCCAAGGCCGGAGACAGCTGGCAAATGCATCTCGAATGGGCCAATTCAGAAGGCCTGACGGCTGGCTGCAGTCTTCAGTGTCGTGTTTCGCCCCTTGTCCTATACTCGCCACTCGAGCACAGGCATTCTTCGAATTTGGGGTCACGAATTTGGGGTCAGCACGAATTTGGGGTCACGTGAGCATCGAGTGTCTTACGCCTTCTTCCCCCCGGTCAACTACCGCATTAGATGAATCGCGACAGGCTCGTAGACCACTTCTGATGTGGCATTATCCGGCCTACCGGTACAGGCTGGTTTGTTCGGTCTTCCTGGTCTCCAAGGCGAAACCACCATGATTTTGGGGTCAGGAATTTGGGGTCAGAATTTGGGGTCAGAGTAAGATTTCTTTAGAAATCTTACTCTGACCCCAAATTCTGAAAAAATCTTACTCTGACCCCAAATTCCTAAAAGAAGACATACCCGAAGCAACCCGAGTAGTCCGGACGGAAAAACGAATTGGCGGGATAGTGACTTGATTACCTGGCGTGACGAGGTATGCAGAATTGTTCTGCGCCGGCGCTGG